>NZ_JBHVUV010000059.1:0-25415 GCF_042883905.1 Kitasatospora sp. NPDC058170
CCTCGTACTGGACGTACTTGGGCTTTCGGCCGGTGCGGCGAGAGTGCGTGCCGGGCGTCGCGACGGGGCGAAGGTTGCCTGACGCGGCACTAGAGGCGCCGGTAGACGTCGCGGCGGTTACCGACCGCCATGACCCACACGATGATCTGACGCTCCTCGATCGTGTAGACGACCCGGTAGTCCCCGACGCGCAGCCGCCACCGGGCGCTGTGCCCCTGGAGCGCCTTGATGTCGAAGGACTCGGTGCTGCCCTCGTCCAGCGCTCGCTGGAGTTCGGTGAGGCGGTACATGATCCGAAGGGCATCGGGGCGGGGGATCTTCAGCAGGTCCCGCTGGCCGTGCGGAGTGAACCGCGTCGTGTGGCCCATGGCTCAGCCGTGCTGGGAACGGAGCATTGCGGCCATCTCCTCGAGGGAGACCGATCCCTCGACGCCCTCGGCCTCGGCCTCGTCGGCCAGCCGGTTGAGCCAGGCGTCCTCGGCCTCGTCCGCCAGTCGGCTCAGCCGCCGGTACTCCTCGATGTCGATCACCACGGCCTCCTGCCGCCCCCGCCGGGTGATGATCGTCGGTGTCTCGTCCCTGCGGGCCCGGTCGATGACATCCGCGAGGTGGCTCCGGACCTCGGCCATGGACGCGATCACAGGTTCACTCATGCATCAAATGTACCGGATGTACATCCGGTACGGGATGCCTTCACGAGGACGAGCGCGGACGGGCCGACCCGGCACCGAGGGCCGCGCGCCCCCGATCGAGCGGCCGCCGCACCACGTGACCCGGATCACATCCGCCCCAGCGATGAGTTCCGCTCACGCCCCCGGTCCTACCGGCATGACGAACACGCTCACCGCAGCCCCGATCGGGGGCCGCACTCGGCCTCCTCCGGCTGACGGCGTGACAGTCACCGAAGAACGATCCACCCACCACCGAGCCACCACCGAGGAGAACCCGTCATGAGCACCGAGACCCCCAAGGGCAACCCCGCCAGCTACTTCCCCTCGATCGAGAAGAAGTACGGGCAGCCGATCGCGCACTGGCAGGAGCTGATCCGCTCCTCCCCGCTGACCAGGCACATGGAGCTGGTCGCTTGGCTGAAGACCGAGCACGGCCTGGGCCACGGACACGCCAACGCCCTCGTCAAGCACACGCTCGACGAGGGCGGGAAGGGCTGAGCTCAGAGGCCGAGGCCGCGCATCACCAGGTCCACCAGGGCGAAGAAGAACAGCGAGATCCCGACGAACCCGTTGGTCTGGAAGAACGCCCGGTTCAACCGCGACAGGTCGCCCGGCTTCACGATGGTGTGCTCGTAGACGAACGCGCCCGCCACCACCGCCAGCCCGACCCAGAAGGCCGGCCCGGCGTCCGTCAGGACGGCGTACCAGCCGAGCAGCAGCGTCGTCAGGGCGTGGCAGACCCGCGCCCCCCGGACCGCCGCCGGGACGCCGAAGCGGGCCGGGACGGAGCGCACGCCGCCGTCGCGGTCGGAGGCGACGTCCTGGCAGGCGTAGATCAGGTCGAAGCCGCCGATCCAGATGCCCACCGCGAGGCCCAGCACCACCGCGTCCCAGGACCACGAGCCCGTGACGGCGAGCCAGGCGCCGATCGGGCCCATCGCCTGGGCGAGGCCCAGGATGGCCTGCGGGAAGTCGGTGAACCGCTTGCCGTACGGGTAGACCACCATCGGCACGACGGCGACCGGGGCGAGCGCCAGGCAGAGCGGGTTGAGCAGGGCGGCCGCACCGAGGAAGACCACCAGCGCGATCGCCGAGCCGATGTACGCGGTCCTCAGCGCGACCGCGCCGGTGACCAGTTCGCGCCCGGCCGTGCGCGGGTTCCGGGCGTCGATCTCCCGGTCGATGATCCGGTTGGCGGCCATCGCGAAGGTCCGCAGGCCGACCATGCACACCGTGACGATGAACAGTTCGCCCCAGTGCACGCGCTCGTCGGCGAGGAACATCGCGGTGAGGGCGGCGATGTAGGCGAAGGGCAGGGCGAAGACCGAGTGCTCGATCATCACCAGGCGTAGGAAGGACCTGACCTTCCCCGGCGGGACCTCGGGGAGGGCGGCGGCGGTGCTCACAGCCCGTACTCCTTCCAGCGGCGGTCGACCAGCTCGGCCGTGGCCGGGTCGGAGGAGACCATCTCCGGCCAGCCGCCGTCCCGGGTGTAGCCCTCCTCGGGCAGCTTGCGGGTCGCGTCGATGCCCGCCTTGCCGCCCCAGAACTGCTGGTAGGACGCGTGGTCGAGGTGGTCGACCGGGCCCTCCACCACGGTGAGGTCGCGGCTGTAGTCCACGTTGCCGAAGGCCCGCCAGGCGACCTCCTGGTAGTCGTGCACGTCGCAGTCGGAGTCCACCACGATGATCAGCTTGGTCAGCGACATCATGTGGGCGCCCCAGATGGCGTGCATCGTCTTCTGGGCGTGCTTGGGGTACTTCTTGTCGATCGAGACGATCACGCAGTTGTGGAAGCCGCCGGCCTCGGGCAGGTCGTAGTCGACGATGTCCGGGATGATGATCTTCAGCAGCGGCAGGAAGAACCGCTCGGTGAACTTGCCCAGCGGGCCGTCCTCGGTCGGCGGGCGGCCGACCACGATGGACTGCAGGATCGGGCGCCGACGCATCGTCACGCAGTCGATCGTCAGGGCCGGGAACGGCTCCTGCGGGGTGTAGAAGCCGGTGTGGTCGCCGAACGGGCCCTCGGGGAGCATCTCGCCGGGCTCCAGCCAGCCCTCCAGCACGACCTCCGCATCGGCCGGGACCTGGAGCGGGACGGTCTTGCAGTCGACCATCTTCACCCGCTCCCCCGCGATGAAGCCCGCGAACAGGTACTCGTCGATGTCGCCGGGCAGCGGCGCGGTGGCGGCGTAGGTGACGGCCGGCGGGCAGCCGAAGGCGATCGCGACCGGCAGCCGCTCGCCGCGCTTCGCCGCCACCGCGTAGTGGTTGCGGCTGTCCTTGTGGATCTGCCAGTGCATGCCGATGGTGCGCCGGTCGTGCCGCTGCAGCCGGTAGAGGCCGAGGTTGCGGATCCCGCTGTCCGGGTCCTTGGTGTGGGTCAGGCCCAGGTTGAAGAAGGACCCGCCGTCCAGCGGCCAGGTGAACAGCGCGGGCAGGTCGTCCAGGTTGACGTCGTCGCCGGTGAGCACCACCTCGTGCACGGGCGCGTCGCCGGACTTCACGTTCCTCGGCGGCACGTGGGCCATCGAGGCGAGCTTGCCGAAGGCGTCCCGGAAGCCGGTGAAGCCCTGCGGCAGCTCCGGCTTCAGCAGGCCGGCGATCTTCTCGGAGATGTCCTCCGGGCCCTTCAGGCCGAGCGACTTGGCGAGCCGGCGCTCGGTGCCGAAGACGTTCATCGCCAGCGGCATCGAGGAGCCCTTGACGTTCTCGAACAGCAGCGCCGGGCCCTTGGCCTTCTGCACCCGGTCGACGATCTCGCCGATCTCCAGGTGGGGGTCCACCTCGGCCTTGATGCGCCTGAGGTCGCCTTCGCGGTCGAGTGCCCGGAGAAACGAGCGGAGATCGTCGTATGCCATGCCAGTCAGTATCCGCCACCCGATAGCCTGGCTCGGTCAAGGGCCCCCTGGAGTCGAGGACCCCGGGGAGCCGCCGCCGCAACCGCCGTCGCCGGGGGAGATCACCGCCGTGCTGAGGATTCTGACCGTCGTGCTCCCGCTCGCCCTGTGGGTGTGGGCCTTCATCGACTGCCTGACCGCCCCCGAGGACGAGGTGAAGCACCTGCCCAAGGTGGTGTGGGTGATCATCGTGCTGCTGTTCCCGCCGCTCGGCCCGATCGCCTGGCTGGTGGCCGGCAAGCGGCGCGGGTTCGCACCGGGCCGGTCGGCGGACCCTGCGGAGTCCGGCCGCCCGCGCGACGGCCGGCCGCTCGCGCCGGACGACGACCCCGAGTTCCTCGCCTCGTTGAAGAAGGACGACAAGCAGCACGAGGACATGCTCAAGCAGTGGGAGGCCGATCTGCGCCGCCGCGAGGAGGAGCTGCGCGGCCGGGACGAGCCGGAGGACGGCCGCAAGAGCTGACGCGGCTCCCTCGGACAGCCCACTCGGGACCTTCCGGGTGGGCTGCGGCGTTTTTGGCGTATCCCTACGACTTGCGAAGCCCCCGGGGCGCGCGGACCCACTCGCCCGATCGGCTCAAGCAAGCCTTGAGCGATCCTTCAGCGGACCCGGATACAGTGCTGATTGACGGCCCTGACCTGCACGTTTCCTCATGCTCAGATCATCAGACAATCACCCAAGCAGCAACCCCCCGTGTTCGATCGGACACGGTACGCACAGGGTGGCGAGGTCCGGTTTCTGTGCAGCCCTGACATGTAAACGCACGCGACCTTGTACGGAATCAACGCCGAAACCAGGACGCGGCCCCTCGTACAGTCATAAGTGAAGAAGTGATTCGCAGCCGGGGGCAATGCAGACGTTGGCTGTCGGACAGTTCCCTCACCCTTGGAGTGGTTCGAGATGACGGTTGTGCATGAGGCGCCGGTCGGCGACGAGATCCCCGAGATCCCGGCCGACGCCCACGGGCGGGTCGCCGAGCTGCACGAACTGCGCGAGCAGGTCCGCCGCGGCCCGAGCGAGAAGGCCACCGAGGCGCAGCACGCCAAGGGCAAGCTGACCGCCCGCGAGCGCATCGACCTGCTGCTCGACGAGGGCTCCTTCCGCGAGGTGGAGCCGCTGCGCCGGCACCGCGCCACCGGCTTCGGCCTGGAGGCCAAGAAGCCGCACACCGACGGCGTCATCGTCGGCTGGGGCACCGTGCACGGCCGGACCGTGTTCACCTACGCGCACGACTTCCGGATCTTCGGCGGCGCGCTGGGCGAGGCCCACGCGCAGAAGATCCACAAGATCATGGACATGGCCATCGCGGCCGGTGCGCCGCTGGTCTCGCTGAACGACGGCGCCGGCGCCCGCATCCAGGAGGGCGTCACCGCCCTGGCCGGCTACGGCGGCATCTTCCAGCGCAACACCCGGGCCTCCGGCGTCATCCCGCAGATCTCGGTGATGCTCGGCCCGTGCGCCGGCGGCGCCGCGTACTCCCCGGCCCTCACCGACTTCATCTTCATGGTCCGCGAGACCTCGCAGATGTTCATCACCGGCCCGGACGTGGTGCAGGCCGTCACCGGCGAGAAGATCACCCAGAACGGGCTCGGCGGCGCCGACGTCCACTCCGGGGTCTCCGGCGTCTCGCACTTCGCGTACGACGACGAGCAGTCCTGCATCGAGGAGGTCCGCTACCTCCTCTCGCTGCTGCCGCAGAACAACCGCGAGATGCCGCCGTCCGTCGTCACCGACGACCCGGTGGACCGCCGCAACGACGTCCTGCTCGACCTGGTGCCCGCCGACGGCAACCGCCCGTACGACATGCGCAAGGTGATCGAGGAGATCGTCGACCACGGCGAGTACCTGGAGGTCCACGAGCGCTGGGCCACCAACGTGCTGTGCGTGCTCGCCCGGATCGACGGCCACGTCACCGGCATCATCGCCAACCAGCCGCAGTCGCTGGCCGGCGTGCTCGACATCAACGCGAGCGAGAAGGCCGCGCGCTTCGTCCAGATGTGCGACGCCTTCAACATCCCGCTGGTCACCATGCTGGACGTCCCCGGCTTCCTGCCCGGTGTCGACCAGGAGCACGACGGCATCATCCGCCACGGCGCCAAGCTGCTCTACGCCTACTGCAACGCCACCGTGCCGCGCATCCAGCTGATCCTGCGCAAGGCCTACGGCGGCGCGTACATCGTGATGGACTCCCGCTCGATCGGCGCGGACCTCTCCTTCGCCTGGCCGACCAACGAGATCGCGGTCATGGGCGCCGAGGGCGCCGCCAACGTGATCTTCCGGCGCGACATCAACGGCGCCGAGGACCCCGAGGCGATGCGGGCGCAGAAGATCAAGGAATACAAGAACGAGCTGATGCACCCGTACTACGCGGCCGAGCGCGGCCTCGTGGACGACGTCATCGACCCGGCCGAGACCCGCCAGGTCCTGGCCTCCTCGCTGGCCATGCTGCGCACCAAGCACGCCGACCTGCCGAGCCGCAAGCACGGCAACCCGCCGATGTAGCACCACAGTTCAGCGCACCGCAGGACCCGCGCACCACTGATCCGTGCACCGCAGTCCGCCACCGACCACACACCGCATCCGCCGGGGAGACACCGGACATGACCGCTTCCGCCGAACCTCTCGTCCGTATCGTCCGCGGCTCGCTCAGCGACGAGGAGCTCGCCGCCCTGACCGCCGTGCTGATGGCCCGCGCCGCGGCCGCCCAGCAGGCCGCGGCCGCCGCCGCGCAGATCGAGCCGATCGCCAACTGGCAGCGCCTGGAGCGCCGCCCGGCGTACTACTCGCCGGTCAGCTGGCAGCAGGCCGCCTGACCCGCCAGCCTTCCGCACCGACGGCCGGTCACCCACTCGGGTGACCGGCCGTCGGGCGTTCCCGGCCCTTTCCCGGCCAGGTCCGTTCGTCTGCGTACCGTCCAATCGGCCCGCCCCGGACACACCCGGCTCGGTAGAATACCTACTGGACGGTTTGCGACCCGCCGCCCGTCGGCCCCCACAGGACCGGGCCGCTGCCGAGTACCGGAACCATGCAGGGAGGCTGCGATGGCCAGGCAGGCCCGCGCGCTGGCAACCCGCCAGGCGGTGCTCCTCGCGGCCGCCGAGGTGTTCGACGAGCGCGGCTACGCCGCCGCCACGATGGCCGAGATCCTGGACCGCGCAGGCGTCACCAAGGGCGCGCTGTACTTCCACTTCCACTCCAAGGAGGAGCTGGCGCTCGCCGTCATCGAGGGCCAGGGCGCCTGGCTCGCCACCTGGCAGCCGGCCTCCGACAGTCCCGTCCAGACCCTGATCGACCTCAGCTACGCCTTCGCGCGCGCACTGCAGGAGGACCCGCTGCTCCGCGGCTCGATCCGGCTGACCATCGAGCACGGCAGCTTCACCCAGCCGCAGATCGAGGCCTACCAGGGCTGGTCGGACGCGGCCGGCGGGCTGCTGGAGCGCGCCCGGGAGGCCGGCGACCTGCACCCCGGGGTGGACCCCGCCGCCGCGGCCGGGGTGATCACCGGCGCGGTCACCGGGATACAGCTCAGCTCCCAGGTGCTGACCGACCGGCAGGACCTGCTCCGGCGGATCACCGACCTGTGGACGCTGGTCCTGCCGGGGCTGGTCCAGCCGCACGCGCTCGCCCGGCTGACCGTCGCGGAGCGCGCCCCGCAGGCGGCGCACGCCTGAGCGGGCCCGGCCCAAGCCCCCACGGGCTCCGGACGGCCCCTGAGCGGGGGTCAGACGCGATAGGCCGGGCAGCGCTCCCCGGACACCAGGGCCGGCAGTGCGGCCGCCCAGAGGCCGCACACGGCCTCCGGCCGCAGCCGGTCGGCGTCCTCGGCGGCCAGCAGCACCAGGCCGGCCGCGAGGGTGGTGAGCAGTTCGGCGGCCTGCCGGTGGTCCACCCCGGGGCGCAGCTCCCCGGCCGCCCCGGCGCGGTCCAGCAGGCGGCGGACGACGGCGGTCAGGCTGCGCCAGGTGTCGGCAGGGGCGACCTCCGGCCCGCCCTCCTGGCGGGTCCCCTGGCCGAGCTGGATGCCGGCTCGGACCACCACGTCCTCGCGCAGCAGTCGGGCCAGCTCGTACGAGAAGTCGATCAGGCCCTGCAGGGGCGGGCCGGCGCTGCGCAGCGCGCGCAGCGCGGCGGAGCCGATCTCGCGCCCGGCGGCGGCGCGGACGCCGTCGGCGAGCGCCTGCTTGGAGACGAAGTGGAAGTAGAGCGCGCCCTTGCTCACACCGGCCCGACGGCTGATGTCGACCAGGCTGGCCGACTCGAACCCCGCGTCCGCGAACGTGTCCGCCGCGGCGAGCAGAACGGCCTGCCTGGTCCGCCCCGCACGTTCCTGCTTGACCACTCGGTCCCTCCGGCTTCGGCCCGGGCGAGGTCCCGGCCCACCCGGCTGCTGTCGGTGCGCCGCCGCCCGTGGGGCGACGCCTCGCATGCGGACGGCACCGGCCTAAACCGCATGGTTGGTATCTAATCTAGCGCGACGTCGAACCCCGCCGTCCAGCGGGGATGCACCCCCGCCGGTCGTCCGGAACTTGCCCGCTTCGGCATTCCCGCAGCCCAGCGGCCCCGGTCAGGCGACCACGTCGGGCTCTCGGGTAAGTCCTACCCCGAACGGAGGAGGCAAACCGGGTGGTCTGTATGTTTTACTGTGGCCGCTGTTGCGGTCGATCGTTCGACACCCGGGAGTGGGGCCCGTCATGCCAATGATCGTAGATCCGGATGTGGTCGGCCCGTATCCCCACCCCGCTCCCGGCTACGACTTCCATGAGCGGACCGTCTCCCGGCACCTGGTGCACCGGGCCTCGGTCTCCGAGGTCCTCATCACCGGGTGGCAGGCCACCGGCCTGTACGACTTCCTGCTCGGCGCCCAGTGGCCCCGGCTGCACGGCTTCTACCGACTGCCCGGCGACCGGCACCACGACCCGCTGCTGCTGGCCGAGACGGTCCGCCAGGCCGGGCTGCTGATCGGGCACGTCGGCTTCGGCGTCCCGCGCGGCCACCACTTCGCGATGGACGACCTCTCGTACGCGCTGGGCCCGGCCGGCCTCGACGGGCTGGCCGTCGCGGGCGAGCCCACCTCGCTGATGCTCCGGGTCGCCTGCGAGGACGTCCGGATGTCGCACGGGCGGCTGGCCTCGCTGCGGGTGCACGTCGAGGTCGAGCGGGCCGGGTGCCCGGTCGGCCGCGGCTCCGCGCTGCTGCGGGTGATCTCCCCCACCTCGTACGCGCGGCTGCGCGACGCCGGGCGGCGGGCCGCCGCACCCGGGCCGCCCGGGGCGCCGACCGCCCCCGAGCTGGTCGGGCGGGAGCTGGCCGCGGACGTGGTGCTGAGCCCGTCCCTGCTGCCGGGCAGCTGGCTGCTGCGGACCGACCCGGGGCACCCGGTGCTGTTCGACCGGTCGCTGGACCACGTGCCCGGGATGCTGGTGCTGGAGGCCGCCCGGCAGGCCGCCCAGCGGCTGCGGCACCCCGAACCGGTGGTGCCGGTCGAACTGGTCTCGTCCTTCAGCGGCTACATCGAGCTGGACCGGCCCTGTCTGGTGCGGGCGGTCCACGAGGACGGACCGGACGGCGGCGGCCCCGACGGCGGCGGACCGGGCGGGGTCCGGCGGCCCGGACCGGACGGCGGCGGGCCGGAGCACCGCCCGACGGCCGTCCGGGTGCTGCTGGTGCAGGACGGCCGCACGGCGGCCGAGTGCCGGCTGCTGACCGGTCCGGTGGCCGGGCCGGTGAGCGAGGCGGCCACCGCCCAGCTGGGCCAGGCCCGGCGGGAGGCCTTCGAGGACTGCCCCGCCGAACCGGGCCTGCCGCTCGCCAGCTGACGCCGGGCCCGGCCGAGCGGGCCGGACCCGGAACGGGTCGTCAGGCCGCGACCAGCGCCGCCGGCCGCCCGGCGTGCATCACGCTGAGGTTGGCGGCCAGCCGGACCGGGTCCTGGGCCAGCCAGAGCCGCAGGGCGGCGCCCAGCATGGCGCTGGCCGAGCCGATCCGGACCTCGGTCACCTGGGCGATCCGGGCCGCCCCGGGCACCAGCAGGTCGGCCAGCGGGGTCGGCAGCCAGACCGTCAGGGCGCACGGCGCGGGGGCCGTGAGGGCGCCCAGCAGCCGATAGGCGTCCGTCCGCGAGCTGAAGGTGGGGATGATGTCCAGCAGTCCGTCGGCCACGACCTCGGACACGTCGCTGCGGTGTCCCTGAGCGAGCCGGCGCAGCAGCGTGCGCTCGGCGGCGGTGATTCGGACGGTCAGCATGACCTCGTCGCACTCCATTGCGCGATTTCCTCCTCGTTGCTCCCCGTGCCGGCACCGGCGGCCGACACGAACTACCCCTGTCACACCTCGGCCCGGCTTCCTCTGCGGAGCGCCGGGCCGGTGGGTGGTCCCTCCCGGTCAGATGCCCGCGTACGAGTGCTTTCCGGTGACGAAGATGTTCACGCCGTAGTAGTTGAACAGCCAGCAGGCGAAGGCCGCCAAGGCGAGGTAGGCGGCCTTGCGGCCCTTCCAGCCGGCGGTCGCGCGGGCGTGCAGGTAGCAGGCGTAGGCGACCCAGGTGATGAACGACCAGGTCTCCTTCGGGTCCCACTCCCAGTACTTGCCCCAGGCGTGCTCGGCCCAGATCGCGCCCGCGATGATGGTGAAGGTCCAGAGCGGGAAGACCAGCGCGTTGATCCGGTACGACAGCTTGTCGAGCGTGGACGCGGCGGGCAGCCGGCGCCAGATCGACGGCGAGGTGCCGAGCGGGCCCCTGGCCAGGCCGGCCGCCATCCGCTTGTCGAAGGAGTCCTTGCCCACGAACAGCAGGGTCGCGATGAAGCCCGCGTAGAAGGCGCCGCCGCAGATGATCGCGGTGGAGACGTGGATCGCCAGCCAGTACGAGTGCAGCGCCGGGACGAGCTGCTCGGATTCGGTGTAGAGCACGGAGACGGCGACGCCCAGGGTGAGCAGCGCCGCCAGGGTGACCGGCAGGCCGAGCCAGCGGACCGGCTTGCGGGCGGCCAGCAGGCCGAGGTACGCGACCGTCATGGCGAGCGCGAAGGCGCAGGAGAACTCGTACATGTTGCCCCACGGCCAGCGGGAGACCGAGAGCCCGCGGGCGAGCACCCCGCCCGCGTGCAGCAGGGCCGCCAGCACGGTGAGCGAGACGGCGATCCGGCCGGCCATGTCGGCCTTCACGCTGGTGCCGGCCGCGCCCGGGCCGTCCTCCTCGTCCCCGCCGCGGCCGCTGGTGACCACGGTCGCGCCCTCGCCCGCGAGGGCGGTGCGGGTGAGCGTGGTGGTGCCGCCGCCGGCCGAGGCCACCGTGACGGTGACCTTCTTCGCGCCCTTGGCGTCGGCCGCGGCCACCGTCTCGGCCAGCCCGCCGGCCTGCTCGGACGAGCGGACGGCGACGGCACCCTTGCTGCCGAAGGTCCACTCGAACATGTGGGCGAGCATGGCGATCGTATAGACGACCATCGCCGAATAGATCAGTTTGTTGGAGAGGTCGGCCAGGCTGGGGTCGACCGCCGAGGCGAGATGCACCGTCTACTCCTTGGAGTTCTGGTCGGCAGGGACTGCGGGGTCCGCGGGCGCTGAGGCCGCGTCGGCCTCGGGGTCATCGGGGTCGTCAGGGTGATCGGGGTGATCGGGACCGTCCGGGGCACCGGGGCCACCGGTCACCGGGGCGTCGTCGTCGGCCTCGTCCTCCACCGCGGGGGCGTCGTCCTGGAGGTCGACCGCGAGCTCCGCCAGCTCCTCGGCGATCTTCGCCGACTCGCTGCGGGCCAGCCCGGCCAGCTCGACCAGGGTGCCGCCGCCGGGCAGCGCCACGGCGCGGACCCAGATCCGGCGGCGCTGCACGAACAGCGAGCCGATCAGGCCGAGGATCGCCAGCACCCCGCCGGCCAGGGCGATCTCGTTGCCCGGCCGGTGCGAGATGTTGAAGCTCGCCCACTGCTTGTAGCCCTCGAAGGTGACCGTGCCGTAGCCGTCCGGCAGCTCCCAGGCCTGGCCCGGCTTCAGCCGCGCCTTGGCCGGCTTGTCACCGTCCTGGAGCTGGGTCAGGTTCTTCTGGTTGAGCTGGTAGACGTTCTGCGGCAGGCCGGAGTCGGTGCCGAGGTCGCCCGCGAAGGCGTTCAGCACCAGCTCCGGGGCGGCGTCGCCCGGGAACAGCGAGACCGGGCCGGTGCCCTCGAAGCTGAGCGGGGCGGTCGGCAGGAAGAAGCCGGAGAAGCCCAGCTGGGTCTTCCTGCCGTCCTTGTCGCCGTAGTCCGAGACCTTGACGACGCCGGTGGAGGTCAGGTTGCCGTCCTGCGGCAGGAACGGCGTCGCACCGGAGTAAACGACATCGCCCTTGGCGTTGCGCACCTTGATCACCGGGGCGTAGCCGTGGCCGATCAGGTAGACCTTGCTGCTGCCGATCTCCAGCGGGTGGTTGACCTCGATCGAGCCCTTGGTGAGCTTCGAGGCGTCGCTGCCCGCGTAGTACTCGACGTTCGCGGTGAACTCGCGGGCGGCGCCGATCTGGTCGCCCTTGGTCTGGAAGCTCGACTTGAAGCTGTCCAGCTTCAGGTAGAAGGGGTCGAGGTCCTCGGTGCCGTAGAACCGCGAGCCGGTGAAGTCGTCCAGCTGCGTGATGGTGTTCGAGTAGCCCTCGCCGCCCACCATCAGCTTGCCGCCGGTGCCGCTGGCCAGGCTCGCCCAGGCGAAGCCGCCGAGCAGCGCGAACAGCGACAGGTGGAAGACCAGGTTGCCGACCTCCCGCAGGTAGCCCTTCTCCGCCGCCACCGAACCGTCGGCCAGGTCGGCCCGGAACCGGCGCCGACGCAGCAGCCGGTGCGCGGCGGCGTTCACCGTCGCGGCGTCCGCGTCGGTGCGCCAGGCCGCGTAGACCGGCATCCGGGTCAGGTTGCGCGGCGCGGCCGGCGGCTGGGCCCGCAGCACGCCGACGAACTGCCAGGTGCGCGGGACGATGCAGCCGGCCAGCGAGACGAACAGCAGGATGTAGATCGCCGAGAACCACACCGAGCTGTAGACGTCGAACAGCTGGAGCTTCTCGTAGACCGGCGCGACCGTGGTGTGCTGCGCCTTCCAGGCCTCGACCTTGAACTGGTTCTGGCCGTTCTGCGGGATCAGCGACCCCGGGATCGCCGCCAGCGAGAGCAGGAAGAGCAGGATCAGCGCGACCCGCATCGACGTCAGCTGGCGCCACATCCAGCGCAGCCAGCCGAGCACCCCGATGCCGGTCGGACCGTCGGACTCGACCGGGGCGGTACTGAGCCGCTCGGCCCGCTCCTCCGCCGCGCCCGGGGGCGTCTCGGTATCGGTCGTGGTCTTGCTCACGGTCAGATTCCGATCTGGAAGTCAGCGGTCCAGGACTGCATGTCGTTCACCATCGCGTCCCACGCGCCGGTGACGAGCAGCAGACCGACCACGACGAGCATGCCGCCGCCGATCCGCATCACGAGCGGGTAGTGCCGCTTGACCCAGCCGAAGGCGCCCAGCGCCCGGCGGAAGGCCAGCGCGGCCACGACGAACGGTACGCCCAGGCCCAGGCAGTAGGCGGTCATCAGCAGCGCCGCCCGGCCCGCGTCGGCCTCGTTGAGCGCCAGGTTCTGCACGGCGGACAGGGTCGGGCCGAGGCAGGGGGTCCAGCCGACGCCGAAGACCACGCCCAGCATCGGCGCGCCCATCAGGCCGACCGCCGGGCGGCGGTGCGAGCGGAGCTCGCGCATGCTCAGCCCGGGCACCAGCCCCATGAACGCCAGGCCCATGACGATGGTCAGCGCGCCGAGCACGATCGAGATGACCCGCTTGTGCTCCTGCAGCGTCGAGCCGAAGTAGCCGAACAGCGCACCGCCGGAGACGAACACCGCGGTGAAGCCGAGGATGAAGAGCAGCGCACCGGCCAGCATCCGGCCGCGCCGGGCCCCGCGCGCGTCGGCGAGGTCGGCGGCGGAGAAGCCGGTGACGTAGGAGAGGTAGCCCGGTACGAGCGGCAGCACGCAGGGCGAGAAGAACGAGGCCAGGCCGGCGACCAGGGCGATCGGCGCGGCCACCAGCAGCGCCCCGCTCTGGATGGTCCCGGTGGTGTCGGCCAGTTGGAGTGCGGCACTCACAGCTTCTGCTCCGCGACCAGGGGCTGCAGGATCGACTCCAGGGCGTCGTCGGTCTGGCCGCCGACGGCGCGGGCCGCGAGCTTGCCGTCCCGGTCGACCAGCAGCGTGGTGGGCAGGGACTGCAGGTTGAGGCTGCCCTTGGGGAACTTCAGGAGCTGGGTGCCGGCCGGGTCGTAGAGGCTGGGGAAGGTGACGCCCTTCTCCTGCTCGAAGCGGACGGCGTTGGCGATCTCCGGGTCCCGGGTGTTGATGCCGAGGAACTGGACGTCCTGGTCCTTGTACTTGTCCCAGACCCGCTGGAGGTCGTCCGCCTCGGCCCGGCACGGACCGCACCAGGAGCCCCAGACGTTGAGGACGACGACCTTGCCCCGGTAGTCGGAGAGCTTGACCGGGTTGCCCTCCAGGGTGCTGCCGGAGATGTCCGGCGCGGCCTGGCGGTGTCCGGCGGCGGCCTTGGAGATGGTGCTCCCCTTGGCGCTGACGAAGCCGATCTGCCCGTCACCGCTGCCTGACGAAGCCGAGGACGAGCAGCCCGTGAGGGCGAGCGCGGCAGCGGCGGCGGTGGTGGCGGCCACTACGGCGAGACGGGGGCGGAGGCGCGTCATGCCAGACATGTGAAAAGTTTCGCATGGAGTTCCGGGCAGGTTCGGGGGGGTCCGACCTTACGTGTCGAACCCCCTCTGACCTGCGGCTGGATCAGACCAATCGGCCGCGCCCGGGGTGATGAAGACCATATTTAGATCGGCCTTACATCACCCGCGGCCACCGGGTCAGGCCCCGAAGCTCTTGCCCACCGGCTTGCCCTTGCCGCCCTTGCCCACCAGGTGCGCCGGCAGCAGGTCGCGGGCCGGCTCGCGGTAGCCGACCGAGACGATCCGGTCGCCCTCGTAGGTGAAGCTGGTCAGCGAGGCCAGCGAGCACTGCCGGCGGCGCGGGTCGTGCCAGAGCCGGCGGTGCTCCACGAAGGAGCGGACGGTCCAGATCGGCAGCTGGTGGCTGACGCAGACCGCCTCGTGCCCGCGCGCCGCGTCCCGGGCGGCGGCCAGCGCGCCCATCATCCGGACGGCCTGCTCCAGGTACGGCTCGCCCCAGGACGGCCGGAACGGGTTGGCGAGGTGCTTCCAGTAGCCCGGGTTCCTCAGCGACCCGTCGCCGACCCCGAAGGTCTTGCCCTGGAAGATGTTGTCCGCCTCGATCAGCCGGTCGTCCACCGCGAGTTCCAGGCCGTGCGACTTGGCGACCGGCTCGGCGGTCTCCTGCGCCCGCTCCAGCGGGGAGGCCACCACGTGCGTGATGTCCCGGCCGGCCAGGTCCTCGGCGACCCGGTCGGCCATCTGCCGGCCCAGCTCGGACAGCCGGTAGCCCGGCAGGCGCCCGTACAGGATGCCCTCCGGGTTGTGCACCTCGCCGTGTCGCATCAGGTGGACGACGGTGATGTCTTTGGCGCTCACTTCTCGGTTCTCCTGGGGGTTGGCTGGGAGGGCTACGCGGGCCGGGCCTCGGCGGCCGCACGGGCGGCGGCCGGCAGGGCGGCGGCGATCCGCTCGATCGCCCGCTCGTCGTGGGACGCCGAGACGAACCAGGACTCGAAGGCGGACGGCGGCAGGTAGACGCCCTGGGCGAGCATCGCGTGGAAGAAGGCGGTGAAACGGTACGCCTGCTGGGTCTTCGCCTCGTCGTAGTTGGTGACGGCGGCCTCGGTGAAGAACACCGAGAACATGTTCCCGGCGGTCTGCAGCCGGTGCACCACCCCCTCCTTGGCGAGCGCGTCCGACACCAGGGCGGAGACCTCGGCGGCGACCCTGTCCACCGTCGCGTACACCTCGTCGGTGCAGCCGCGCAGCTGAGCCAGGCCGGCGGCGGTGGCGACCGGGTTTCCGGAGAGCGTGCCCGCCTGGTAGACCGGACCGGCCGGGGCCAGGTGGGCCATCACGTCGGCGCGGCCGCCGAAGGCCGCCGCCGGGAAGCCGCCGCCCATGACCTTGCCGAAGGTCAGCAGGTCCGGCGCCCAGCCCTCGTGCGCCGCCTCCAGGCCGTACCAGCCGGCCTTGGAGACGCGGAAGCCGGTCATCACCTCGTCGGAGATGAACAGCGCGCCGTTCTCCCGGCAGAGCCGGGCCAGGCCGCCGTTGAAGCCGGGCAGCGGCGGGACGACGCCCATGTTGCCGGGCGAGGCCTCGGTGATCACGCAGGCGATCTCGCCCGGGTACGCCTTGAAGGCCTGCTCGACGGCGGCGAGGTCGTTGTACGGCACCACGATGGTGTCGCCGGCCTGGGCGCCGGTGACGCCCGGGGTGTCCGGCAGCCCGAAGGTCGCCACGCCGGAACCGGCGGCGGCCAGCAGCGCGTCCACATGACCGTGGTAGCAGCCGGCGAACTTGACGATCTTCGCCCGCCCGGTGAAGCCGCGGGCCAGCCGGATCGCGGACATGGTGGCCTCGGTGCCGGAGGAGACCAGGCGGACCTGCTCGACCGGGGCGACCCGGGCGACGATCTCCTCGGCCAGCTCGACCTCGCCCTGCCCGGGCGTGCCGAAGGAGGTGCCGCGGGAGACCGCCTGCCGGACGGCGTCGATCACGGCCGGGTACGCGTGGCCGAGGATCATCGGGCCCCAGGAGCACACCAGGTCGACGTACTCGCGACCGTCGGCATCGGTGAGGTAGGGGCCGGTGCCGGACACCATGAAGCGCGGCGTGCCGCCCACCGCGCGGAAGGCGCGCACCGGGGAGTTGACGCCGCCGGGCGTCACGACCGAGGCGCGGTCGAAGAGCGACTGGGACTGGGGTGCTTCGTAGGGGTAGCTCACGGGAGACATGGTCTCAAATCGTGTCCTTGACCTCTGCATGTCGGACCCGATCATCTGGAACGATGATCCGGGTGCCGAAGTCTGTACGGTTATCCGTACAACGGGGCCCCTGGCTGCTTCCGCTGCACGAACCAGTCAGACTATGTACCTCAGGGTGTGCAGACACTCCGGATGTGCAGGGGCGAGTGCAGGACTGCCGCGTGCCGCGATTGGGTACGGCGGCGACATGACGGGTAAGGAGCACGTCCGGGGGACGCCCGGCGTGCGGGGGTCTGTCGATTCCGGCGAATTCCGGTGAGGATGGTCCGAGTGTCCGAGGCGCAGGACGGCTACGACGAGGCCGCGGGTGGCACCCGCAGGCCCACCGGGGCCGGACGCGGGGGTACGGGAGCGGGTACGGGTCGTGGCGGTCGCGGTGGCGAGAGGCGGGGTGAGGGACGCGTGGGGGTGACCTACAAGTATTTCGGCGCACCCGACCGCGCCACCGCCGCCAGAGTCCCGACCGCGCTCGGTCCGGGCGGACTCGGGCTGGACGCCGGCGAGCTCGGCTCGCTGGGGCGGCTCGGCGACCTGATGGAGACCAGTGGCTCGCCCAACGGGCACCTCTCCACCAAGATCAAGCCGGAGACCATGAGCGCCATGGTCCTCACCGGCATCCAGGGCGTGCCGCTGCACCAGGTCCCGCCGCTGGAGCTGGTCGTGCTGCACCCCGACTACGCCGTCGTCCAGCTCCCGCAGAACGTCGTCGAACCGCTGCGCAAGGCCGACGAGACCGAACTCGGCGCCGCCGCCTTCATCTGGTCCACCGTCCCCGACCGCCGCGGCCCGCGGGACGCGTTCGTGATCTACAGCATGCTGCACGAGTGGCAGGACTTCGCGAACCGCCTCCACGACGCGGGCCACCAGCTGTACTGCCTGGTCTGGCCGTAGCCGCACCATCGGAACACGTCTGCGGGCCGCCGGGGTTGACCCGGCGGCCCGCTTTTGAACGGTGATCAGTTCCTGCCGCGTCAGGTCCGCGGTGCGTCAGAGCACCGGCGGGGCGGTCTCGGCGCGCTCGGCCGCGGCGCCCGCGGGCTTGAGGACGACGGCGGTGAGCAGCAGGGCCAGGGCGAGCAGGCCGGCGGCCACCGCGAAGGCGAGCCGGAAGCCGCCGGTGAGCGCCTCGGCGGTGGAGTGCCCGGCGGCCGTCAGGCTCGCGGTGCGGCTCCCCGCCAGGGTGGTGAGGACCGCGACGCCCAGGGCCGCGCCGACCTGCTGGGTGGTGTTGAACAGGCCGGAGGCGGTGCCCGCGTCGGCCGCGTCGGCGCCGGACATGCCCAGGGCGGTGAGACCGGAGAGCACCAGGCCCCCGCCACCGATGAGCAGCATGGTCGGCAGCAGGTGGACGACGTAGTCGGCGTCGGCCGGCAGCCGGACCAGCAGGCCGAGCGCGGCGACCAGCAGGGCCAGCCCGACCAGCAGCACGTTGCGCTCGCCGAAGCGGGCGTTCAGCCGGGCGGAGAGGAACAGCGAGACCGCGCCGATGGCGACCGCCGCCGGGAGCAGCGCGAGGCCGGTGGCCGCGGCGCCGTAGCCGAGCACGTTCTGCAGGTAGAGGGCGACCAGGATCTGGAAGCCGAACATCCCGGAGATGGCCAGGACCTGCACCGCGTTGGCGCCGGAGACGTTGCGCGAGCGGAACATCCGCAGCGGCAGCAGCGGGTGGGCGGCGCGGGCCTGGCGGACCAGGAAGCCGGCCAGCAGCAGGAGCGAGAGCGCACCGAGGCCGAGGGTGCGGGCGGAGGTCCAGCCGTGGGTACCGGTGCCGACGATCGTGTAGATGCCGAGCATCAGGGCCGCGGTGATCAGTGCGGCGCCGAGGGCGTCGGCGCCGGCCCGCAGGCCGGGGCCGCGGTCGGAGTCGAGCACCCGCACGGCGAGCAGGCCGGCGGTGAGGCCGAGCGGCAGGTTGATCAGGAAGATCCAGTGCCAGTTGAGCGCCTCGGTGAGGACGCCGCCGAGGACCTGGCCGATCGAGGCGCCGGCCGCGCCGACGAAGCTGAAGGCGCCGATCGCCCGGCCGCGCTCACGCGGCTCGGGGAAGAGCGTGATGATCATGCCGAGGCTGACCGCGGAGGCCATCGCGCCGCCGACGCCCTGGAGGAAGCGGGCGGCGATCAGCATGCCCTGGCCGGTGGCGACCGCGCAGAGCAGCGAGGCCGCGGTGAAGAGGGCGATTCCGGCGACGAAGACCTTCTTGCGCCCGATCAGGTCGCCGAGCCGGCCGGCCAGCAGGAGCAGCCCGGCGAAGGCGATCAGGTAGGCGTTGACCGTCCAGGTCAGGTCGGCGGGCGAGAAGTGCAGGTCGTCCTGGATGGCCGGGAGGGCCACCGTGACGATGCTGCCGTCCAGGATGATCATCAGCATGCCCGCGCAGAGCACCGCCAGGGCGAGCAGGCGGGAGCGGGTGGGGGCCGGCGCGCTCGGGGCCGCCGCGTTCGCGGCCGCTCGGCTCGGGGCGGGCTTGGTCGGGGCATGCGTGGTCATGGTGGGGTCTCCCGGTTCGTCGAGTACCGGGTATGACACTAACAGATAGTTTTGTTCGGGACTATCTTTCTCGGGAGCAGATACTCGCGCGCTGCCCCGGCTCCGGACCGCCCGCGCCCGGACCCGCCCGGCCCCGGACCTGCTCAGCCCCGGGCGCGACGGGCCCGCCGCACCGGGCGCTCGCTCTCCACCGGCTCCGCCAGGTGCCCGTCCACCAGCCGGGAGAGCGCCGAGACGAAGATCCCCCGGTCGGGCTCGGGCAGCGACTCCAGCACCTCCCGGTGCACCCGGTCGGCGATCGCGGTGCCCTGCTCGACGGCGTCGACGCCCGCCTCGGTGACCGAGATGATCCGCGCCCGCCGGTCGGTGGCGGAGGGGCGGCGCTCGGCCAGACCGGCCTTCTCCAGCTCGTCGACGGTGACGACCATGGTGGTCTTGTCCAGGTCGGCGAGCTCGGCCAGCTGGATCTGGGTGCGCTCGGTCTCCTGGGCGTGGAACAGCACGCAGTAGGCGCGCGGGGTGATCCCGAGCTCGGTGAAGGCGGCCGCCATCCTGGTCGCCAGGACGTGACTGGCGTGGTCCAGCAGACCGGAGATGTCGCGGATCTGGCGTGCGGGATTGCTCGTCGTCATGCTTCCGAGGTTAGCAAGGCCGTCTGCTCGCGGATGATCCCGTTGACCAACCACCTGCCGGCCCGCTCGGCGGCCCGCAGTCCGACCGCGGGCCACCGGTCCGACCGCGGTCTACGGGATGCCCAGCTCGAACAGCGCGTAGCCCGCGTACCAGCCGGAGGCGACGGCCGGCAGCGCGAACAGGCCCACCAGGGTCGGCAGCCGCAGCCGGCGCAGCGCGATCGCCAGCCCGATGAACAGCGGGAAGGCCGGCAGCAGGTAGCGCGAGATGTTGCCGAAGATCTGGTTGCTGCTCAGCGCGGTGAAGACGGTCAGCAGCGTGTAGACGATCAGGACCAGCGGCGGCCGGACCCTCAGCAGCAGCACCAGCAGGCCCGGCAGGGCGATCAGCAGGGCCACCGCGATGAGGTCCGGGACCGGGTTGGACTGCCAGAAGCTCCAGTGCCCGGTGATCACGTCGAGGAAGCTCTTCGAGGTGGAGGCGCCCCAGTCGAAGTAGCGGTTCCAGGCCCCGCGCTGCAGCTTGAAGTAGCCGCCCCAGTCGCCCATCCGGTAGCCGACCCAGGCGACGTACCAGAGCAGGCCCCACGGGGTGATCAGCATCGCGAAGAGGGGGCGTGCGATGCCGTCCGTACGCCGGATCAGTGCCACCAGCGCGGCGATCGAGACCGCGGCGATCAGCACGGCGGCGGTCGGCCGGTTGAGGCCGGCCACCAGGGCGAGCACCCCGGCCGCCGGCCAGCGGTGCGTCATCACGCAGTAGCAGGCCCAGGCGGAGAGGGCGACGAAGAGCGAGTCCGAGTAGACCGCCCACTCCACGCCCGAGCCGGGGAACAGCCCCCAGACCATCGCCGCGATCACACCCGCCTTGAAGCCGCCGAGCCGGTCCGCCACGGCGAAGATGCCGGCCGCCGCGACGAAGGAGGCCAGCACCGAGACCACGATGCCCGAGCCGTACGGGCCGAGGCCGGTGACGGTCGAGACCAGGCTCATCAGCCAGGGGTAGAGCGGGAAGAACGCGGCCGAGTTCTCGTAGTACGTGGCGAGCGGGTAGCCCTGCAGCGGGATCAGCTGCGGGTCGTAGCCGGACTCGGCGATCCGCTGGTACCAGATGCCGTCCCAGGTGCCGAGGACGTCCCAGGGCCGGGCGCCGCCGCCGCGGCCCGGGTCCTTCTTGAGGAAGTCCCCGGTGTGGGAGAGCAGCAGCATGAAGACGGTCAGGCCGGTGGCCTTCACCACCGCGTACGCGCCGAGTGCGGGAGCGAAGCGGTCGACCGCGGCCGCGAACCGGCCCTGGCCCCGCGCGTCCCCGGGCTCCGCCTCGACGCCGGACGGCTCCGCGCTCGCCGGTTCGGTGCCCGACGTTCTCGGTGTGCTCGATGCCGTGCTCATCAGCTCTGGACTCCCCGCCCCCGCTCGTGATCGGCGCGGCCGTGAACGCGACGCCGTCGGGCGAGCCTACGGCACAGGGGTTCGACGGCCCGAGCCAACCTTCCGTACCCGACCCCCGAAGGAGTAGGGGTCCGGACGGGCCGCGGCCGCACCCGGCGGGCGGGGCCGTCGCCGCCCCGGCGGGGGGCGGCGACGGGGGGCGCCGGTCAGCCGTGGAGGTAGACGATGCCGAGCTTGGTGAGCTGCCAGAGCTGGTTCGGGGCGCCGGTGTCGGCGGCGAGTTCGACGAGGCGGTTGCCCTTGGCGTCGAGGGTGCCGCTCGCGGTGACGACCTTGCTCTGGTCCTGGGAGTCGGCCAGCTTGTAGCGGCCGTCGCCCACCGGCTTGAAGACCCAGTGCTGGTTGCCGCCGCCGTTGCAGCGCCACTGCTGCACCCGGGTGCCGGGGGCGGTGGAGCCGGCGTTGGCGTCCAGGCACATGCCGCGGTTGCCGCTGAAGTCGAGCTCGTAGCTGCCGCCCTGCTTGGCCTCCAGGACGAAGGACTGGTTGAGCCCGCCGGTGGCGGCGTAGGTGATGGCGCTGCGGCCGTTGGTGGAGTCGCCGTAGGTGCCGCCGCCCGTGAGGTCGAGGACCAGGCCGTCGGCCGCGTTGGCGAGCTGGTACCAGGCGCCGTCCTCGGGCACGTCGGCGAAGGGGCGGCCGGGGGTGAGCGGTTCGATGGACGTGGTGTTCTGCTGGTTGAGGGTGCAGTACGCCTGCTGCTGGTCGGGCCTGGCGTAGAACTGGCCGAGGCAGACGCCCTCGCCCCGGTAGCCGGCCACCCGCAGGTGGTACGACTGGCGGACCATGTTCATGCACAGGCCGGGGATCCCGATCTGCTGGTCGCAGCCGTTGCGCACCCACTCGGAGAGGTTGATGACGTCCCCGTTGCTGTACTCGTAGGGCGAGCTGGTCCACTCGGCGCAGACCTCGTGACCGAAGGCGACCCGCCGCTGGTCCAGGTACCGCACGCCGGGCACCTGCTCGGCGGCGGCGCGCAGGGTGTCGCTGAAGAGGGGCACCACCCAGTTGTGGCCCCAGGCGAGGTCCTCGGGGAAGGCCGGGCAGCCGTCGGCGATCTTGCCGATGTAGTCGTTGCGCCGGATGTCCGGGGTGATCGGGTTGAAGTACGACTGGTAGACCAGCTGGTAGGCGGAGTCCGCGTACCCGGCCCGGCGCATGGTCTGACGGATGTTCTGCAGCGCGGCGACGACCTTGGGCTGGACCCGCTTGGCCCGCTGGGCGATGTCCTCGCTGCCGATGGTGTCGCGGCAGCCCTGGTCCTTGGGGATCGGGAAGTACTGCGCGAGGCAGTGCATCATGATGCCGCTGAAGTCGAAGTCGTCGTTGGCGCCGATCGTGACGACGACCATCCTGACGTCGTACCTGGCCGCCGTCTCGGCGAGTTGGACGTCCTGCTTGCGCTCGCCGAAGTCCCCGCTGCCCGGGCCGGTGATCCTGGCCAGCTCGGGGTCGCTGACCAGGTCGCCGGTCTGGGCGCCCGAGCAGGCGAGGTCGACCGGGGTCACGTCGGGGATGCCGGTGACGAAGATCTCCGACTTGGGGTGCCGGTGGCAGTAGTTGGTGGGGCTGTCGGTCTCGGGGAAGTAGGCGTCGCCGGTGTCGGTGCCGGCGCCCTCCCCGGAGATGGCGCTGTCGCCGAGGGCGACGATGGCGGCCGGACGGGCGGCGCCGGCGGCGGCCGGGGCGGTGTCGGCGAGGGCGGCGGGGGCACCGGCCAGGCCGAGGGCGGCGACGAGGGCGCCCGCCGCGAGCAGCGCACCGTACGGGGAGCGGCGCGCCACCGACCTGCTTCGCCGCGCACCTGACAATCGTGACCTGATCACACACGACTCCTTGCGAGGAGGGGGACCGCCCGGCCAGGGGTGCCGGACGGCTCGGAGCGGAACTGCCGGGCGCGGGCGCCGGGCAGGGGCGCGGAGCAAGAAAGGTGAGCAGGTCTCATATTCTAAGTACTGACAAGTAACGCAACAAGGCTTGTGACAGCACCGGGAGTTGCCGCCCCGGGTGGCGCGCCCCCGGCCCGCAAACGCGGCGAGCCGCCGCCCCGCGCCCCAGGAGGGAGGCGAAGGACGGCGGCTCACGCCGGCCGAACCGGGCGTGGGTCAGCCCGCGTTGACGCAGTGGTTGCCGAACGCCGGGTTCAGCAGGCCCACGATGTCGATGGTGTTGCCGCACAGGTTGACCGGAACGTGCACCGGCACCTGAACCTGGTTGCCGGAGATGACGCCGGGGGAACCGGCGGCAACGCCCTCCGCACCCGAGCTGGCCATCGCGGAACCGGCACCGGCCGCGACGATGCCTACCACGGCGGCGCCGACGGCGGCCGTCTTCTTGATGCTCATATGAGCCTCCTGACTATCGACAGAGATGCACGGGGAGTGCGACATCTCCAACGAGCCCTCCCGGGGGCGGTTGCGAGACCTGGCCCACTGTCACCCGACCGGCCCAACGGGCACCCTCCCCCGGGCATTCGGGTGATCAGGCAGTCCGACCGTTTCCCCCCGGGCGCTGCCTCGTTCTTCCTGGCGGAACCCGCTCCACCCAGGCCCTCTCACGAATCGAGTACCGGACCATGCGCAAGCTCGCCCACGCCGCCTTCGGCACCGCGGCCACCGCCGCCCTGCTGGTCGCAGGTGCCGGCGCCGCCGCCGCCCACCACGCCCACGGCGCCTCCGCCGAGGGTGTCGCGGCGAACTCGCCCGGCGTGGCCTCCGGCAACCAGGTCCAGGTGCCGGTGCACGTGCCGATCAACCTGTGCGGCAACTCCGTGAACGTGATCGGCCTGCTCAACCCGGCGTTCGGCAACAGCTGCGCCAACGCCTGACTGCTCCCCCCGACGACCGCCCGGCCGTACCGCCGGGCGGCTCAGTGACTCCCGGGAGATCCCGTCCCGTACCGGTCCGCGTTCCGCCACGGGCCGCGGACCGGTACGGAACCCCTCCTGGTCGCGCCTTTGCACGAATCGTCCCCCGCCGTGCGGGAATTGTTCGCGAGGCGCGGGTACGAGGCGGCCGCACATCGTCCAAGCCACGGACGAAACACGCCATTTGGGCCGCCGGAGTGACAATGCACGGCATTCCAGAAGCCGACGGGCGATGATTCCCTTTCGCCCGGCCCCCGACATTTCCAATCCGTCGGGCAGAAAACGGAGGAAGAACATGCGTAACTTCAAGAAGGCCGCCGCCCTGTCCCTCGCCGCCGCCGGCCTGGTCGTCGGCGCGGCCGGCGGCGCGTTCGCCAGCTCCGGTGCCGAGGGCGTCGCCGCCGGCTCCCCGGGTGTGCTCTCCGGCAACCAGATCCAGATCCCGGTGCACATCCCGGTCAACGTCTGCGGCAACTCGATCGGCGTCATCAGCATCCTCAACCCGGCGTTCGGCAACCACTGCGCCAACATCGGCTGAACCCGCGGTCGCCCAGCGGGCGACTGCTGATTCACCGAGCCCGTGCCGCACTCCGCCGAAGGGCGGGGTGCGGCGCGCTCCACCCGTGTGTGATCTAGGAGATCAACCCCCATGCAGAACGTGAAGAAGGCCGCTGTCCTCACCGCTGCCGCGGCCGGCGTGGTGCTGGCCGGTGCCGGCTCCGCCGCCGCCAGCTCCGGCGCCGAGGGCGTCGCCGCCGGCTCCCCCGGTGTCGTCTCCGGCAACCAGGTCCAGGTGCCGGTGCACGTGCCGATCAACCTGTGCGGCAACTCCGTGAACGTGATCGGCCTGCTCAACCCGGCGTTCGGCAACAGCTGCGCCAACGTGGAAGCGCCCTCGCACCACGCGGACGACTGCTGATCTCCTGATCGGCACGAGCCCAGACCTGACCGCCCCTCGGCCCTCCGGCCGAGGGGCCGTTCGGCATCCCGGGCGCACACCGACCGCCCGGACCCCCGTCCCCCCGAAGGGTGATTCCGCATGGCTTCGAAGATGAGCGGGGCCGGCCTCGCCGCCGCCCTGGGCGCCGCGATGCTGCTCGGCGCGGGCTCGGCGCAGGCGGCGCCGAACCAGAGCGGTACCAACCTCCAGCGCACCGACGTCGGCCAGGCGCTCGGCGGCGCGACCTCCGGCCTCGGCTACGGCGTCGCGCCGCTCAAGGACCTGCGCCTGGACCCGTGGGCCAACTCCTCCGCCGACGTGCTGAACAACGGCGCGACCGTCCAGCCCGACAACTCCGGCCTGGCCCCGATCGGCACCGGCACGCTGACCGGTCCGCTGAGCGCCGGCGGCGGCCCGCGCGACCTGCCGGCCGTCGGACCGCTGCTGGGGGTGCTGCCGGGCTGAGGCCCGGTCGCCCGCACGCCCCGCGGCACGCGTGAGCCCCGGTGTCCCGTCCGGACGGGACACCGG
>NZ_JBHVUV010000060.1:0-24107 GCF_042883905.1 Kitasatospora sp. NPDC058170
GAGCCGGCCCCCGCCGCCCGGCCCGCCCCCGCCGCCCGGCCCGCCCCCGCGGCGCAGTCCGCGTCGGCCCGGCCCGTCCCGGCCTCGGCCGGCGCGATCCCGGCGGGCGCCGACGTCCCCGCCGCACTGCGCGGTCCGATCGAGGACGCCGCCCGGCGCTGCCCCGAACCGGAGATCACCCCGGTCCTGCTGGCCGCCATGCTGAAGGCCGAGAGCGGGTTCGACCCGAAGGCCGCGCACCCCCAGTCCGGCGAGTACGGCATCGCGATGTGGACGCCCGCCGTCTTCAACGCCTGGGCGCAGGACGGCGACCACGACGGCGCCAAGGACTACCTCGACCCGGCGGACGCGATCGCCTCGATGGGCAACTACGTCTGCTGGCTCGATCAGCAGTTCAAGCGCCGGGGCCTGGCCGGCAACCTGTCCGCCCTCGTCACGGCCGGCTACCGGACCAGCGACAAGACCGTCGCCGACACCGGCGGCGTACCCGAGCGGGTGAAGGCGCACGTCGCGAAGGTGCTCGGATACCTCGCCGAGTACGGCGGCTGACCAGCGCGGTTACCGCCCGCGGGGGCTATGGGACCGGTCACATCCGCGGCGGTCCCCGGCGGCGTCGCCCGGTCGCGAGGGGGCCGGTCTGCGATGCTCGGCCGCATGTTCACGAAGCTCCGCGCGGCCATCGCACAGTGGACCGTCGTCGTCCCGGTGGTGGCCTTCGTCGTCCTCGTCCTGACCTGGCACCGCGACCTGCCCGGCTGGGTGGTGGGGCTGGTGTCCTGCTTCCTGGCCGGTGCCGTGCTCGCCGCCGTGCACCACGCCGAGGTGATCGCCCACCGGGTGGGGGAGCCGTTCGGCTCACTGGTGCTCGCGGTCGCGGTGACCGTCATCGAGGTGGCGCTGATCGTGACGCTGATGGCCGACGGCGGGGACAAGGCCGCCACCCTGGCCCGGGACACCGTGTTCGCCGCCGTGATGATCACCTGCAACGGCATCCTGGGCCTGTCCATCCTGGTCGCCGCGTTCAAGTACCGGGTGGCGGTGTTCAACGCCGAGGGCACCGGCGCGGCCCTGGCCTGCATCGGCACCCTGGCCACGCTCAGCCTGGTGCTGCCGACCTTCACCACCAGCTCGCCGGGCCCGCAGTTCTCCTCCACCCAGCTGATCTTCGCGGCGACCGCGTCGATCGTGCTGTACGGGCTGTTCGTCGCCACCCTGACCGTCCGGCACCGGGACTACTTCCTGCCGGTCACGCCGGAGGGCAAGGTGCTGGACGAGGAGGACCACGCCGGCCCGCCGACCGCCCGGGCGGCCATGACCAGCCTGGTGCTGCTCGCCGTCGCCCTGGTCTCGGTGGTGGGGCTGGCCAAGAGTGTGTCCCCGACCATCGAGTCCGCGGTCTACTCGGCCGGTCTGCCGTCCTCGGTGGTCGGTGTGGTGATCGCACTGCTGGTGCTGCTGCCGGAGACCATCGCGGCGCTGCGGGCGGCCCTGCGCAACCGGGTGCAGACCAGCCTCAACCTCGCGCTGGGCTCGGCGCTGGCGAGCATCGGGCTGACCATCCCGGCGGTCGCGGTGGCCTCGGCCTGGCTGTCCGGCCCGCTGGTGCTCGGCCTGGGACCGTCCCACCTGGTGCTGCTCTCGCTGACCGTCGCGGTCGGCACGCTGACGGTCATCCCGCGCCGGGCGACCCCGCTGCAGGGCGCGGTGCACCTGGCGATCCTGGCGGCCTACGTGGTGCTCGCGGTGAACCCCTGAGCTGTCCGAATTGTGGCCCATGCGGGCTGATTGTCTGACCGGACCAACCTCGCAATCCGGTCATCCGCCCGTGCGGGCGGCGTACCGACCGCGGGTCGGGGAGCGGCCGCAGGGTGCCTCGCAGGGCACCCGGCGGCCGCTCCGTCGCGGCAGGGTGCGAGGATGGCCCGGACCGCCCCCGACGGCGGACCTCCGCCGACCGGCCGCCCCCACTACCCCGGGGCGGCCCGATCAGGGCACACGGCGACGAGGTCCGCGCTCCGTACCCCGGCAGCCTTCCCGGTGTGGCGCCTCCCTGCCCTCACTCCCTCACACCGCGAAGAAGACGCACCGTGACGCACTGCACCCCCATGCCCGCACGCAGCCCCAGACCCGGCGCCCCCGGACCCGGCAGCGCCCGGTCCGCCGGACGCACCCTCCCTCCCCGGCGACCCCGCAGCGCCCCCGCACCGCTGCGCGCCGCCGCCGCACTCGGCGCCGGCGGCCTGCTGCTCTCCGGCTGCGCCGGCGGGCCGGCCGTCGAGCCCGGCAGCCAGGCCGACCTGCGCGCCCGGATCCCCAAGGCGGTCAAGGCCGCCGGGGTGCTCCGGATCGGCTCCTACCTCAACTACGTCCCGGTCGACTTCAAGGACCCGAACGGCGCCCCCGCCGGGCTGGACCCGGAGCTCGCCACCGCCATCGGCAACTACCTCGGCCTGCGGGTCGAGTTCGCCGACATGGCGTTCGACAAGCTGATTCCGGCCGTCCAGTCCAAGCAGCTCGACCTGGCGATGTCGGCCGTCATCGACACCAAGCAGCGCCAGCTCGGCGCCGCCGACGACGGCCACCAGGTCGACCCGGGCGTGGACTTCATCGACTACTTCCTGACCGGCACCTCGATGGTGGTCAAGACCGGCAACCCGCTGAACCTCAGCACCCTGGACAGCCTCTGCGGGCACGCCGTCGCCGTCCAGCGCGGCACCATCCAGGACGAGCAGGCCGGCCGCCAGAGCGCGGCCTGTCTGCGGATCGGCAAGCCGCTGCAGATCCGCCAGTTCGAGGACGACGACCAGGCGCTCGCGGACGTCGCCGCCGGGACGGCGGTCGCCGAGCTCAACGACTACCCGGTGGCGCAGTACAACACCACGCAGCCGCAGCGCGGCGGCCGGTTCCAGCTGGCCAGCACCCACTTCCTGCAGTCCGGCCCGTACGGCATCACGGTGGCCAAGGACAACACCCAGCTGCGGGACGTGCTCGCCAAGGCCCTGGACCAGGTGATCCGCGGCGGGGAGTACGACAAGATCCTCACCAAGTGGAACGTCCGGCCGGGCGGCGTCTCCAGCGCGGTGGTCAACGGCGGTCTCTGACCGGGCCGTGCCGATCGGGCCCGTGCGACCCGGCCCGCACTGACCGGGTCCACGCGACCCGTGTCATGCGACCCGTGTCGTGCGCCCGCCCCGGTGGCCGGTATTGACCGGCCATCGGGGCGGGCCCGCGTGTCGGAGCGCGAGCCGGGCCGCCGCTGTCCCTATCGTCTGAGACCGCTGGGACCGTCGGGACCGCCCGAGTCCAGCCGGGTCCAGCCGAGTCCGCAGCCGATCAGACCCCTGGAGTGCGCGATGCCCGGCCCCGAACAGCAGTTGACCGTTGGCGGTGGCCCCGGCCGCCTGGAGGACGGCGCCGACGTGATCGTGGTCGGCGCGGGCCCGGCGGGCTCCACCGCCGCCTACCACCTGGCCCGCACCGGGCTCGACGTGCTGCTGCTGGAGAAGTCCGCCTTCCCCCGCGAGAAGGTCTGCGGCGACGGCCTGACCCCGCGCGTCGTCAAGCAGCTGACGGACATGGGCGTCGACGTCTCCGAGGAGGCGGGCTGGCTGCACAACCGGGGGCTGCGGCTGGTCAGCGGCCGCCACCGGCTGGAGCTGGACTGGCCGGAGCTGTCCGCCTACCCCGGCTTCGGGCTGGTCCGGCGCCGTGCGGACTTCGACGAGCTGCTCGCCCGCCGGGCCGCGGCGGCCGGCGCCCGACTGATCGAACGGGCCAATGTGGCAGGCCCGTTGGTGGACGAGCGGAGCGGGCGGATCATCGGCGTGACGGCCCGCCTGGGCGACCGGAAGCAGCCCGTGGAGTACCGCGCCCCGCTGGTGGTCGCCGCGGACGGCAACTCCACCCGGCTGTCGCTGGCGATGAAGCGCTACCGCCGCACCGACCGCGCGATGGGCGTGGCCTACCGGACGTACTTCACCACCCCGCGCCACGACGACCGCTACCTGGAGGCCTGGCTCGACCTGCGCGACCCGAAGAACCCGCAGCGGCGCGTGATGCCCGGCTACGCCTGGGTGTTCGGGATGGGCGACGGCACCGCCAACATCGGTCTGGGCGTGCTCGACACCGCCGCCGTGGCGGGCGAAGTCGACTGGCGGGAGCTGCTGCGCAGCTGGTGCGACGGACTTCCGCCCGAGTACGGCTACACCCCCGAGGCCGTCACCGAACCCGTCCGCGGCTCCGCGCTGCCGATGGGCCTCAACCGCCGGCCCCACTACGCCGACGGCCTGCTGCTGGTCGGCGACGCGGGCGGCACCGTCAGCCCCGCGACCGGCGAGGGCATCGCGTACGCGATGGAGTCCGGCCGCTACGCCGCCGAGACGATCGTCCAGGCGATGGCCCGCCGCACCGACCGCGGCCGCGAACTCGCCCTGCACGCCTACCCGCAGGCGCTGCGCTCCGCGTACGACGGCTACTTCGCGCTCGGGCGCCTGGCCGCCCGGGTGCTCGCCCGGCCCCGCCTGCTCGGACCGGCCGGCGCGCTGGGCCTGAGCAGCCCCGCGCTGCTCCGGGCGGTCTTCCGGCTGATGGTCAACCTGACCGAGCCCGACTCCCGTGACGCCCTCGACCGGCTGCTGCACGTCCTCGGCAAGGTGGCGCCCAGCGGCCGGTGACGCCGGTGACGCCGGTTCGGCCGGTTCCGCACGAGCCGCCGTCGTGGGTGCCCCGGCGGCCGTCCGTGCGGGGGTTGGCCGAAAGCCGAGATTTCTCCGGACCTGCGGGCCAGTCCTGTTGACGAAGGATCAGCTGATCCGCTTGCCTAGGTGGCGACCTGGACACGGAGGGTGACGGATCATCCTCCGGCCGCCCTGCCCCCGATACGACGGAGACACATCGTGCGCCTTCGCCTTCGCCTGCTCGTCGCGCCACTCGCCGCGGCCATCGCCCTGATCGTCCCGAGCCTGCCGGCCTCGGCCGCCGACGCGGCCGCCGCGACCGCCACCCCCTCCGACGAGTGCTCGACCGCCGACTACCAGGGCGACGCGCGGCTCGGCCCCGAGGACCTGCCGACCACCGGCCGGGTCGGCCGCGAGCTGATCGGCTACCAGCGCACCGGCACGCTCTCCGCCGACCAGTTCCTCGCCACCTACTACAGCCCCACCGCGAACAACGGCAGCCCCGGCTGGATCTACCCGCCGGCCAACGGCTACGTCACGCTGCCGGACGGCACCCCGATCGAGTTCGAGATCACCCTCTACCCGAACCAGAACATCGACCGCTACGGCAGCGAGTACGGCAGCTTCCTCGCGCCCGAGGGCCTGCCTTACGGCACCCGGTCCATCCCGCCGCAGAGCCTGGACAGCAACCCGGCGGCTCCCTGCAACTACCACGACTACAAGGTGCTGAAGCCGTTCAAGGTGCACGCGGGCCCGATCGCCCCGTGGTTCGGCCAGCCCGGCTACGGCCTGCAGTACCAGCTCGACGCGGCCCTGGTGCCGAACGGTCCGGCCCGGCTGAACGTGCTGTGGCTGGTGGACAACGGGTACCTCGCCCGGATCTGACGCGGGGCCGGTGTGACCGGGCCCGTCCCCGGTCACCGCCGGTCACCGGGGGCGTGTTCGGGCGTCTGCGGCCTGCGGAAATTCGCTGGCGCGCGGGCGGCGGGCCGGGATAGGAAAGGCGCATGAGCACCATCGAGCCCACCACCGAGCAGCGCGCCTTCCGCCCGACCACCCTGGAGTTGGGCGACGCCGTGCTGCGCCCATGGGGCCGGGGCACGACCGTCCGCGGTGGAGCGGCGGCCGGCCTGGTGGCCGCGGCCGCCGATCCGGCGATCGCCCTGTGGAACCCGATCCGCGCCGCCGACGAGGCCGGGGCCGCGGCGTACCTGGAGCGCTGCGACGCAGGCTGGGAGAACGGCAACACCGCCGCCTTCGCCATCCTGGGCACCGGGGGCGACGAACTGCTCGGCAACATCGCGCTGCGCTGGACGGACCGCGCCGACGGCCTGGCCATGATCGGCTACTGGCTGCTCCCCGCCGCCCGCGGGCGCGGTCTCGCCACCCGCGCCACCCGGGCCGTCACCAGCTGGGGCATAGCCGAGTCCTGGGCCCGGCGGATAGAGATCGCCCACGCGGTCGGCAACGAGGCCTCGTGCCGGGTCGCCGAGCGCTGTGGCTACCCCGCCGAGGGCACCCTGCGCGCCTCCCACCGCTTCGGCGACGGCAAGTACCACGCCGAGCACCTGCACGCCCGCCTCGCCGAGGACCCGGAGCCTGCCGACCTGCCCGCCGTGTAAACCTGCCCGCCGTGCGGCCGCCCCCGCCGTCCGCGATCGTGCCCGGCGCAGATGGTCACCGTGCGTGCCGTCGCTGTGCGGTGGGCGCTACATCGGATCCGCCGACTCTCCGTATCGGGCGGGGGAGGGGGGTCCGGGCCTAACCTGGAAGAGCACGGCCGGCGCACGGCGTGCGGGCGGTGGCCGCACGGGTGCGAAGCGGTACGGCGCATGGGACGGACGCGTTTTGGAAGGTGTTCGGAAGCTCCTCGCAGACGCTTCCGAGGGGCTTCGGAACGGGAGAGGTGGGCCATGACGGTCATCTCGGCGGCACTCTTCGGCACCGACTGGCGCCCGGCCATGCCCGGTTCGGCCGAGCTGGTGCGCGAGTGCGCCGCCCGGGGCTGGACGGTGGTGCTCACCGGGCCGGGCCCGGCCGGGGCCCGCGCCCTGACCGTGACCGCCCCCGGATCCGATCCGCTGAGCGCGGGCCTCAACCTGGTGGACGGCACCGCGTGCCATGCGGTCTGCGTCGCCGGCAGCGTCCGCGAGGTACGGGAGGCCTGCCGGATCGGCGTCCCCTGCGTCGCGGTGGCGGCCGGCGGTGTCACCGGACCGGAGCTGCGGGCGGCGGGCGCGGCCGAGGTGCACCGCGACACCAGCGCCCTGCTGCAGGTGCTGGACGACAGTCTGCTCGCCCGCCCCCGGGCCTTCGGCCCGGCCGCGATGAGCGGTTAGCGCCCGCACCGGGCGCACGGCTGCACCGGGCAACCGCCGGGTGCCAGGACGTCACCGGAAGTGTCGGAGGTGACCGAGATGGACGGACCCGCCTTGAGCGGACGGGAGCGGCGGCTTCTCGACGAGATCGAGGGTGATCTGCGCCAGGACGCGCGCCTCGACCGGCGGCTGAGCACGATGGGTGCGAAGCGGCCGAGCCGGTTCCGGGGCACGCTGCGCGGCCTCGCCCGCCGGATACCGTCCGGCGTGGTGATGACCGCGCTGGTGCTGTCCGCGATCTGCCTCAGCATCGGCGTGCGGACACCCACCGCGCCGGTCCTGACGGCCCTCGCCCTGGTGTGGGCGTTCGGGGTGGCCGTCTCGGTCGGCGTCGTGGTCCTGCTGCGCCGCCGTCGCACGGGCGGCCACGAGCGCGGCGGGCCCGGCGAGCACCGGCCCTGGGACCATCCGGAGGCATGATGACCATCGACCTGTGGGAGTACCGCCCGGGCTCCCACCACGCCGCGGACCTGAGCCTGACCGGCTACGAGGTGGAGGCGACCGACGGCCCGCTCGGCCGGGTGGAACACGACGCCGGCGACCACCTCATGGTCGACACCGGCCCCTGGGTGCCGGGGGCCCGGGTCCTCGTCCCCGTCGGGCTGGTCTCCCGGATCGACCACCTGGAACTGGTCGTCCACCTCGACTGCCCGCGCGCCCGGATCCGCTCCGCCCCGCCGCCCTCGGCGGTCGAACTGGGCGGCCGCGCCGCACTGGACGCGCACTACCGGGAGTGAGCGCGATGCCCCGGCCCCGGACCACCCTCACCGTCCGGACCGTCGCCGTCCTGCCCGGTCAGCCGCGCGCGTCCACGTCCGAGAACTTCAGCGTCACCTGGTGGCCGGGCGAGTCGATCTGCGCCTGGAAGACCAGCTCCACGTCCACGTGGACGGACACCTTCGCCAACTGCTGATCCCAGTCGGGGTCGACGACGACCACCTCCTGCTCGGTCAGACGCGGCTCCGTCTTGAACATGAACCCCTCCAGGACGGCCTCCGCGTCCACTCTCACCTCTCCCAGGCTGAGGCCGTGCTCGTAGGTCTCCACGGGGTGCCACTCGACCGTCCCGAGCGTCGGCCTGACCTCCGACAGCGAGGCGTAGGCCACGGACGACATCAGCGGCACGTGTTCGTGGACGGCGTCCAGTGTCCGCCCGCCCGCGGTCGACTCGCCCGAGAACCGTGAGCAGGCGTGGGCCACGGCATTGCGCAGTGCACTGTCGAGGGACTCTTCCGGCTCGGGCTCCGGTTCGACCACGAGCACCCGCAGCAGAACCGTGCAGGAACGCCCGTCGCGGCCGTGGGCGGTGGTCACACCGACGTTCGGGTGGAGGTTGAACAGCGAGGGGTTGGCACGGCCCGATCTGTCGAGCACGACGGTGATCCGCAGCGGGTCCCGGAAATCCGGGCGCGCAGACCACTCGGGCCAGGTCCGACCCTGGACGGTCAGGGTGCGGACCTCGATCGGCACGCGGTGACCGGCCGTGCTGAGGTGGCCGTACCAGTCCCCTGCGGAGTCGTGCGGTCCGGTGCCGGGTGTGGTGTGAAGGGCGACCGTAGGTGCGAGGAAGGCGGTCAGATCGCGCCCGACCTTCTCCTTGAGCTGCCTCGCGGACGATCCGGGGCGCTGCGCCGGGTAGCCGTCGGCGAAGCTGATCAGTGCCAGCAGGGCCACGTGGAGCTCCCCGTCGGACACTCCCGGGTAGGGGCCGTTCAGGCAGTCGTCCACCCAGCGGCACACCTCGTCGTAGATCGCCCGCACGTGTGGTGGACGGTTCTTGAGCGCCAGGGGGTTGCGCATCAGGACGGGAGCGGGCCGCCTGGAGTCCCGGGAGTGAACGATCGTGGTGCCGAACGGAGGGCGCGCGAGGAGGCCGGCGACGGCGTCCAGGTCGAACAGGTCCGGTCCGCCCGCCACACCCGTCGAGGCCAGGCGGTTCAGGGAGTCGGCGAGCGGCAGGGAGCGGCCGGCCAGGTGCGTGTCCGGCAGGGCGCCGAGGACGTGGACGTTCGCGTCCGGCGCACGGGATCGCAGGGCCGCCGCCGCCTCGGAGGCGTCGGAGCACGCCTCCAGCAACAGCACGAACTGTTTCGCGGGGGCGGACTCGAACAGCCTGGCCAGCCTGCGGAGTGGAACGTGCTCCTCGTGGCGGGACCGGGACCGGGAGCTGGACTCGGCCAGCAGCAGTTGGACGTCCTCGGCCAGCGGGTCGCTCTGGCTGTGCCCGGCGAAGTACACCAGGACGGTGTCGTCCGCCTGGACGCACACCCTCTCCAGGGTGTCGAGCACTTCACGCCGGGTGGGGTCGAGCAACGTCCAGCAGCGATCGGCGGGGAGGTTCCAGCCGGCCGGGGACGTGAGGAGGTAGTGCATGCCCTCCACCGCCGGTCGGGCGCCGGGAAGCACGGGTCGGGACGGGGACCGGGACACGCCGATCAGCAGCGCCGCGCTGCGGTGCGGGTCGGGAAGCTCCGGGCCGACCGGCACCACGGCGGCGCTGCCGTCGGCGCCGCTTCTGCCGGCCGCGGCCGCCCGTAGCCTGCGCCCGCCGTCCAGGACGGTCAGCAGCTCCTGCGAGGCCAGCGCGAACGGCTGCAGCTCCGCCGGGAGGTCGTCGGTGTCCTCGACCGCGACCGCCGCCAGGGCCCGGCCGGGACGGGGGCGGTGGGTGGCGACGTAGCGGGTCAGGGCGTCCTGGACGGTCCAGGCGTCGTGGCGGGTGAGCAGCGGGGCGAGGGCGGCTCGGGCGGCGCCGGTGTAGGTGAGCAGGGCGGGGCCGTCCTGCGTGACCCGGACGTTGAGGAGGCCGCTGGTCATCACCTCGGCGAGGTCGCTCACGGTGGCCTCCGGCACCGCCTCCTGCCGGATCAGCTGGAGCAGCGGGAGGCTGAGCCGGCTGAACGGGCTGCCCAGGGCCGCCAGCCGCTTGGCGGCGGGGGAGGCGGTGTGCAGGAAGGCCGCCGTGCGCTGGGAGGCGTCGGGCGGGGGCGCCGCGTGGGCGGCGAACGGCGAGCTGAGGACGCCGGACTCGGGGACGAGGACGGCGTCGTACCCGGCGGGCGCCCCGCGCATCACGCCGGCCGCCCAGCGGCGCAGCGAGTGCGGGGTGAGGGAGACGGTCGGCAGCGCCACCCAGCCCTGCTCGCCGCCGAAGAGGCCGCGCACCATCAGCGGGACGTCGAAGGAGAGTTCCGTGTTGTGGGCGGAGGGCGTGCGGTGGCGGACCCGGACGGCGGGCTGGTCGAGTGCGGTGGTGCCCCAGAGCCGGGCGGGCAGCGGGTTGAGCAGGACGACCGGGGTGGAGGCACCCCAGCGGCGCAGCAGCTGCCACGGCTCGGGCCGCCGCCAGCCGGGCGCGGTGCAGTCGGACAGCACGATGACCAGGCGCCGGCCGCCGGGTGCGGTGATCCGCCCGCCGGCGACCGGGCGTCCGCGCGGGTCGGTGAGGCGGGGCTCCGGTCCGACGGTCAGCCGCAGCGGCCGGATCCGGCGGAACGCGCCGAGGCCGGTGAGCAGGGCGGTGAACTCGGCGACGGTCTCCCGCCACACCTCCATGGTCGGATGGGTGTCCACCAGGAGGACGACCTCGAACCACGGCTCCGGGGTGGGCCCGAGGACCGGGACGAGCTCGCCGCCGTTGGCGTACTCGCGCAGGGTCGCGTCGAGGTCCAGCGACCGCCGGGCACCGCGCGGGTGGCGGCGCTTGAACGGGCGCAGGGCGCGGCCGAGTTCCAGGGCGTGCGGCAGCGACCGGCCGGCGGCCACCTCGACCGGGCGGCTGTCGGGCACCGGTCCGGTGGGCAGCGGCAGGTTCTCGAACAGCGGCACACCGCCGCCGCCCTCCGGTGTGCCGGCCGCCGCGGGGGCGGGCGGGGGACCGGCGCCCTCCTTCGGCGCCGGGTCCTGCGGCGGCCCGGCGGGCTCGGCGGCGGGCGGGCGGGCCCCCGGCGAACGCTCCGGGCCGCTCCCGGCCGCGACCGGCGCGGCGGCCAGCCACAGCGCGTCCGCCAGCGCGGTCGCGTCCGTGTCCGGGGGAAGGAGGCTGCTGAGGGCCTCGACGAGCGCCGAGACGCTGTCACGTTCAGGCACTGGAGAGGTCCCGCAGCATCAGCCCGAGCAGCCGGTCCCGCTGGTCGCCGGTCGGGGCCTGGTCGTCGGTCACCAGCCGGACCGCGTTCAGCAGCTGGTCCACCGCCAACTGCTCGCCCCGGCCGACCCGTTCGGCGAACGCGGTGATGAGCTCGGCGGCCGGGCCCAGCGCGTCCACCCCGGCCCCGAGGTGGGACTCGACCGCGCGGCGCAGGGTCTCCCGGGTCGGGGTCGGCATGTCGTAGCGGATGCAGCGGCGCAGGAAGGGGGCGGGGAAGTCGCGCTCGCCGTTGCTGGTCATCACGATGAAGGGGAAGGTCGTGCACTGGACCTTGCCGCGCTTCACCAGGTGGGTGGTGCGCCCCTCCCACTCGCGGACCCGCGCCTCGTGCCGGGGGTGGCGGACCAGTTCGGGGATCTCGAAGCGCCCGCTCTCCAGGACGTCCAGCAGGTCGGCGGGCAGGTCGATGTCGCTCTTGTCGATCTCGTCGACGAGCAGCGCCCTGGGCCGGTCCCCGGGCATCAGCGCCGTTCCCAGCGGGCCCAGCTGGAGGAACGGGGCGATGTCGGCGTGGCCGGACCGCCGGGCGGCGCGGCCGCTGCGGCCGGACCGGGGACCGGCGGGGGGCGGCTGGATCCGGAGGGCGTGGATGTGGCCGAGCGCGTCGTACCGGCAGAGCGCCTCCGGCAGGGTGCTGCGGGAGGTGATGTGCCAGCGCAGGGGCTCGCCGAGCTTCAGCTCGGCCGCGACCTGCTCGATCACGGTGGACTTGCCGGTACCGGTGTTCCCCGTGATCAGCAGCGGGCGGTGCAGGTACAGGGCCGCGTTGACGGCGTCGGTCAGCCCGTCGGGCGGCAGGAAGGCCCGGTGCGCGTCGCCGCGGGTGAAGCTGCGCCACGGCGGCGGGGGAGCGAGGGTGACGTCGCGTGGCTCTCCGTCGCCGCGGTAGTAGGTGTTCCAGGACATCAGGTGCTCCTCGGGGCGGCGGGCGCGTGCTGGTCGTAGCGGGTGCAGAAGTCGAGCCAGTCGTGGTCGTGCCAGGCGGAGCGCAGGTCGGCCAGCTGGACGAGGTGGCCGTCCGTCACCGGGTCGCGGTCGCCGCGGCCCTGCCAGCGGCGGCGGTAGGCGTCGCCGAGCCCCTCGGGCAGGCTCTCCCACAGGTGGGTGAGACAGGCCCGTCTCTCCTCGGCGAGGTCCGCGTCGTGGTCGGCGTCCGTGCAGGGCCAGAACAGGATGGGCGTGTAGGGCAGGAAGGCGGCGGCCAGGTCCTGGAGCTGGGGCGGGCGGCGGCCGATCCCGACCGCCCGCTGGTAGGCCCCGGACTGCAGTGCCTCGGCGAGCTGCTCCGCCCCGGATTCGGCGGGGTCCACCCAGTCCACGGGTGCGCACCGGTCGAGCGGCTGCTGTTCCATCTTCTCCAGCAGGGCGCGGGCGTGTTCGTTCATGCCGCGCAGCCGGGCCGGTACGACGAGCCGGCCCGCCCAGCGGAGCGTCACCGTGGCGTTGACACCGAGCCGGAGGATCCCGACCCTGGCCCGCTCCGGGTGCCAGTCCAGCAGGACGGGGGCCGCCGCCACGATGTCGACGTGCCGTACCAGGGAACCGGGCGGCAGCAGGCGCTCCGCCCAGTCGACGACCTCGGGCAGCGCCTGCTCGACGCCGGTCTGGTCGGGCCGGCACGGGAAGTGCCGGTGGTGCAGGCAGTCCGGCCCGTCCCGCAGGCAGGCGGACAGCGAGTCGGGCCAGTCGACCTGGGCCGCGTGCAGGCTGACCACCAGCCGCAGGGCGCGCTCCTGCCGCTGCCGCCGGTACGTCTCGCGGACGGTGTTGAGGCCGATCGGGTCGCCGGTGTCGCGCGCCCAGCGCCGCACCCGGGCGTCCGACAGGTCGTAGTGGCAGGCCTCCGCCATGGCGACCACGTACCAGGCCAGGGCCTGGTGCGGTGAGCCGTCGGACGCGGCCGGCGCGCGCAGGGCGGCGTGTTCCAGCAGGTGCTGCAGCAGCGGGCGGCCGGTCAGCGAGCCGGGCGGCCGGACCGGCGGGGCGCCGCCGGTGGCCCGGTGGCGGTTGAACTCGGCGGCCAGCCGGCGCAGCAGCGGGGTGGTCAGGGCGGTTCCGGCCAGTTCGACGAGCAGGGCGCCGGTGTCCATCGCGGCGACCACGCCGTCCGCCACCTCGCCGGCCCAGCGGGCGGCCGGCGGTGCGCCCGGACCGCGGCCCTGTGCGGAGAGGTCGAGCAGCGCCTGCCTGGTCCAGCCGCCGGGCGCGGCCGGGCCACCGGACGGGGCGTCGGGCCGGCCGCGCAGGGCCCTGGCGAGGTCCTCGGCGCCGATCGCGCCGACGGCGGCGGAGGGCCTCCAGGCGCGCCGGCGGCGGTTCAGCGCGAGCCAGAGCGGACCGTCGGCGTCGGCGTCGCCGTCGTACTCGACGGCGTGGACGTCCTGGTCGTCCAGCTCCGGTGCGATCCGCAGCTTCAGTGCGCCGGGGCGGAGCTGGTCGCCCTCGCCCGGCAGCCCCTCGCGGAGCAGCGCGGTCAGCGCGCGGCTGAAGTCGAGCCGGAACGCCTCCTGCTGGACGCCGCTGGCCAGCAGGGCCGCCAGGCGCTTCCGGCCGTTCCGGAAGCCGCCGGTCAGGGCGCCGGTGCCGGGCACCCCGGTCGCGGCATGGCAGGTGTCGAGCAGCGCGATGACGCCGGCGACGCCGGGGTGGTCGGTGGCCCGGTCGAGCAGGGCGGCCACGTCGATCGACCCGTCCACCGTGTCGGGGAGGCTGTCGGCGGCCATGTACCAGAGCGGCCCGCCGGTGGCCGGGGTCTGCCCGTGGCCGAGCAGGGCGAGGACGAGGGTCGCACCGGCCTCCCCGGCCGCTCGGACGGCGGCGCGGACGGCGTCCTCGACCTCGCGCCAGGTGACCGTGCCCGACCGCAGGTGGGCGGGGTCGGCCGCCGGGCTGGGCTCGCAGCCGCCGATGCCGGGGTCGGTGAGCACGTCGAACAGCCCGTCGGCCACCGTCTCCAGGTCCGTCAGGTGCGGCATCGCCGTGCACTGGGTGGCTATCAGGAGGAGGTGACGGACCGGCGGCTGCCAGGCCTCGCTCATGACCGCGCGGCGGTCAGGGCCGCCAGCGTCTCCATCACCGGCCCCGCGACCTCTTCGCGCCGCAGGTACCTGGTGGCGTCGTGGGACCAGAGCGTGGCCGACTCCAGCCGGTGCGGGGTCGGCCGGATCCCGGCGGAGTTCGGCGAGACGGCGTCGGCCAGCCTGCGCTTGGGCACCACGACATCGTCGCCGTCCCGGAAGTCGGCCCAGGCGGCGACGGACTCCGGGGTGGCCGGCGGGCGCGGCCGCAGCAGCGGCCAGACCACGCCGCGGGTGGTGATCGGCGAGCCGACGGTCACGAACAGGCTGACCGGACCGGTGTACTCGGCCAGTGACTCCAGGGCGACCACGGTGCCCAGCGAGTGCGCCAGCACGATCGCGGGCCGCGACGGGTCCAGGCAGCCGAGGACCCGCGCGCGGATCCGCTGGTCGAGGGTCCGCCCGGCGGCGTCCGGCTCGGCCCGCCGCAGGTAGCGGCCCGGCTGGGAGAGGATTCCGAGCAGCTCGACCCGGCTGAGCCGACGCGCGCCCCAGCTGAGCCCGGGGACAGCGGCGACGGCGGCCAGCATCCGGTTCAGGTGCCGCACCGTGTTCAACGTCCCCTGCGCCTGTTCGCCCGGCCGCAGTTGGGCGCGTACCCGGTCGAGGCCCCGGTTGCCGCGGTGCTCGGGCAGGGCCGCGAGCTCGTCGAGGAGCTCCGCCAGCAGGTCGAGCGTGAGCTGAGCCTGCTGGTCGTCCGACTCCCCGCCGCCGCCCGCGCCCTGGCCCGCTCCCTGGCCCTGGCCGGTGGTGAACAGGTCGCCGTAGTAGGCGAAGGAGGAGTCGGCGGACCAGTCCATGGTCAGCGCGGAGATCTCCGAGGCGTATCCGGCGGTCCGCGCCCCGTGCGCCAGCGCCTGTTTCCACTCGGCGAGTTGCTGCTGCGGCTCGCGTGGGCCGCCGATGCCGTGCACGAAGACCAGCTGCGGCTTCACCCGGTCGGTCGCCATCGTTCCCATCCCCCGCCCGCCGAACGTGCTGTCCCACCCACCACTCGCCGCCCGCCGCACCGGCGCCGAGGCCGTCCCGGGCGGGGCGAATGCGGGACAGAACAGTACCAACACCGGAGTGGGGGAGGTGACCTGATCGATCGACGGCTGTCGGTCGGTCCGCCACGCAGTTTGCCGCCACCCTTGATCAGCCCCTGCTGATCAGTCCCCGCTGATCAGTCCCCGCGGAGGCGGGCGAAGGCCGCCGTCGGCGGGCGGCCGGTGAGGGTGACCTCGGCCCGCAGCGGCGCGGTCAGCGGGCGGAGGGTGCCGTGGTCGGGGTCGCGGACCGGCGGGGCGAGCAGACCGGCCGCCGCCTCGGCGACCTGGCGGGACTGCAGCGGCGTCAGCTGCGGGGAGGAGAGCAGCACCCGGCCGTCGTCGAGTTCGAGGACGAGCGCGCGGGGGCGGGCCGACGTGCCGGTGAGGGCGCGGACGGTGGCGTCGACGGTGTCGCTGCGCCGGTACTTCACCCAGACCCGGCCGGCCCCGCGGGCGCGGTAGGCGGAGCCGGCGGCCTTGCAGACCAGGCCCTCGACGCCGGTGTCGGCCAGTTGTTCCATCCAGGTCAGCGCCTCCGCGCGGTCGGTGGTGGCCAGCACGGGCTGGATCGGCGGGGGGACGTCGGCGAGTGCGGTGAGCAGCAGCCGCCGGCGGTCGGTGAGCGGGAGGCGGCGGACGTCGCGGCCGCCGGGCAGGGCCAGGACGTCGAAGGCGATCAGTCCGAGCGCCACGTCCTCGGAGGCCCGGGACCGGCGGGTGCGCAGCAGTTCCTCGAAGGCGAACCGCCCGCCGCGCCAGGCGACCAGCTCCGCGTCCAGGACCAGCCCGGTGGGCAGCCGGGCGACGGCGGCGGCGATCGACGGGAACTCGGGGGCGAGATCCCGCCCGGACCGGGACTGGAGGTACGGGGGGCGCTGCCCGCGCGCGAAGGCCAGGCAGCGGAAGCCGTCCAGCTTCAGTTCGTACTGGACGCCCGCCCCGCCCAGCCCGTCCGCCGGGGGGACGGCCGGGACGGCGGCGGGGCGCATCACCTCCACGGGCGGGGTCAGGGGCGCAGCGGCGGTCGGGGTGGTCGGTGCGGCCGGGGTGCTTGCGGCGCTCGGGGCGGCCGCGGCGGGTGCTGCCGGTAGCGGGCGGGCGCGGGCCCGGTCCAGCAGCGGCGCCAGCAGGTCGCCCTGCTCCGCCAGCCGTTTCGGCACCTCGGCGATGGTGAACACCAGGTCCTCGGCCGACTCCGCTGCCGCCAGCTCCGCCCAGGACACCGGCGTGGAGACGGTCGGACGCGCCCGGGCCCGGACGGTGTACGGCGCGGCGGTGGTCTTCTTGGCGGCGTTCTGCGACCAGTCCACCAGCACCCGCCCGGTGCGCCGGGCCTTCGCCATGGTGTGCACGACCAGCTCCGGGTGCTCCGCCTCCAGCGCGGCGGCCAGCGCCTTCGCGTAGGCGGAGACCCGGGCGCTCGGCGTCGGCTCCAGCGGCGCCAGCAGGTGCAGGCCCTTGGAACCCGAGGTCTTCACCCAGGCCTCCAGTCCGTCCGCCGCCAGGCGCTCCCGCAGCAGCCCGGCCACCGTGCGGCAGGTGAGCACGGACGCCCCCTCGCCGGGATCGAGGTCCAGGACCAGCCGGTCGGCGCGGCCGGGCGCGGCGGCGTGCCACTGCGGCACGTGCAGTTCGAGGCAGCCCAAGTTGGCCGCCCAGAGCAGCGCCGCGCCGTCGTCGAGCACCACCTGGCGGAGCTCGCCGCTGTTGCTCGGCACCTCGACCGTGCGCACCCAGCGCGGTGTCCCGGCGGGCGGGTTCTTGGCGATGAACATCTCGCCCTCCACCCCGTCCGGGCAGCGCAGGAAGGAGACCGGGCGGTCGGCCAGGTGGGGCAGCAGTGCGGTGTGGACGGCGGCGTAGTAGCGCAGCACCTCGCCCTTGAGCGTTCCGGTCTGCGGGTAGTACACCTTGTTGAGGTGCGACAGGGCGAGGGTGCGCCCGTCCACGACCATCTGCGGCATTGCGGCCTCCCGTGGACCAGTCTGCCCGGGCCGGGGCCGCGGGGCGCGCGCTGCCGGCGGCCGGGCCTACGGCGCGAGCAGCGCCCGGGCCGTGCGGATCAGCACCTCGTCGGATCCGGGGTCGCGCTCGCCCGCGACCCCGGAGCGGAACAGCGCCGCGCCCTCGATCAGCATCACGAACACCTGCGCCCGGGCCCGGCGCACCGGCTCCGGCGGTGCGGGCTCCCGGCAGCCGAGGAAGGCGGCGACCTGCTCCCGGTACTCGGCGTAGAAGGCCCGGACGGCGTCGGCCACGGACGGGTCCCGGGCGGCCAGGGCCCAGAGTTCGGCGAACAGCCGGACCAGCCGGGCGTCGTCCTGCTCGGCCAGCAGCGCGCGGATCAGCTCCTCGTCGTCCGCCGTCCGCTCGACCAGCGGGGCCAGCCGCTCGGCCGACCGCCCGAGCACCCGTGCCAGGACGGCGGACACCAGGTCGGCGTGGGTCGGGAAGTAGTACTGGAGGTTCCCGAGCCGTACGCCGGCGGCCGCCGCGACCGCCCGCATGGACAGCGCGGCCCCTCCCGTCGTGACCAGCAACTCCTCTGCCGAGTCGAGCAGTTGCGCTCGCCGCTGGGCGCCCTTGCCGCCCCGGCCGGGGCGGGCCGCCGGGGAATCGGCCGGTCCACCGGTGCGGTCCTCACTGCTATCGCGGTCCCCGCGGCTTGGGCCGTCCGTGGTGCTGCTCATGCGGCGGCCTGCCGGTGGCCGGCGGGCGGGGTGTCCCCGGCGGCCCGGTCGCTCCCGCCGACGCGGACGGTGACGCCCAGCGCGGCGAGGTCGGTGGCAACGTGCTCGGGCCGGGGCGTCTGCTCGGGGAACGCCACACCCGCGGGCGGGGCGGCGCCGTCCGTGCCGAGGACCCGGCGCAGGCCCAGCAGTGCGCCGACCGCGGTCAGGTGGGCCTGCCCGGCCCGGTCCTCGACCTGTGCGCTCAGGCTGCGCCCGGCCCGGGTGACGTCGATCCGCACCCGTGCCGTGCCGCCCTCGCCCGGCGAGTACAGCAGGGCCCGGCGGGCCGGCTCCCAGCGGTCGCCCCGGCCCCAGCGGAAGAACCCGGCGTGCTTGGCGGCCAGCAGCGCGGTGGTGCTGAGCCGGGAGTCGAAGCCGATCCGGGTGCGGGCGGTGCTGGTGCCAAGGGTGAGCGGGAGGGTGAACTGCTCGGGGGTGTCGATTCCGGCGACCCTGGTGGGGGTGTCGCCGATCACCACCGTGCGCGGCCCGCTCAGCGGGGCGACCGTGTGGCGGCGCCCGTCCCGGACCACCTCGTAGTCCAGGCCCAGCCGGTCCATGAACTCCACCGAGTCGGCGCCCGCCCGGTCCGCGAGGTCCCAGCGGATGGCGATCTCGACGGTGTCGGCTCCGCCGAGGCGTTCCGCGAGCGCGGCGGTGACCAGGCTGGTGACGCCGCCCATCCAGGCCGAGGAGAGCAGGACCGGCGCCGTCGGCCGCACCAGGGCGGCCACGGTGGCGGCCCGCTGGAGCCGCGCGGTCCAGCGCGTCACGTCCACAAACGGCACCCCGGCGCGGGCGGCGGCCCGCAGCACCCGGTCGTCCGGATCGTTCACCACGCCGACCACGGCGCGGACGGCGGCCGTGAAGGGGGCAGGGTCGCCGAGGTCCCAGCGCCGGACGCCGGCGCCGAGCCGGGCGGCCAGCGCGGCCCCGCGCTGCTCGGAGCGGCCGGTGAGCAGGAGCGGCCAGTCGGGCGCCGCGAGCTGAGCCAGCTCCGTGCCGACGGTGCCGTATCCGCCGACGAGGAGCACCGGGCCCCGGGGGTCACGTACGAGTGCGTCATCCATGGAGTGAAGAATAGGTCACCTGACCTAAAAACCGGATCAGTGCGCGTTGCCGGGGCCCGGCCGGAGGGGGCTCACGGCCCCGGGGCGGGCCGGCGCCTCGGGGCCACCAGGGCGTGGGCGTCGGCCACCAGGTCCTCCACCCGGTCCCAGTCGACCGGCGCCGCGTCGAGGCGGACCCCGATCCAGCCCCGGTGGCCGACGTACGGCGGGCGGAAGAACCGCTCCGGCTCCCGCGCCGTCAGGAACTCCTGCGCGCCGGCCGCGGCCGGGCACCAGAAGGCCAGGCGGTCGTCGTGGTGGTGGTCGGCGAGCATCACGAAGACCCGGGCGCGCGTGCCGGTGCCCGCGAACCAGGTCGGCTCGCCGTGGCTGACCCGCTCGGACACCTCCGGGAGGGCCAGGCAGATCGCCCGCAGCCGCTCCACCGGGCCGGTCGGCTCCACCGGGCCGGTCGGGTCGGTCGGAGCGGTCGGGGCGGCCTCGGGCGCCACCGCCCCGGTCGGGTCCGGTGCACCGCCCTGGGCCGAGGCACCGGCCCGGCCCGCGGCGCGGGCCGGGCCTGCCGCGCGCGGCGAGTCCGCGGTGCGGGGCGGGCGGGCCACGACGGCCTCAGCCCGCCGAAGGGCGCGGGGCGCCCCGGTAGGTGCCGAAGTACCAGCGGTTGCCCTCCGGGTCCGCGGCGGCGAAGTCGCGCGACCCGTAGTCGGTCACCTGGAGGTCGGACGTGATCCGCGCCCCGGCGGCGACGGCACGGGCGTGCACCGCGTCCGGGTCCGCCGTCACCACGTAGGCGGTGAAGCCGCCCGGCCGACCCGGCCACGGCTCCGCGCCCGCCGGATCCTCCCGGTCGGAGCCCAGCATCACGCCGCCGCCCTCGGGCCAGGCCAACTCGGCATGGGCGACGAACTCGCCCTCGCCGTGGGCGACGACCTCCGTGAAGCCGAAGGCGTCCACCAGGAACCGGATCAGGGCCCGGGCATCACGCGCCCGCAGACTGGGCCACACCTGCGGAGCCGGAACGGCACTGGAAGCCGCACCGGCAGCCTTGCCGGAGTCCGCGGCGCGGTCGGGAGTGGAGTTCGGTGCAGTGGCCATGGGAGCCGGCCTCCTCGAAGCGGGTTCGCGCCCGGCCCTGCCGCCGGAGCGCGTCACTGCTCCCACTCTGGCGCCGGCCGGCCCGCCCCGCCTTGGACGTTTCGGAACTTCGCCGCGTCCGGCCCCTCGGCGGCCAGCCACGCCGTCGGCGCACACCCCGCCAGGGCGCGGAACTCGCGTGCCAGGTGCGCCTGGTCGAAGTAGCCGCAGCGCACGGCCAGTTCCGCGAGGCGGGGCGGCGGCAGCGGCCCGGCGAGCAGGTGCCGGGCCCGGTCGAAGCGGATCACCCGGGCCGCGGCCTTCGGGGTGAGCCCGGTCTCGCGGCGGAACCGCTCCTGGAGGTGGCGGGTGCTCCACCCGGTCTCCCGGGCCAGCTCCGCCACCGGCAGCGCCCCGCCGCTGCGCCGCAGCGCCTGCCAGGCCCAGAGCACCTCGGCGGGCACCCGGCCGGACGGGCGTGCGGCCCGCAGCAGCGCGCCGTCCAGCGCGGCGAACCGCTCGGGCCAGCCGGCGGCGCTCCGCAGGGCGTCCTGCAGCCGTTCGCCCACCGGTCCGAGGACGTCCCCGGCCGGCAGGTCGATCCCGGCCAGCTCGCCGGCGGGTACCCCGAACAGCGCCCGTGCGGCCAGCGGGTGCACCGCGACCTGGACGCCCGACTGCCGGCCGTCGTGGGTGATCAGGGCGGGGGCGGTGTGCAGGCCGCCGAGGAGGGTGTCGTAGCGGTCGGGCGGCTGGGCCGGGTCGGGGTGCCCGGCCACGACGAGCGGCTCGTCGAGCGTGACGATGAAGGTCAGGTACGGCGACGGCAGGCCGCGGTGGACGGCGGGGGCGATCCCGCGCTGGCGGTAGCCGGAGTACCAGGCGACGTAGGGGCGCAGGGCCGTCGCCGGCCGGGCCCGCACCGCCTCGTCGACGACGCCGGCCAGGTCCGCGGTCGTGCTTCCGGGGTCCGCAGTCACGCCCCCAGTATCGGCCGGTCGCGGGCCCGGCGTCGGCCGGGTGCGGGCCGGGGTGCGGGCCGGTCGCGGACGGGGAGCCGGCCGCCGGGCTCGCGGGTGGCCACCGTGTTGCTTATGGTGATCGCACAGTTACGGCAAGAAGTCGGGGGAGACCCGAGGAGGAGTCCCAGTGACCACTGCCCGAGACATCATGCACACCGGTGCCCAGTGCATCCGCGCCGACCAGAGCCTCGCCGAGGCCGCCAGGATGATGGCGGAGATGAACGTCGGCGCCCTGCCGATCTGCGGCGACGACCAGAAGCTCAAGGGCATCATCACGGACCGCGACATCGTGGTCCGATGTATCGCGGAGGGCAAGGACCCGGCGCAGATGAGGGCCATGGACCTGGCCGGCCACCTGCACTGCGTGCGTGCCGAGGACGGCATGGACGCGGTGCTGAAGAAGATGGAGCAGCACCAGATCCGCCGGATCCCGGTGATCGAGGGCGAGATGCTGGTCGGCATGATCAGTGAGGCGGACCTGGCGATGGGTCACCGCGACGGCCAGCGGCTCACCGACAAGCAGATCATCGAGTTCATGGACAGCGTCTACATGATGCGGTGACCGATGGCCGATTGGTCCCGGGGCCCTCGTGCGGCACGCTGCCGCGCGAGGGCCTCGCGCGTTGCCCGCGGGCTTTCCCCCATCTCGTATGCTGATAATAAAATTCTTGGCAGTCGAGATGGGGGAGGATCCCGCTCATGGGAAAGACCTACGAGAGAATCGACGGCCGGCTGCGGAAGTTCATCGAGAGTCAGCCCGTCTACTTCGTCGCCACCGCGCCGCTGGCGGCCGACGGGCACGTCAACGTCTCGCCCAAGGGGCGGTCCGGGACCCTCACCGTGATTGACGAACTCACCGTCGCCTACCTGGACTTCGGGGGATCGACCGCCGAGACCATCGCCCACCTGCGGGAGAACGGCCGGATCACCCTGATGTGGTGCGCCTTCGACGGCCCGCCCACCGTGGTCCGGGTGCACGGGCGGGGCGAGCCGGTGTTCCGGGACGACCCGCGGTTCGCGGGACTCCTCGGCCGCTTCGAGCCGGGCGCCGACGGCTCCGCCCTGCGGGCCATCGTCCTGGTGAAGGCCGACCGGGTCAGCGACTCCTGTGGGTTCGCGGTGCCGTTCATGGACTACCGCGCCGACCGCGGCCTGCACGAGGAGTTCTTCGACCGCAAGACGGACGAGGAGTTCGGCACCTACTGCGAGGGCAAGGACCACGTCGCCACCAGCATCGACGGCCTGCCCGGCCTCCCGCTCCCGCTGCCGCCCCGGCCCGCCTGACGGCCTGACGCTTCGTCAGGCCTGCCGTGCGCGGTAGAGGTCGCGCAGCAGGGCGATCTCGGCGCCGTGGTGGAGGAGTTCCTGGTTGACCCACCAGACGGTGTCGAGGAAGAGGTCCTCCGGATCGCTGCCGTACGGGTAGGTGCTGTGGCCGACGGTGTCGAGCGCGGCGTCGTCGGCCGCCAGCAGCGCCTCCCGCCAGGCCGTGGCGGCGGTGTCGAAGGCCGCGATCGCGGAGGCGGCGTCCCCGTCGGCGGGGTGGTCGTCCCGGGTCAGCCTGCGGCCGCCGACGGTGTACTCCGCGCGGAGCGCCAGCAGTTCGGAGAGGTGGCTGAGGCGCCACGCGAGGGTGGTGAACGGCGCCGGCTCCGGGTGCGGCGCGGGGGTGGCATCGCGGCCCCAGTCGCCCGCGCCGACCAGGAGGGTGGCCCGCGGGCCCGGCCCGTCGGTGCGTCGGCGGACCGACCAGCAGTCCGGCACCGGCTCCCAGAGGTACTCGTCGTCCGTCATCGGCCCGACCGCGACGTCCGTGCCGTTCCCGCTGTCCACGACCGGGCCGGTGAGGCGGTCGGTGAGCCGCTTGCGGGCGAAGTCGTACTGCTCTAGCAGCGGGACCAGGCGTGGCACTGTCGTCATCGAACGCTCCCGGGCGGCGGTCGGTCGGGTCTGTCGGTCGGGCATGTGGGTCGGGCGTGCGGGTCGGTTGTGCAGGTCAGGTCCGTCGGTGCGCACCCTGCCACAGCCGGGAGCTCCGGTGCGACGGGTTTTCCACCGGTGCGCCGACGCGGATCCGCCGGTGGGGACCGGTTCCGCCCGGCGGTCAGGAGGCGGGGGCGAGCCGGCGCCGGTACCGCACACCCGGCCGCCCGACCAGGGTGATGCTCTCGACGACCGTGAACCCGTTGCGTGCGAGCACCGCCCTGGACGCCGGATTGTCGAGGGTGGTGACCGCGACGAGCGTGGACAGCGCGTACTCCGCCCCGGCGAGTCGGCAGGCCTCCCCGACCGCGGCCGTGGCGACCCCCCGGCCCGTGGCGCGTTCGTCGATCCGGTAGCCGAGTTCGGCGCAACCGTCGCTGATGTCCACCAGGTTGACGCGGCCGATCAGCTCTCCCCGGTCGTCGAGGACGACGTGGAAACGGCACGCCCCGGTGTCCTGTTCGGCGAGCAGGTCGCGGTGGCGGGAGGCGAAGCCGGTGAAGTAGTCGTCCCCCCGGTCCGGCACGGACTGCGCGAAGTACGCCCGGTTCTCCTGCTCGAAGGCGAGCAGGGCGGGTGCGTGGTCGCTCCGGAGTCGCTCCAATGTCAACATGCAGATCAGCATATGAAAGACGAGCGCGCCCAACCTGGCCCGGGAGCAACGACCCTGAGGACCCGGCGTGCGGAACCCGGCACTCGGTGCCCCGGCGCCGACGGCGTGACCTGACGGTCACCGGCCCTGGAAACGCCACGACGCCGCTGTACCCGGGTCCGGTGTGGTTCCGGGTGGGTGCAGCGGCGTTGTCGTGTGGTGCGGGGGTGGTGCGGGGTGGTGTGGGGGGTGTTACTTGGTGAGGCCGGCCTTGACGGAGCAGACGGGCCAGGCGCCGGGGCCCTGGGCGGCGAGGACCTTT
>NZ_JBHVUV010000061.1:0-21110 GCF_042883905.1 Kitasatospora sp. NPDC058170
GGTTTCGGGGCCTACCCCCCGCGGGGGGTTTTCCCCGCGGGGGGGGGGGGGGCGGGGGGGCGGGCGGGGTGCGGGGTTTCGCTCCCGGATCCGGACGGCGGCCCAGTGCCGGATCTGCACCACATCTCTCCACCATCACGCAACCGCGAAGGCCTTTCAGCGGTCGTACCGGTGGAGAAGAGTGGGCACAATTGTCCTGGAGCGCAGGGCGGCCAACCTCTGCGCTCCAGCGACTCTCTCAGGCCGGGGCGACACAAGGGGAGGCAGGACCACGGTGGCTGATGGCACCAAGGCGGTCGTCGACACGTCAGCAGCTGGCGGTGCGGCGGACGAGGCCGCACTGGCCGCCGCGATCGACGAGCTCGCCGATGAGGCGGCCTCGGCGGCCGGGGGCACCGACCACGCCGTGAGCGACTCCGAGGCCTCCCCGAGCGGGGAGGAGACCTCGGAGATCACCGCGCCGCTCTCGGCCCGGGAGATCGCCGCCGAGCTGGCCGCCGGCGATGCCGCAGCGGCCCGGCGGCGGGCGGACGCGGCAGCGGCCGGGGCGGGAGCGGGCAAGACCGCCGGGCGCCCCCCGCAGGACCCGCAGCCCACCGTCGACACCCGCGACACCGGCACCCTGCCGCGCACCCTCCCCGCCCCGCTGCGGCACAGCGGCGACACCATCGGCAACCGGTACCGGCTGGAGGAGTGCATCTCCCAGGCCGAGACCTTCAGCAGCTGGCGGGCGGTCGACGAGAAGCTGCGCCGGGCCGTCGGCGTCCACCTGATGGCGGCCGGCCACCAGCGGGCCCGCGCCGTGCTGGCCGCCGCCAAGTCCGCCGCGCTGCTCAACGACCCGCGCTTCGTCCAGGTCCTGGACGCCGTCCAGGAGGGCGAGCTGGTCTACGTCGTCCGGGAGTGGCTGCCGCACGCCTCCGACCTCGCCAAGCTGCTCGCCACCGGCCCGATGGAGCCGCACGAGGCCTACCAGATGGTCCGCCAGGTCACCGACGCGGTCGCCGCCGCGCACCGGCGCGGCCAGGCCCATCTGCGGCTCACCCCGCGCTGCGTGCTGCGCACCGACAGCGGCCAGTACCGGATCAACGGCATCGCGGTCGACGCCGCCCTGCGCGGCCTGCCCGCCGGTGACGGCGACGCGGCCGGCGCCCGCGACGGCAAGGGCGCCACGGGCGGCACTGGCGGCAGCGAGGACGCCGAGCGCACCGACACCCGCGCCATCGGCGCCCTGCTGTACGCCGCGCTGACCCACCGCTGGCCGTTCCCCGAGGACCGCTACGACCTCCAGGGCCTGCCCAGAAGCCTCGGCGACGTCCCGCCCGACCAGGTCAGGGCCGGGGTCCACAAGGGCCTGTCGGAGCTGGCCGCCCGCGCCCTGTTCGACCACCCGCCGCACCACGCCGAGCCGATCACCACCCCCGAGCAGCTCGCCAAGGCCATCGCGCTGATGCCCCGCATCCGCCAGCCCGAGCCGGAGCTGCCCGCCTTCACCGCGCCGCCCCGGCACAACACCCACGCGCTGCCCACCGCGCCCAACCCGACCCGGGTGGTCGCCGCCCCCGGCACCGGCCCGGTCCCGATGGCCGCCCAGCCGGTCCGGCGCAGCCGGCGGCGGCTGCGCCGGGTGGTCAAGGCGACCGCCTGGACGGTCGCCCTCGGCGCGATCGGCGTCGGCTCCTGGCAGCTGGTCGACAGCCTGCGCAGCGGCGGGCCCACGGTGGCGGCCACCCAGCCGGCCGGCGGCACCAGCTCGGCCCCCGTGCAGGCGGCCGCGCACACCCCCGTGCCGGTCCCGGTCAAGGAGGCCCAGTCCTACGACCCGGTGGGCACCACTCCGCCGAGCACCTACCTGACCGACAAGGCCTTCGACGGGGACCCGAACTCCGTCTGGATCAGCTCCTGGTACCAGGACCCGTTCGGCCCGAAGCCGCTCCCCCGGGAGGGCACCGGCCTGCTGATCGACCTCGGCACGCCGCAGGCGGTCAGCTCGGTGAACGTCCAGTTCGCCGGCTCCACCACGGCAGAGCTCAGGGTTCCCGGCGCCCAGGCCGCCGGGAACCCGCAGAAGGCCCAGCCGGGCGCCTTCACCGTGGTCGACAAGGGCAGCGGCACCACCGTCGACTTCACCGCCCAGGCCCCGGTCACCACGCGCTACCTCTTGCTCTGGATGACCAGCCTGCCGAAGGATACGGACGGCAAGTTCCGCGGCCACGTCGCCGACGTCAAGGTCTTCGGCTGACCGCACCCACGCGGACGGCCCCGGCGCGGGGCGAAGGACGGCACAGGACGGCACAGGACGGGAGGGCGGTGGCAGTGACGGACGGCGCGGACCGGACGGACGACGACGCGGCCCTCCTCGCCCGGCACGTCGCCGGCGACCGGGACGCCTTCGGCCTGCTGGTGAACCGCCACCGGGACCGGCTCTGGGCGGTCGCCCTGCGCACCCTGGGCGACCGCGAGGAGGCCGCCGACGCCCTCCAGGACGCCCTGGTCTCCGCGTTCCGCTCCGCCCACACCTTCCAGGGCCGCTCGGCCGTCACCACCTGGCTGCACCGGATCGTGGTCAACGCCTGCCTGGACCGTGCCCGGCGCACCGCCACCCGCCGCACCAAGCCGCTGGACGACGACCCGCAGCGGCTGGACTCCCTGGTCGGCTCCGCCGAGCCGGCCGACAGCCCGGTGGTCCGCGCCGAGGTGCACCGGGAGGTGACCGCGGCGCTCGCCGAGCTCCCGGTCGAGCAGCGGGCCGCGCTCGTCCTGGTCGACATGCAGGGCTACCCCGTCGCCGAGGCCGCCGAGCTGCTCGGGGTGCCGGTCGGCACCGTGAAGAGCCGCTGCGCCCGCGGCCGCGCCCGGCTGCTGCCGCTGGTCCGCCACCTCCGCGAGGACGGCGGCGGCGCCGCGCCGGTCGCCGTTCCACGTGGAACGGCGACCACCCGGCAGGACGGCGGACCGGTCCGCGGCAGCGCCTCCGGGCCACCCGGGAACCCACCGGCCGCCCGCACCGTCACAGGGACAGGCCCGGACACCGGCCGACCGATCCTGGAAGGAGACGCGAGCACGCGATGACGGCCCCCCTCTCCTCCCCCGACCCCGCCGGACCGCACCCCTCCGTCGACGAGCTCGCCGACCTCGCCGAGGGACTGGTCGAATCGGCCGGGACCGCCGAGACGCTGCGGCGCCACCTCGCCGGCTGCGCCGAGTGCCGTGAGACGGCCGAGGCGCTCGCCGAGGTCCAGGCGCTGCTCGGTGACGCCGAGGCGCCGCCGATGCCCGCCGACGTCGCCGAGCGGCTCGACGCCGCGCTGGCCGCGGCCGCCGCCGGGGCCGACGCCGCCGAGGCCGTCGACAAGGCCGTACGCGGCCCCCAGGAGCCCTCCCGGTCGGGCCACCGGGGCCAGAGCCCGACCCGGCCGGCACACCCCGCCACGGCGGCCTCCGCGCCACCCGGACGCCCCACCGCGGGCACCGGGTTGACCGCCCCCGGCAGCACCGGGCCTGGCCGCCCGCGCCGGCGCCGGGCCCGGCTGCTGCTCGGCGCCGCGGCCGCACTGCTCGCGGTCGGCCTCGGCGGCGCCCTGCTGCTCCAGCCGGGCGACCGGCAGCCGTCGGACAGCACCGCGGCCCGCGCCGACGCCCCGGCCGCCACCTCCGTGCCCGTCCCCGGCACCCCGCCCCGGCCCGAGGCCGGCGGCGGGACGGCCTACCGCGAGGACGCCCTGGCCGGCCAGATCCAGCAGCTGCTCGCCCGGGGCACCGGCCCCGGCAGCCCGGGCGCCAAACCCTCCGCCGGACCGCCCGTCGACGGCGAACAGGGGATCCGCGGCCACGGCGCCACGGCCTGTCCGGCACCCGTCGACGGCACCCCGCTGGCCACCGACCTGGGCAGCTTCGCCGGCGCCCCGGCGGAGGTCCTGGTGTACGCCGTGCCCGGCCGGCCCGACCAGCTGGACGTCTACCTCCGCACGCCCGACTGCGGGCCGGTCCTGCTGCACCGCACCGTCCCGACCCGCTGAGCGGTGCATACGGTGATCAGCGCCCCGCGAACCGAACGATCCACGCCCGGCGAGACCCGACGCTCCCGGAGTTCGGGCACCTGGTACTGATTCGCCTGGGAATGCGGGAGACTGGTCAGTCGTTGTCCCGGGCGGCGGAGCAGGACCGCCCTCCCCGCACCTAGCGCGGGTCGCGATGCGAACCAGGAGATGCAGTGAGCGACGTCCGTAACGTGATCATCATCGGTTCCGGCCCGGCCGGCTACACGGCTGCGCTCTACACCGCCCGAGCCTCCCTCAAGCCGTTGGTCTTCGAGGGTGCCGTCACCGCGGGTGGCGCGCTGATGAACACCACCGAGGTCGAGAACTTCCCGGGCTTCCGGGACGGCATCATGGGCCCCGAGCTGATGGACAACATGCGGGCGCAGGCCGAGCGCTTCGGCGCCGAGCTGATCCCCGACGACATCGTCGCGGTCGACCTCACCGGTGACATCAAGACCGTCACCGACTCCGAGGGCAACGTCCACAGGGCCCGCGCCGTGATCGTCACCACCGGCTCGCAGCACCGCAAGCTGGGCCTGCCGAACGAGGACGCGCTGTCCGGGCGCGGTGTCTCCTGGTGCGCCACCTGCGACGGCTTCTTCTTCCGCGACCAGGACATCGCGGTGGTCGGCGGCGGCGACACCGCCCTGGAGGAGGCGACCTTCCTCTCGCGCTTCGCCCGCAGCGTCACGATCGTCCACCGCCGCGACAGCCTGCGCGCCTCCAAGGCGATGCAGGAGCGCGCCTTCGCCGACGAGAAGATCCGCTTCGAGTGGAACAGCGCCGTCGAGGCGATCCACGGCGACCCGAAGCTGACCGGCGTCACCCTGCGCGACACCGCGTCCGGCGAGCTGCGCGAGCTGCCCGTCACCGGCCTGTTCATCGCGATCGGCCACGACCCGCGCACCGAGCTCTTCAAGGGCCAGCTGGAGCTGGACGCCGAGGGCTATCTCAAGGTCGAGGCCCCCTCCACCCGCACCAACATCCCGGGTGTCTTCGGCGCCGGCGACGTCGTCGACCACACCTACCGCCAGGCCATCACCGCCTCCGGCACCGGCTGCGCGGCCGCGCTGGACGCCGAGCGCTACCTGGCCTCGCTGGCCGACCTGGAGGCCCAGGCCGCCGCGACCGTCGCGGTCTGATCCGCCCCACCGACCGATCCCCCCGCGGGGGTGTTCCACGTGAAACACCCCCGCGCCGGCCAGGCAGAAACAGAACGGGTCCGCCCGTTGTTCTCCTGGCAGCAGCCCTCTTTGCCGTTTGACCCTGAGGAGTCCCCGTGGCCGGCGCCACCACCACCGTCACCGACGCGACGTTCAAGGCCGAGGTCCTGGACAGCGAGAAGCCCGTACTGGTCGACTTCTGGGCCACCTGGTGCGGCCCGTGCCGCCAGGTCGCCCCGATCCTGGAAGAGATCGCGGCCGAGCACGCCGACAAGCTGACCATCGCCAAGCTGGATGTCGACAGCAACCAGCAGACGGCCGCCCAGTACAACGTGATCTCCATCCCGACCCTGATCGTCTACAAGGGCGGCGAGCCGGTGAAGTCCATCACCGGTGCCCGTCCGAAGGCCGCGCTGCTGCGCGAGCTGGCCGAGTTCATCTAGGTCCGGCCGACGACCGCGACGAAGGCGGCGCTCCCCCACCGGGGAGCGCCGCCTTCGTCGTTCACACCGGGCCCCGACCGGCCGAGCCCGCCCGGGCTCAGAACGGCCGCAGCGCCGGTTCCTTGCGCGCCCCGCCGAGCAGCCGCTCCAGCGCCACCTCCACGTCGCCCCGCCAGGAGAGCGTGGTCCTGGCCTCCAGGCGCAGCCTCGGGTAGCGGTGGTGCGGCCGTACCGTCTTGAAGCCCACCGCGAGCAGATGGTCGGCCGGCAGCACGCAGCTCGGCGACTCCCGTCCGACCGCACCGAAGGCCTCGATCGCCCGGACGCCCCGCCCCAGCAGATCCTTGGCCACCGTCTGCACCAGCACCCGGCCGAGCCCCTGCCGCTGGAAGCCCGGCACGACCCGGCTGATCATCAGCTGGACGGCGTCCGGCGAGACCGGGCTGGTCGGGAAGGACTGCGAGCGCGGGACGTAGGCGGGCGGGGCGTAGAGCACGAACCCGGCCGGGACGTCGTCCACGTAGACGATCCGGCCGCAGGATCCCCACTCCAGCAGCACCGCGGAGATCCAGCCCTCCTTCTCCAGCTCCGGCTTGCCCGACTCCACCGCCGCCCGCCCGCTGACCGGATCCAGCTCCCAGAACACACAGGAGCGACAGGTCGTCGGCAGGTCCGCGAGGTTGTCCAGCGTCAGCGGAGCGATTCGGCGTCCCATGTCCCGCACCTCCTCCTCCACTCCACGGTCGAGCATTCCCCCCGAATGCCGATGGGTGCATGTTCCACGTGAAACCCGGCTCACGTACAACATGCACCCATCGGCAGTGCCACTCCCCGGAGCGGCTCAGCTCTGCGACAGCCGCAGCCCGTCCTCGCCCGGGGCCAGGCTGTCCAGGATCCGGTTCAGGTCCTCCACCGAGCCGAACTCCAGGACGACCTTGCCCTTGCCGAGCTTGCCGCCGCGCTGCGAGACCTCGACCTTGACCCGGGTGTCGAAGCGGTCCGAGAGCCGGCTCGCCAGGTCGTTGAAGGCCGGGGAGAGCAGCTTGCCCGCCTTCGGACCGGCCGGGCGCTGCGGCTTCTCCTCGCTGTCGATCAGCCGGGCGATCTCCTCGGTGGTGCGCACCGAGAGGCCCTCCGCGACGATCCGCTTCGCCAGGTGCTCCTGCCGCTCCGCGTCCTGCACGCCCACCAGTGCCTTGGCGTGCCCGGCGGTCAGCACGCCCGCGGCGACCCGGCGCTGGACGGCCGGCGAGAGCTTCAGCAGCCGCAGGGTGTTGGTGACGTGCGGGCGCGAGCGGCCGATCCGGTCCGCCAGCTCGTCGTGCGTGCAGGAGAAGTCCCGCAGCAGCTGGTCGTAGGCGGCCGCCTCCTCCAGCGGGTTCAGCTCCGCCCGGTGCAGGTTCTCCAGGAGGGCGTCCAGCAGCAGCTTGTCGTCCTCGGTGGCCCGGACGATCGCCGGGATCTGCTCCAGCCCGGCCTCCCGGGAGGCCCGCCACCGGCGCTCGCCCATGATGAGCTCGAAGCGCTCGGGCGCGACCTGGCGCACCACCACCGGCTGGAGCAGGCCCACCTCCTTGATGGAGGCGACCAGCTCGGCCAGCTTGTCGGTGTCGAAGACCTCGCGCGGCTGGCGCGGGTTGGGGGTGATCGCGTCCAGCGGCAGCTCGGCGAAGAAGGCACCGACCACCTGGGCCGGCTCCGCCGCCCTCGTCTCCCGGTCGGTCTGCTCGCGCAGGCTCTCGGCGGCCGCCCGGGCCGCCACCGTGCCGCGGCCGGTCGGCACCGCCGGTACCGCCGGCTGCACCGCCCGGTCGGCCACTGCCACCGAGACCGCCGCGGGCGGTGCCGCCACCGCGCCGTCCTCCGGCGTCGCGGCCGGGATCAGCGCCTTGAGTCCTCGTCCGAGACCCCTGCGACCACTCACCGATTGCCCTCCGTCGTGCTGTGCTGTGCCATCGGGGCATCCTGCCCCGGCTCGCCGTCCCGCTGCTGGCCGCCGCGCTGCTGGCCCACCAGTGAACCACCGCTCCCGGCGGCCACCGCCCGCATCGCGAGCTCCCGGGCGGCCTCCAGGTAGGAGAGCGCCCCGGTGGAGCCGGGATCGTAGGTGAGCACCGTCTGACCGTAGCTGGGTGCCTCCGAGATGCGCACCGAGCGCGGGATCGCGGTCTGCAGCACCTCCTGCGGGAAGTGCGTCCGGACCTCCTCGGCCACCTGGGCGGCCAGCCTGGTCCGGGCGTCGTACATGGTGAGCAGGATGGTGGAGACGTGCAGCGTGGGGTTGAGGTGCGCCCGGACCAGCTCGACGTTGCGCAGCAGCTGGCCGAGGCCCTCCAGCGCGTAGTACTCGCACTGGATCGGGATCAGCACCTCCTGGCCCGCGACCAGGGCGTTGACCGTGAGCAGGCCCAGCGAGGGCGGGCAGTCGATCAGGATGTAGTCCAGCGGCTGCTCGTACGCGGCGATGGCGCGCTGGAGCCGGCCCTCCCGGGCCACCAGCGAGACCAGCTCGATCTCCGCGCCGGCCAGGTCGATGGTGGCGGGGACGCAGAACAGCCCCTCGACGTCGACCACCGGCTGCACCACGTCGGCCAGCGGCTTGCCCTCCACCAGGACCTCGTAGATCGAGGGCACCTCGGCGTGGTGGTCGATGCCGAGGGCGGTGGAGGCATTGCCCTGCGGGTCGAGGTCCACCACCAGGACCCGCAGTCCGTGCATGGCGAGCGAGGCGGCCATGTTGACGGTGGTGGTGGTCTTGCCCACCCCGCCCTTCTGGTTGGCCACCACGATCACGCGGGTGGCGGCGGGCCGGGGAAGCCCCTCCCCCGCCCGTCCGATCGCCTGGACCGCAGCCTGGGCAGCACGCGCGATGGGCGTGTCATCGATCTGGTCGATGGTCTCCGAGTCCTGCATGGGGGTCAGTGTTTCACGTGAAACCGGAGCGGCAACAGTCGCCGCCCGGATGAGACCGAGCCCGCGGCGAAGCCGCTTGTCGAGACCGTCTGAAAGCAGGGAGCGACGTTTCACGTGAAACACCATGCCCGCTATGTCGGAAATCTGACGGTGCGACACTCCGATGGGCGGCAGTCCCCCTGATGGCCGTCCGGATGTCACCCGGGCGCCGCAGCAGCGGCGCGGGCGGGCGGACCGCAGAGCGGGCGGGCGGACAACAGAGCGGGCGGGCGGCTCGAGGACCACCCGCCCGCTCTCCCGGCCTCGCTCAGCGCCCGCGGCGCCGACCGCCCCGGGCACGCTCACCACTGCGCACGGCGGCCCCGGCGTTGCGCCCGGCCCGGGCCGCCTTGGCCCGCCTGGTCGCCGCCTTCACCCCGCCCGGACTCTCCCCCGCCTTGACCTGGACCACCCGGGTCGAGGTTTCCAGGGTGCCCTCGCCCACCGAGATCACCGTCCACTCGACGGCGCCCAGCTTGGTCAGCCCGGCCCGCGAGTCCGCCAGCTCCTGCTCGGCGCTGTCGCCCTTGAGCGCCAGCATCTGGCCGTGCGGGCGGAGCAGCGGCATGCCCCAGCCGGCCAGCCGGTCCAGCGGCGCGACCGCGCGGGCCGTCACCACGTCCACCGCGATCTTGCCGACCATCTCCTCGGCGCGGCCGCGCAGCACGGTGACGTTCTCCAGCTGCAGCTCGCGGACCACCTCCTCCAGGAAGGTGGTCCGGCGCAGCAGCGGCTCCAGCAGGGTCACCGACACGTCGGGTCGGGCCAGGGCCACCGGGATGCCCGGCAGGCCGGCGCCGGAGCCGACGTCGCACATGGTCGACCCGGGCGGCAGCAGCTCGGCGAGCACGGCGCAGTTCAGGACGTGGCGGTCCCAGAGCCGCGGCACCTCACGGGGACCGATCAGGCCGCGCTGGACTCCCGCCGTGGCCAGCAGCTCGGTGTAGCGGACGGCGGCGTCGTAGCGCTCGCCGAATACCTCCCTGGCCACGGCCGGCGCCTCGGCCAGCCCTTCGGCGGCCGCACCCTCGACAGCCGGACCGTCCGCGGCCGGGTTGGCGGCACCCGTCCCGGGCTCGCCCGCAGCCGTGCTCTCCGTGTCCATCTCAGCCTCTCCGCTCCCCGGATCCACCGACCCGTGCTTCGCACCGTTTCACGTGAAACATCCCTCGCCGGGCCGCGGCCCCGCAGAGGGACAACGACCCCGCCCGCACAAGGCGGACGGGGTCTCAGTCGCCAACCGGTCGTTCCGACGCCCCCGGCCGTGTGGGGCCGGGCGCCGGTGCCACCTGCTGTCAGGCCGGCAGCACGACCACGAACCGCTGGGGCTCTTCGCCCTCCGACTCACTGCGCAGACCCGCCGCGGCCACCGCGTCGTGGACGACCTTGCGCTCGAACGGGGTCATCGGCCGCAGCTTGACCTGCTCGCCCGTGCTCTTCACCTGGTCCGCGGCCTGGGCACCGAGCGTGGCCAGCTCCGAACGCTTGCGGGCCCGGAAGCCGGCAATGTCCAGCATGAGGCGGCTGCGCTCGCCGGTCTCCCGGTGGACAGCCAACCGGGTCAGCTCCTGCAGTGCCTCCAGCACCTCGCCGTCCTGGCCGACCAGGCGCTGCAGCGCGCGGTCGTTGCCGTCGCTGACGATGGAGACCAGGGCGCGGTCGCCCTCCACGTCCATGTCGATGTCACCGTCGAGGTCGGCGATGTCGAGCAGACCCTCCAGGTAGTCCGCCGCGATGTCGCCCTCCTGCTCCAGGCGGGAGATGAGGCTGTCGTCGGCGCTGGCGGCGACCTCGGCCTCGACGGCGGAGGTGGTGCCTTCCGTCACTGATGGACTCCTTCGGAGATGGGCCCGGGTGGTGGGCCGGAAACGAGGATCGGGGGCCGCCCGGTCGCTCCGGGGGCGGGGCCGGTCGGGTCAGGACTTCTTCTTCGGCCGCTGGCCGCCCTGCCCGCCACGCTTCGGCTGCTGCCGGGTACCCGGCCGGGTGGTGCCGGGCTTGGTGCCACCCGGCTTGCCCGTGCCCTGCTTGGCCGCGGTCGGCTTGGCGTCGCCGGACTCCGCCGGGGCGGCGTCCACGGGCTCCTCGGCCTGCTCCGGGGCGTCCTTGGTCAGGCTGGCCGTCTGGGTGCCACCGGTGTGCTGGCGCTGGGACTTGGTCTGCTTGCGCGGCTGCTGGCGGCGGACCTGCACCGACTCCTCTACGACGGCCTCGGCGGAGGCGGCCGACTTCTTCGGGGGGAGCAGGCCGAACATGGCGCCCTTGATCACGGTGCCGTCCGGGTTGATCCGGCCGGCCTTCTTCAGCCGCACCTGGCGCTCGTCCCACGCCTTGCTGCCCGGCGTCGGGTTGTTGCGGATGACGATCAGCTGCTGGCCCATCGACCAGACGTTGGTGGTCAGCCAGTAGACGAGGACACCGACGGGGAAGTTGATGCCCATCACGGCGAACATGATCGGGAAGACGTACATCAGCATCTTCTGCTGCTGCATGAACGGCGTCTTGACCGAGAGGTCGACGTTCTTGGTCATCAGCTGGCGCTGGGTGACGAACTGCGACAGCGACATCAGGATGATCATCACGGCCGTGACGATCTTGACGCTGATCTCGGTGCTGCCGAGGAAGGTCGCCGACAGCGGGGCGCCGAAGATGTGCGCCTGGCCTGCGCTGGTCAGCAGGTCACCGTGGATGACGCCGATCGGCTCGCTCTTCGCGACCTTGGCGAGCACACCGTAGAGGGCGGTGAAGAACGGCGCCTGCACGAGGATGGGAAGGCAGCTGGAGAACGGGTTGGTACCCGCCTCCTTGTACAGCTTCATCATCTCTTCGGACTGGCGCTGCTTGTCGTTCTTGTAGCGCTCCTGGATGGCCTTCATCTTCGGCTGGATCGCCTGCATGGCCCGGGTCGCCTTGATCTGCTTCACGAAGAGCGGGATCAGGCAGATCCGGATCACGACCACCATCGAGGCGATGGCCAGACCCCAGGCCCAGCCACCGTCCGGGTCGAAGACGTGGCTGTACAGCGAGTGGAACTGGACGATGATCCAGGACACCGCTGTGTACAGGGGGTTCAGGAAGGAGAAGGTCACCGGTCAGGCTCCTTGGACATTGGGATTGGCCGCACAGGGCCAATGGTCGCCGGGCCCTCGGGGTCCGGACCGGCGGGGGGCGTGGTCACCGGCTGACCGGCGGCGGACCTGCGGCTCAGCAGATCGCGCAGCCGGCGGTGCCACACCGGATGCTTGCGCGGCGGGACATGGTCCACCCCGCCGGGAGTCCACGGATTGCAGCGCAGGATGCGCCACACGGTCAGGCCGCCGCCCTTGACCGCCCCGTGCACCTTCACGGCCTCGAAGCCGTAGTGCGAGCAGGAGGGGTAATAACGGCAGACCGGACCGAGCAGTGGGCTGATGGTCCACTGGTAGACCCGGATCAGACCCATCAGCAGGTACTTCATCGCCCTGCTCCTGTCGGCGCCGCGGCGGCGGGCTCCGCCTTCAGCAGCCGCTTCAGCGCCGCGTCAAGATCGCGTTCAAGATCCTGGTACGAGGCGGACGCGGCCTGGGGCAGCGCACGCACCACTATCAGGCTACCGGCGGGCAGCCTGGAGAGACGATCACGGACGAGATGGCGCAGGCGCCGCTTCACCAGGTTGCGGACGACCGCCGGACCGACGGCCTTGCTCACGACGAAACCCGCACGCGCCGAAGGAGTCCCCTCGGCGACGTGCGGGCGGGAGTCGCTGGTCCGGTCGGCCTGCCCCGTCGGGTCCCCGTCTCTACTGAGATGGACGACCAGAAGGGGCCGGCCGGCCCGACGACCGCGTTTCACCGCGGTCGCGAAGTCCTGGCGCCGCCGCAGCCGGTTTTCGGAGGGCAGCACAACAGACTCTTGGCGCGGATCAGGCGGAGATGGCGCTGCGGCCCTTGCCACGGCGGGCGGCCAGGATGGCGCGGCCGGCGCGGGTACGCATACGCAGCCGGAAGCCGTGGGTCTTCGCGCGGCGACGGTTGTTCGGCTGGAAGGTGCGCTTGCTCACTCGGGGGCTCCTGAGGTGAATCGTAGGATGACGGGTGATCGCTTGGCCGTCACCGTGCGTCCGCGTGATCTCCCCTGATACGGAAATCCGGCCCATCACCCCAGTTCGGCTGGGGTTCAGGCAATCCACGGCGCCCGTGCTGCGCGCCTTATGGAGCGGGCGGACCCGCGGACATGCGGCAGCGGCCATCGACAACTCGACCTGGTTACGGTACGCGGGACGGGGCACGAGGGTCAAACCAGCCGTTCACACCCGGGTGCCGGAGCGGCGCATCCCCCGCCCTTCGCCCACAGCCTGTGGACAACGACTTGATCCGGCTCTGTTCGCTGACTACCGTTGCAGGACTTGTCTGGTTTGTTCTTCATCAACGGACCACAGATCCACAGTCTCTTGATCCACCACCCCTGCTGGAGCCGCGGGGAACCGAGAAAGCGTGCACCAGTGGCTGATGTCAACAGCGACCTTGTCCCGGTCTGGGCACGGGTCGTCGAGCGGCTGGTCAACGACCCGGACGTCGGGGAGATGGACAAGCAGTGGGTGCAGCGCACCCAGCCGATGTGGATGATGCACGACACCGCCCTGCTGGCGACGCCCAACGAGCGGGCCAAGCAGGTCCTGGAGGGCCGGCTGCTGCCGCAGCTCACCGAGGCCCTCAGCCGCGAGCTCAGCCGCCCGGTGCGGATCGCCGTGATGGTCGACGCCAACGCGGTGCCGACCACCCCCGCGCCCGCCGCACCCGCCGAGCCGTACCCGGGGGGCGAGGACACCGGCGAGTACGACGAGCCCGCGTACGAGCGCCCCTACGAGCAGGACTACGAGCGCGGCCGGTACGACACCGGCGGCTACGAGCAGCGCCCGGCCCCCTACGGTCCGCCCGGCGGGGCACCGGCCTGGCCGGGCGGCGAGAGCTCCCCCGCCTGGGAGGGCCGCCACGGCTACGCCGAGCAGGGCCCGTCCTACCCCGACCCGTCCCCCGTCTACCGGGAGCACGAGGAGCCCGGGCGCCACCCGCAGCGGCCCCTGCCCGGGCCGCCCGCGACCACCCAGGGCGACCTGTTCGGCGGCGCCTACGGCCCCGGGCCGAACGAGCAGCCCCGGACCGGCCCCGGCCGCCGCTCCCCCGCCGCCCGACCGGCCCCCGGCCGCCCCGCGGACAAGTCCGCCGGGGAGCGCGCGCCGGAGCGCCCGGGTGTGCCCGGGGTGCCCCCGCCGCCCGGCGCCCCTCCGGCCGGCGGCTCCCGCAAGGACGAGCCGGCCGCGCGGCTGAACCCCAAGTACCTCTTCGACACCTTCGTCATCGGCGCGAGCAACCGCTTCGCGCACGCGGCGGCGGTGGCCGTCGCCGAGGCCCCGGCCAAGGCGTACAACCCGCTCTTCATCTACGGCGAGTCCGGGCTGGGCAAGACCCACCTGCTGCACGCCATCGGGCACTACTCGCGCAGCCTCTTCCCGGGGACCCGGGTGCGGTACGTGTCCTCGGAGGAGTTCACCAACGAGTTCATCAACTCGATCCGGGACGGCAAGGCGGACGCGTTCCGCAAGCGCTACCGGGACATGGACATCCTGCTCGTGGACGACGTGCAGTTCCTGGCGAGCAAGGAGTCCACGCAGGAGGAGTTCTTCCACACCTTCAACACCCTGCACAACGCCAACAAGCAGATCGTGCTGTCCTCCGACCGGCCGCCCAAGCAGCTGATCACGCTGGAGGACCGGCTGCGCAACCGCTTCGAGTGGGGTCTGATCACCGACGTCACCCCGCCGGAGCTGGAGACCCGGATCGCGATCCTGCGCAAGAAGGCGATCCAGGAGCAACTGAACGCCCCGGCCGACGTGTTGGAGTTCATCGCATCCCGGATCACCCGCAACATCCGGGAGTTGGAGGGCGCCCTGATCCGGGTCACCGCCTTCGCCAACCTCAACCGGGCGCCGGTGGACCTGGAGTTGGCCGGCATCGTCCTCAAGGACCTGATCCCGGGCGGGGACGAGGACGCCGGGCCGGAGATCACCGCGCAGGTCATCATGCAGCAGACGGCCGCCTACTTCGGGCTGGGCGTCGACGACCTCTGCGGATCCTCGCGCAGCCGCGTGCTGGTGACGGCCCGTCAGATCGCCATGTACCTCTGCCGGGAGCTGACCGACCTCTCGCTGCCGAAGATCGGCGCCCAGTTCGGCGGCCGCGACCACACCACGGTGATGCACGCGGACCGCAAGATCCGCTCGCTGATGGCCGAGCGCCGCTCGATCTACAACCAGGTCACCGAGCTGACCAACCGCATCAAGAGCTGACCCGCCAGGGGCCGTTGGGGGCGGGCACGCCGTGCACCGCCGCCGACCGGCACCGGGCCGGCGAAAAGGGCGTCAGGAGCGATCCTGGCGCCCTTTTCGCGCATCCACAGGTGTGTACCGCCGGTCCGCTGGGCATGGATGTCGGTGACGGACGCTCCGCCAGTGCACAGCCCGCGCCGAACATCTGACCAGGGATTCGAACTCCCCGGGTGCGCAGGGCCGAAATCCACAGGTGAGCGGGGTTCTCGACCGTCCACAGGCCGGGGAGCTGCGAGTTATCCAGAATTCCTCCACAGGCTGCCCACCGCTACGCTCTTCCGCGCAGGTCAGGTGCCTGTGGACTTGTGCACAACGGTTATCCACAGGGTGTGGACAATTGTTGGGCCGTCAGAGGGCCATCCGGGTTATCCACCGGTTGTCCCCAGGGCAGGGGCGGTTATCCCCAGGTTGTCCACAGTCGCGTCCACAGTTCGACAACTTTGGGCGGGCGTTCATGCCCTGGTGTGAAAGGCGTCACGCGATGTTGACCGGAGCCCGTGGATAACCGTGGCAGGATCTGGGGACAGCGCTGGGGATAACCTGTGGATACTCAGGGTGTCCTGTGGGTAACGCTCCGCCGTCCACAGCGGGCCGTGTCCGTCCACAGTCCCCGTCCACACCTCCTGTGGACAAAAAACCGGGTCTGACCTGCGCAAACAGGGTTATCCACGGTTTCCACAGGCCCTACTACTACCACTACACCTATAGACCAATCGACTCGTTCAAAAGCAGGTGGGGTCGAAATCTGTGGACAACGGATCCCCGACATCTGTTCGGCTTGCTTCCGCCCGTCTGCCCCGTCTGTCGGTGGAGTACGTCAGACTGTCCTCGGCGACTGGAAGCGGAGTGGCAGAGCTCGGCGGCCAGCCGCACCGACGATCAAGATCAGACGAACCAGACAGCGAGCGGGAGCGCTCGATCCAGGAGGCGGTTACCGGTGAAGTTCCGGGTGGAGCGTGACGTCCTCGCGGAGGCGGTGGCCTGGGCTGCCCGCAGCCTCCCGGCACGGCCGCCGGTGCCGGTGCTGGCAGGCCTGCTGCTGACCGCACAGGACGGCAGCCTGGCGCTGTCCGGCTTCGACTACGAGGTCTCGGCCCGGGTCGAGCTGGAGGCCGACATCGAGGAGGCCGGCACCGTGCTGGTGTCCGGCCGGCTGCTGAACGACATCTCGCGCAACCTGCCCAACCGGCCGGTGGAGATCTCCACCGACGGCCAGCGGGTCAGCGTGGTCTGCGGCAGTTCCCGGTTCACCCTCCCCACCCTCCCGGTGGACGAGTACCCGGCGCTGCCCCAGATGCCCACCGCCACCGGCACCGTCCCGGGCGACGTCTTCGCCTCGGCGGTCAGCCAGGCCGCGGTGGCCGCAGGCCGTGACGACACGCTGCCGGTGCTCACCGGTGTGCGGGTCGAGATCGAGGGCGACCGGATCACCCTGGCCGCCACCGACCGCTACCGCTTCGCCGTCCGCGAGCTGCTGTGGAAGCCCGAGCAGTCGGACATCTCCGCGGTCGCCCTGGTGCCCGCGAAGACCCTGCAGGACATCGCCAAGTCCCTGGGCAGCGGCGACAGCGTCTCGATCGCGCTCTCCTCGGGCGGTGCGGGCGAGGGCCTGATCGGCTTCGAGGGCGCCGGCCGCCGGACCACGACCCGCCTGCTGGAGGGCGAGTTCCCGAAGTTCCGCAGCCTCTTCCCGACGGAGTTCAACGCCATCGCGGCGATCCAGACCCAGCCCTTCCTGGAGGCGCTCAAGCGCGTCTCGCTGGTCGCCGAGCGCAACACCCCGGTCCGGCTGAACTTCGAGGAGGGCGTGCTCACCCTGGAGGCCGGTTCGGGCGACGACGCCCAGGCCACCGAGCGGGTCGACGCCTCCCTGGAGGGCGACGCCATCTCGATCGCCTTCAACCCGGGCTACCTGGAGGAGGGCCTCAAGGCCATCGACTCCGCCTACGCCCAGCTGAGCTTCACCACGCCGACCAAGCCGGCCCTGCTCAGCGGCAAGCCCTCGGTGGACGCCGAGGCGGACGAGGCCTACCAGTACCTGATCATGCCGGTCCGCCTCTCCGGCTGAGCCGCCCGCTCACGCGCGACGTTCACCCACAGGCTGTGCACACCGCCTGTGGAAGGCCTCCCCCGGTCGGCCCGACCGCGGGGAGGCCCTTCCGTTCAGCGCGTAGGCTCGGCACTGCGCGGCAACGGCGCCGCCGGCAGGCATGTCACCACAGGTAAGGACTTGGTCATGGAGCTCGGCCTCATCGGTCTCGGCAAGATGGGCGGCAACATGCGCGAGCGGATCCGCCGCGCCGGCCACACCGTCATCGGCTACGACCGCAACCCGGACATCTCGGACGTCGAGAGCCTGCAGGAGCTCGTCACCAAGCTCCAGGGCCCGCGCGTGGTCTGGGTCATGGTCCCCGCCGGGGCCGCCACCCAGGCGACGGTGGACGAGCTCGCCGAGCTGCTCTCCCCCGGCGACGTGGTGGTCGACGGCGGAAACTCCCGCTGGACCGACGACATCAAGCACGCCGAGTCGCTGGCCGCCAAGGGCATCGGCTTCGTCGACTGCGGCGTCTCCGGCGGCGTCTGGGGCCTGGAGAACGGCTACGCGCTGATGTACGGCGGCGACGCCGAGCACGTGGCCAAGGCCCAGCCGGTCTTCGACGCACTGAAGCCCGAGGGCGACTTCGGCGCGGTGCACGCGGGCGCGGTCGGCGCCGGCCACTTCGCCAAGATGGTCCACAACGGCATCGAGTACGCGATGATGCAGGCCTTCGCCGAGGGCTGGGAGCTGCTGGAGGCGGCCCCCGAGGTCACCGACGTGCGCGAGGTCTTCCGCAGCTGGCAGGAGGGCACGGTCATCCGCTCCTGGCTGCTCGACCTGGCCGTCCGCGCCCTGGACGACGACGAGCACCTGGCCAAGCTCAAGGGCTGGGCCGCCGACTCGGGCGAGGGCCGCTGGACGGTCGAGGCCGCGATCGACCACGCCGTGCCGCTGCCCGCGATCACCGCCTCGCTCTTCGCCCGCTTCGCCTCCCGCCAGGAGGACTCGCCGCAGATGAAGATGATCGCCGCGCTGCGCAACCAGTTCGGCGGCCACGCGGTCGAGTCGAAGTAGTCCGACCCCCGCAGGGATATCCACAGAAGGCGAGCGCAGTCCACAGCCATGCACGTCGCGCATCTGTCGCTCGCCGACTTCCGGTCCTACGCCCGGGTCGAGGTGCCCCTCGACCCGGGCGTGACGGCCTTCGTCGGGCCCAACGGCCAGGGCAAGACCAACCTGGTCGAGGCGATCGGCTACATCGCCACCCTGGGCAGCCACCGGGTGGCCACCGACGCCCCGCTGATCCGGCTCGGCGCGGAGCGGGCCGTGGTGCGCGCCTCCGTGGTGGCCGGGACCAGGAGCACCCTGGTCGAACTGGAGATCACCCCGGGCAAGGCCAACCGGGCGCGGATCAACCGCTCGGACAACGTCCGCCCGCGCGATGTGCTCGGGGTGCTGCGCACCGTGCTGTTCGCCCCCGAGGACCTCAGCCTGGTCAAGGGCGATCCGGGTGAGCGCCGGCGCTTCCTGGACGAGCTGCTGACCGCCCGCGCCCCGCGGCTGGCCGGCGTCCGGCAGGACTACGAGCGGGTCCTCAAGCAGCGCAACGCCCTGCTGAAGACCGCGGCGATGGCCCGCCGGGCCGGTGGCGGCAAGGGCGCCGACCTCTCCACGCTGGAGGTCTGGGACGGCCATCTGGCCAGGGCCGGAGCCGAGTTGACCGCCTTTCGGATCCAGCTGGTGGCCGCCCTGCAGCCACTGGTGGCGGCCGCGTACGGGCAGCTCGCACCGGCCGGCGGCGAGACCGTGCTGGAGTACCGCAGCTCCTTCGAGGGCGAACTGCCGACCAGTCGGGAGCAGGCCGAGGAGCAGCTGCTGCAGGCGCTGCAGTCGGCCCGCAAGCAGGAGGTCGAGCGCGGGCTGACGCTGGTCGGTCCGCACCGCGACGAGCTGCAGCTCAGGCTGGGCCCGCTGCCCGCCAAGGGCTACGCCAGCCACGGTGAGTCCTGGTCGTTCGCGCTGGCTCTGAGGCTGGCCTCGTACGAGCTGCTGCGCGCCGACGGCGGCGAGCCGGTGCTGATCCTGGACGACGTGTTCGCCGAGCTGGACGCCGCCCGCCGGGACCGGCTGGCGGAGCTGGTCGCGGACGGCGAGCAGGTGCTGGTCACCGCGGCGGTCGCCGAGGACGTGCCCAAGGCGCTGGCCGGGGCCCGCTACACGGTCGCGGACGGCGCCGTGCAGCGGGTCGACGCCTGACCGCGGCCGCGCCGCGCGCGGTCCCCCCGCTCCCGTACGCTGGACGGCTCACCGGCGCGCGTTCGCGTCCGTTGTCCACAGGCTGGGGAAAGGAGATCGCCGTGAGCGATCCGGCGGAGCACTCCCCGAAGCCGGGCACCGGGCAGTCCGGGGCCGGGCAGCCGGGTGCGGGGGAGCCGGGCGGCGGGGAGCTGACCGGGGCCGATCTGGCCCGCTCGGCGCTGCGGGCGGCCCGGGCGCAGGCCCGCCAGCGCGGTGAGCAGGTCCGGGAGAAGCGCGAGGCGAAGCGGACCGGACTGCGCAGCGGTGCGCGTTCGGACGGCCGGGATCCGGTGCCGCTGGGGGCGGCGCTGAACCGGCTGCTGACCGAGCGGGGCTGGGAGTCCTCGGCGGCGGTCGGCGGGGTGATGGGCCGTTGGGGGCAGATCGTCGGCCCGGACATCGCGGCGCACTGCGAGCCCAAGTCCTACGACGACGAGGCCGCGGTGCTCACCGTGCAGTGCGACTCCACCGCCTGGGCGACTCAACTTCGCTGGCTGGCGCGGCAGTTGGTGGCCCGTCTGAACCACGAGCTGGGGCACGGCACGGTCAAGACGATCAAGGTCCTCGGCCCGGCCGCACCCGCCCGCGGCTACGGGCGGCTGCGCGCGCCGGGGAGCAAGGGGCCGGGCGACACCTGGGGGTGAGCCGGGCCGGCCGGGCCGGGAGCGGACCCGGAGCCTCCGGAACCCCTGACGGCCCTTCCAGGCGGTCTGGGCCCCCGGGGCGAGTATCGGGACATGTGCAGAGGGGATTCAGGGCGGCGTATCTGCCCTCAGAGGCTGCCAAACGCCCATCTATGTCAGTCGTACCGGTAGACTGAAGGCCAAACACTGTTGCTAGTGGCAACCGAGTCGAAACGCTGTGGTCGCACGCCCGCCCGCACGGGGTGGGGATGCGGCCCGTGCTGTGCCAGAGAGGGCGCTTCGTGGCCGATTCCGGCAACCCCAGCCAGACCCCAGACCAGACCGACCAGGCGAGCGAGAGCACCTACACCGGAAGCAACATCCAGGTGCTGGAAGGCCTCGACGCCGTCCGCAAGCGCCCCGGCATGTACATCGGCTCGACCGGTGAGCGTGGCCTGCACCACCTGGTGCAGGAGGTCGTGGACAACTCCGTCGACGAGGCGATGGCCGGGTACGCCGACACCATCGACGTCACGCTCCTCGCCGACGGCGCGGTCCGCGTGGTCGACAACGGCCGAGGCATCCCGGTCGACATCGTCCCCGGCCAGGAGAAGCCGGCCGTCGAGGTCGTGCTCACCGTCCTGCACGCGGGCGGCAAGTTCGGCGGTGGCGGCTACGCGGTCTCCGGCGGTCTGCACGGCGTCGGCGTCTCCGTGGTGAACGCCCTCTCCACCCGTCTCGCGGTCGAGATCCACCGGGACGGCCACCGCTGGACCCAGGACTACAAGATGGGCGCGCCGACGGCGGCCCTGGTCAAGGGCGAGGCCACCGACCGCAACGGCACCACCGTCACCTTCTGGGCCGACCCGGACATCTTCGAGACCACGGTCTACTCGTTCGAGACGCTCTCCCGGCGCTTCCAGGAGATGGCGTTCCTCAACAAGGGCCTCTCCATCGCGCTGACCGACGAGCGCCCGGAGCACGCGGACGAGGACGGCAAGCCGCTCTCCGTCACGTACAAGTACGACGGCGGCATCGCGGACTTCGTCACCCACCTCAACTCCCGCAAGGGCGAGGTGATCCACCCCTCGGTTATCGACTTCGAGGCGGAGGACAAGGACAAGGCGATCTCCGTCGAGGTCGCGATGCAGTGGAACTCCTCCTACACCGAGGGGGTCTACAGCTTTGC
>NZ_JBHVUV010000062.1:0-20753 GCF_042883905.1 Kitasatospora sp. NPDC058170
GGCTGTGGGGGGGGGGGTGGGGGGCGGGTCTGGGTCTGTGGGGGGGGCCGCCCCCGGCGGGCCCGGCTCCCCCCGGGGGGGGGGGCGGCGGGGTTGTTCCCGCGGGGCGCCCGCCCCTTCCGTCCTGTTCCTAGCCGCGGCACTAGGTCCTGTCGCGGAGGGCGGCGGGTACGTCCGCCGAGACCGACTCCCTGGAGGCCTCCGCCTCGACGAGCCGCCTGGGCAGGATCCACCGCAGCAGCGGGCCGGCCATCGCCGTGGTGACCACGGCCATCACCACCATCAGCGAGTACAGCTCGCGGTCGATGATCCCCAGACTCAACCCCACGCTCAGGGCGATGAGTTCGGTGAGGCCGCGGGTGTTCATCAGGGTGGCCAGCGCCGCGGACTGCCGGGCCGGCATCCCCTTCCCCCGGGCCGCGAGATACGCCCCCGCGAACTTGCCGCCGATGGCCACCAGGAGGATCAGGCTGAGGTCCCGGAGGCCGCCCAGGCCGATTCCGGACAGGTCGACGTTGAGGCCGGCGGTGAGGAAGAAGACCGGCAACAGCATGGTCTGGCCCAACTGCCCCAGCTGGTCGTGGATCTGCGCGCGCAGCCGCGCCGTCTGCTCGCGCGGGATGACGGCGCCGAACAGGAAGGCCCCGAAGATGAAGTGCAGGCCGACCCACTCCGTCGCCCCCGCGGACAGCAGCAGCCCGGCGAGGACGCAGGCGAACCCGGCGGGGCCGAGGGTGCCGGAGCGGGTCAGCAGGCGCCGCAGCAGCGGCCGCACCACGAACAGCATCCCCAGCAGGTAGGGCACCACGAGCAGGACGCGCCACTGGTCGGCGCCGGCCGCGCCGCTGATCGCGGTCACCGCGGCGAGCACCGACCAGGCCAGGACGTCGTCGATGGAAGCACAGGCGAGCGCCAGGACTCCCAGGGTGGTGCGGGCCAGGCCGCGTTCGGTGAGGATCCGGGCCAGCACCGGGAACGCGGTGATCGACATGGCGATGCCCATGAAGAGGACGAACGCGGTGTGGTTCGGACTCTGATGCCTCGTCAGGAGGTAGAGGCCCAGGGCGGATCCGAGGCCGAACGGAAGCAGGATGGAGCTGAGCGAGACGGTGACGGCGAAGCCGCCGGAGCCCCGGGCCTTGGCGACGTCCCACTCCAGCCCGACGGTGAACATGAAGACGGCCACCCCGATGGTGGCCAGTGCGCTGAGCTGCGGCCGGATGTCGGCCGGGAAGAGGTGGCCGGAGATCGCGTCGCCCGCGAGCGTCGGCCCCAGCAGGATGCCGGCCAGGACCTCGCCGATCACCGCGGGCTGGTCCAGTCGTCGGGCCAGTGCTCCGAGCAGCCGGGCCAGGAGGACGACGGCGGCGAGTCCGACGAGCAGTTCCGTGATGTGCTGGGCTTTCATGGGCCCCCGTTTCGGTCGGACGGGCAGGACAGAGGGCGCGCTGAACCAGCGTCGGGGCCGGGGCCGGGGCCGGGGCCGGGGCCGGGATCGGGCCCGGCAGTCCGGCGGCCGGTGGGGCGGCGTGCTCGATCCCCGGAGGCCGGGGCCCGTCGCGGGCCGGTGGCATCCTGCGGGGCGGGGTGGTGGTTCGAGCGGCTCCCGGGTCGGGTCGCCAGGGGGGAGTGCCGCCTCCGTGTTGGGCCGCCTCCCGGGGGCCCGGCGACTGGTGCCGGGCGCGGCGGCACGACCGCGGGCGTCAGCGCGGAAGTGGACACGCCGCACGATAGTGGGCGACCGCCCACTCGTCAAGGCTTGATCGTCAGGACCCGTCCGCCAAGGCCTACTTGGCGGAATCCGAGCGCCGGGGCCCGCAGCGCCCGTGCCGCCCGGCCGCGGGTGTGCGGACGGGCGGCACGGGACGAGCGGGTCGGGGCTACCGTGCGGCGCCGGCGACGACCGAGGTCACGACCTTGCGCACCTCGTCGGCCTCCGGGGCGACGCCCTGCCGGCCGGCGAACAGCAGATGGCCGGTTCCGATCAGGGTGAGCGCGAGCATGTCGACATCCGAGTCGGCCGGGATCCGGCCCTGGGCGCGCTCGGCGGTGAGGTACGACGCGATCATGGCGGTCGCCTCGGTCAGGACCGGCACGCCCGAGGAGCCGGCCTGGTGCAGCCGGGCGCGCAGCTCGTCGCGGGCGGTGACGAGGCCGACGATGGCCACCGCGACCGACCCGAACAGGTCCATCAGCGCCGTGGTGAGGTTGTCGGCGACGGTGTTCGTCCCGGCCGCGGCGTGCAGGGCGTGCCCCTGGGCCCGGATCCTGCCGATGCGGTCGAGTACGAGCGCGGCGAGGAAGGCGTCGAAGTCGTCGAAGTGCCGGTGCAGGACGCCCTTGGCGCAACCCGCCTCGGTGGTGACCGCGCGGCTGGTCAGCGCGTTCGGCCCGCCCTGGAGCAGGACTCGCTCGGCGGCGTCGAACAGCTGCTGGGAGACGTCACGGATCGCTGTCCCGGTCGGCATCGGGTCTCCCTTCCTTCCTTTCGGGCCTCGTTTTCCGCGGCGAAACGGCTGGTGGTGTTTGACGAGTGGGCATGTGCCCACTAGTGTGGGCGCATGCCCACTATACCCCCAAACGCATCAACGGGTATGCCTTCGGGATGCCCCCGATCGGCGGCTTCGGGGCGCGACACCTACACGGTGCCGGCGCCGGTCCGCGAGGCGTGGCGGCAGGCGCCGGTACGGGAGGTCACCACCGAGTCCGGCCAGAAGGGCTGGCTGGTCACCGGGATGGCCGAAGTCCGGACCGTGCTGTCCGACCCGCGGTTCAGCCGGGCCGAGGCGCGGCGGATCGGCGCGGTCGTCATCCCGTCGGCGGTCCTGGCGAAGCCCGGCATCAACGACCTCGACGGGCCCGAGCACGTGCGGATGCGCCGTCTGGTGGCCGGGGCCTTCAGCGCCCACCGGATCCGCGCCCTGCGGCCGCGCATCCAGCAGATCGTCGACGGGCTGATCGCGGACCTCCTCGACGCGGGCCCGCAGGCCGACCTGGTCGCCGGCCTCTGCCGCCCGCTGCCGCTCACCGTCATCTTCGAGGTCCTCGGCGTCCCGCAGGAGGACCGGGAGCGCTTCAGCGGCTGGGCCGACCGCGTGATGGCCACCACGGCCTACCCTCCCGGGGAGTCGCTGAAGGCGCTCGAGTCGGTCGTCACCTACATGGCCGACCTGGTCGCGGCCAAGCGCCGCACCCCGGACGACAGCCTGCTCCAGGAGCTGATCACGGCCCGCGACGAGGAGGACCGGCTGAGCGAGGTGGAACTGGTCCACCTCGGCTGCGGCCTGCTGATGGCCGGCAACGAGTCCACCGCGACCGAGCTCGGCAAGGGCCTGGCCGCCCTGCTCGACAACCCGGAGCAGCTCGCCGCGCTGCGCGCCGACCCCTCGCTGGTGCCCGCCGCGGTGGAGGAGGTGCTCCGGTACGCACCGCTGAGCGCCCGGGAGAACGCGGGCCAGGTGCGGGCCACCACGTGTGACGTCGAGCTCGGCGGCGTGGTGATCCCCGCGCAGAGCGTGGTCTTCGCCAGCCTGCCGGGCGCCAACTTCGACCCGGAGGCGTTCCCCGAGCCCGAGCGATTCGACGTCACCCGCGAGGGCGCCGGCGGCCACGTCACCTTCGGGTACGGTGCGCACCGCTGCCTCGGCGCCCAACTCGCCCGGATGGAGCTGGAGGTGGCGTTCGCGAGCGTGCTCGCGGCCTTCCCCGGGCTCCGGTTGGCCGTGCCTGCGGAGGAACTGGCCAACGCCCAGGGCCGGTTGATCAGCGGAATGGAGGCGCTGCCCGTCACCTGGTGACTCCGCGCCCGCCTGCCACGGCCTCGCACCCTCCGCAGCCTCGCCCTCCGTGCCGGACTTCGCGCATACCTCCTCCGTCGGTCCCATCGCGAAAGAAGACGAGTTGATGACTGATCAGACGACCACTCCCGACGGGCCGGTACCGGCGGGGGAGGCCCCTCCGTCCAAGGAGGTGGCCGGTTTCTACAACGACCTCAGCGGCCTGCTGACCGAGCTGTTCGGCGGGAGCCTGCACGAGGGCTACTGGAAGTCCCCGGACGATCCGGCGACGATGGCCGAGGCCTCCCAGCAGCTCACCGACCTACTGGCGGAGAAGCTGGCGGTGAACCCGGCGAGCCGGGTGCTCGACCTCGGCTGCGGCTCGGGCGCGCCGTCCATCCGGCTCGCCCGGTCGACGGGTGCGCGGGTCGTCGGCATCACCAACAGCGCCGTGCAGATCGAGGCCGCCCGGCGCAACGCCCGGGACGCGGGAGTGGGCGACCAGGTGACCTTCACCTGCGCGGACGCGACCGTCCTGGACTTCGAGGCGGACTCGTTCGACGGCGTCCTGATGATCGAGTCGATCTTCCACCTGCCGGACCGGCTCGGCGCGCTGCGGGAGGTGGCCCGGGTGCTCAGGCCGGGTGGCCGGGTGGCCCTGACCGACCTGCTGGACCTGGATCCGGCGCCGGCCCCGATGGAGGAGGCGGTGGGGGATCTGGCCGAGCACTCGCGGGAGCACGGACACGCCCCGCTGGTGGCCAGGCCGATCCGCCTGGCGGACTACTCCGCGCTCCTGGAGCAGGCCGGCCTGGTGCCGGTCGAGCGGACCGACATCACCGACCACACGGTGGCCCGCACGCTCGACTGCCTGCGGCAGCGGCTCACCGAGGACCACGAGGAACTCGTGGGCACGTACGGGATCCAGGTCGTCCGGCAGTACGAGTCGGTCCTCCCCCTCCTGGAGAAGGCCGGCTTCGGCTACGGCGTGGTGGTCGCGGCCGCCCCCGAACGGCCGTGACCCGCCCGCGAGCGGCTGTGATCCGACCCCGAACGGCCGTGACCCGCCTGCGGGCCGCCGGCCAGGGCTGGCTGCCGGTGCCGACGGTCGCAGCCGACAGCCGGAGCGGATTGCCGGGCAGGCCGCAGCGTCCACGTCGAGTTGACGAGTGGGCGGGCGCCCACCTAAAATGGGCACATGCCCACTAACCCAGACAGTGAAGTCCACCAGCAGCGGCAGGTGGCGGAGTCGTTCGGGGCGGACGCCGAACGCTACGACCGGGCCCGACCCCGCTACCCCGAGCCGATGGTGGAGCAGATCGTGGCCGGCGGCCCCGGCCTCGACATCCTCGACGTCGGTACCGGTACCGGTATCGCGGCCCGGCAGTTCCAGAAGATCGGCGGCAACGTGCTCGGGGTCGAGCCCGACGTCCGACTGGCCGACCTGGCGCGCCAGTTCGGCCTGAAGGTCGACGTGGCGACCTTCGAGGACTGGGACCCGGCCGCCCGGCAGTTCGACGCGGTGGTCGCCGCCCAGGCCTGGCACTGGGTCGACCCGGTCGCCGGTGCGGCCAAGGCCGCGCAGATCCTGCGGCCCGGCGGCCGCCTGGCGGCCTTCTGGAACGTCTTCCAGTTCCCGCCCGAGGTGGCGGACGCGATCGCCGAGGTCTGCCAGCGGGTCATGCCCAACGCGCCCTTCGACTTCGGGGCGATGCTCCGGGGCGCCATGGACGGGTACCAGGCGTTCTTCGCCAAGACCTCCGACGGGATCCGCGAGGTGGGCGGCTTCGGCGAGCCGGAGCAGTGGCGCTTCGACTGGGAGTGGACCTACAGCCGGGACGCCTGGCTGGACCAGATGCCCACGCTCGGCGCCTTCACCCGGCTCCCGCCGGACAAGATGGCGGAGGTGCTGGAGGGCGCCGGGGCCGCGATCGACGGCCTGGGCGGCAGCTTCACGATGAACTACGCGACGGTGGCGGTCACCGCGGCGCGCTCCGGCGCCTGAGGCGACCCGCCCGGTACGTCCGTCGCCGGACGGGACGCCGGCGGCGCAGCCGGATCCCGCGGTGGTCCGCCACCGGGGGATCCGGCACCCCCCTGCGGCCGCTCGCCGGCACCCGGCCGGGCGGCCGTGTCCCGCAACCCCGCAACCCCGCACTGCGGACCTCGGGTCCGTCCTCGAACTCCCGTCGTCCGCCCCGGAGTACGTCGCCGGGCAGGCGGGCGCTCGAAGACCGGCCCTCGGCCTCGATCGGATTCCCGGATTCCTTGGAAAGGGCGTCATGAAAGTTCTGGTGCTGGGCGGAACGCGCTTCGTGGGACGCAGCATCGTCGATGCCGCACTGGAGCGCGGCGACGAGGTCAGTACCCTCAACCGGGGCAGTCGCCCGGCCGCCGCGAGCGTCGAGTCGCTGATCGCCGACCGGACCGATCCGCAGGCGCTGGACCGCGTCCTGCGGGACCGGAAGTGGGACGTGGTGATCGACACCTGGACGGGCGCCCCCCGCGTCCTCGGTGACACCTGCGCGCTGCTGGCCGACCGGGCCGGGCACTACGCCTACGTCTCCAGCTGGGTGGTGTACCGGCCGCCGGTGCCGATCGGGGCCGACGAGAGCGCCGCCACGATCGACGGCGATCCGGACGACGAGGCCGACGACTTCTACCCGGTGGCCAAGCGCGGCTGCGAGCTCGCCGTCCAACGCGGCTTCGGCGACCGCGCGTTGATCACTCGCCCCGGTCCGATGCTGGGCCCGTACGAGGACGTCGGCTCGCTGACCTGGTGGCTGCGCCGCATCCACCGCGGCGGGCGGGTCCTGGCGCCCGGTCGCGCGGAGGACCCGTTCCAGTACGTCGACGTCCGCGATCACGCGCCCTGGCTGCTGGACGCCGCGGAGCGCGGCACCGGCGGTGTGTTCAACACGGTGACCGCCCGCGGCCGTTTCACGATGGGCGCGCTGCTGGAGACGATGCGCGAGGTGACCGGCTCCGACGCGGAGCTGGTCTGGGTCGGCGACAGCGACCTCCTGGCCGCCGGCGTCCGCCCCTACGTCGACATCCCCCTGTGGCTCCCCGCCGCGATGCGCGGCGGTATCAACGACGTCGACGTCTCGGCGGCCCACGCCGCCGGGCTCGACACCAGCCGCCCGCTCCGGGACACCCTGGCCGACAGCTGGGCCTGGCTGGAGCGCGAGGGCGAGCCGCCGTGGCAGGGCGCCACCACCCGAGGGCTGGACCCGGCCGTCGAGCAGCGCGTCCTCGACCAGGCCGGCTGAACGCCGCCGCGCGGCCGCCGGGAGCGGACGACGGCGGGACCACCAACCACGGCGTGACCACCAACGACGGCGTGACCACCAACGACGAAGGGGCCGGCCGCGGCACACCGGCGGCATCCGACCGGGCGGTGGCCGCGGCCGGCCCCGAAGGAGGGCACATGGCAAGCGGTGCAGGGGTGTCGGCGGGGGGTCTCTCCCAGCAGGAGGCGGAGGACGGCTTCTACAACGACACGAGCGAGTTTCTCGCCGAACTGTCGGGCGGAAGCCTGCACATGGGCTACTGGGAGTCCCCGTCGGACGGCGCGACGATGGCCGAGGCGTCCCGCAGGCTCACCGGGCTGATGGCGGAGCGGATCAGGACCGGCCCGGGGGACCGGGTCCTCGACATCGGCTGCGGGACGGGTGCGCCGGCGATCCAGCTCGCGCGGTCGACGGGCGCCACGGTCGTCGGCATCACCAACAGCCCGGTGCAGGCCCGGCTGGCCACCGAGAAGGCCGAGGAGGCCGGGGTCGCCGACCGGGTGGAGTTCCGGTGCGAGGACGCGGCCGACCTCGGCTTCCCCGCGGAGTCCTTCGACGCGGTCTGGCTGGTCGAGTCGATCATGGCGATGCCGGACCGGCTCGCGGTGCTCCGGCAGGCGGCGGCCGTCCTCAGGCCCGGTGGGCGGCTGGCCCTCACCGACTTCCTGGAGCGGACCGCACCCGGCGCCGCCGGCACCGCGCGGAGCGCCGCGCCGCAGTACGCCGTGCTGCTGGGCAAACTGATGCCGCTCCAGGACTATCCGCCGCTGCTCGACGAGGCCGGCCTGGTCCCCGTCGAGATCACCGATGTCAGCGACCGGACGGTCGCCCGGACCCTGGACTGCATGCGCCGCAAGCTGGAGGACGACCGCGAGTCGCTCACCCTGCGCTTCGGCGCCCAGGTCGTGGAGCAGTTCGACAGCATCGTCCTGCGGCTGCAGGCGGTCGGCTTCGGCTACGGCGTCGTGGTCGCCGAGAAGCCCGGACGGTAGGAACGGCGGGAACGGTGGGAAACGCGGCGGGCCGGCCCGCCTGCACCCGAGGGGTGCGGGCGGGCCGGCCCGTTTCGGTGGCCGCCGGGTGGCGCCGCGGGCCGCTACGGCTGGACGAACCCGACCTCGGGGAAGGCCGCGGAGGGCCCGTCGAGCAGCGTGCCAGGGAGGCCGCGCAGCTGCCGGTCGAGGAAGGCGCCCACGTAGGCGCGGGTGATCGCGGTCGCGCGCTCGCCCGAGACGGTCCCGAACAGGGCGGGCTTGAGGACGGGCGGGATCACCTGGGTCAGGTCGAAGTGCTCGTACAGCCAGTGGGCGTCGCTGAAGGACATGTGGCCGGCGGTGGGGACGCTGAGCCAGCGCTTCCAGCCGGTGAGGACGCTCCAGCGGTCGGCCCAGTTGGCCGCCGGCGTACCCCCGGCGGTGGGCCACTGGGCGCCGACCAGGAGCACCGGCCGCCCCAGCGGCTGAGCGGGCGGCGGTGTGAGGAAGGTGCCCTCCAGGTTGACGGCGGCGGCGACGCGCGGGTCCTCGCCCGCGGTCTCGACGGCGCTCGTCCCGCCGACGGCGTGGCCGATGACGGCGATCCGGGAGCAGTCGACCTGGAGCCCGGAGCGGGGTGCGGTCAGCTGGTCGAGGAGGAAGCGGATGTCCTTCACCCGGCTGCGGACCACATCGGGGCCGCCCTGGCCGGTGCAGTTCAGGCAGGGCTCCAGCCGGCCGCCGGGGAACTCGACGACCGCCTCGTAGGTGTGGTCCAGCGCGGCCACCAGATAGCCCTTGGACGCGAGGTCCTCGGCCAGCGCCGTCAGCGAGACGCGGCTCATGCCGAAGCCGGGGGAGAGCACCGCGAGCGGCCGCCGCCCGGGCAGCGGGACGGCGTTGACGGTGGCGTGGGTGCGGACGGTGCCGAGCGCGTCCGTGCCGAAGGCCGCCGCGGACAGCTGCGCGGACATGAACGGCGCCTCGCGGCCCGAGGGGAACAGGGCCGGGTACCAGAGGGTGGCCATCAGCTCCCGGTAGCCGGTGTCCGGCTTCCACGGATCGGGGCGGGAGGTGTCCTTCAGGTACAGCGTCCTGGTGCCGACCTGGTGGCCTCCCGTCGGCGCGGGCAGCTCGGGGCCGGTGGGCGCGGTCCGCGGGACGGGCCGGGCGGGGGCCGCGGCCGCGAACGGCGCGCCCGCCAACAGCAGCCCGAGGAGCGCGACCAGTGGGGCGAAAAGGCGTACGAATCGTTGGGACATGAGTCCATGCTACGGAGAAATGGGCGATCGCCCACCCTGATTATTCGTCAAAGCCTGTGACAGGTGGGGCGATCCCCGCGGGCGCCGGTGCGGGCGCGGGCACGGCGGCCGGGCGCTGCGGCGGTGCCGGACGGCGGGCGGGCAGCAGCCGGGAGAGCTCCCGGGCGATCCGCGCCCAGGCCGCGGTGCCGGGGTCGACGACGTCGAAGTGATCGGCGCCGGGCAGGCCGAGGAGGGCCGCCGCCGGGCCGGCCGCCGCGGCGTACCGCCGGCTCAGCTCGTACGGCACGTGCGGGTCGGCGGTGCCGTGCACCACCAACTGCGGTACGCCGAGCGGCGCCAGGGCCAGGGGATCGGCCTGCCGGTACACCTCCGGCCGGTCGGCCGGACCGCCGCCCAGCAGCTGCGCCACCGCGCCGTCGCTCAGACGCAGCCGCGCGGCCAGGGCCAGGTCGCAGACACCGGCCAGCGACACCGCCACGGCCGGCGGTGTCCCGCTCCGCCGGTGGGCCGCCCACAGCGCCAGCTGCCCTCCGGCCGAGTGCCCGACCAGCCCGACCCTGGCGGGATCGACCGCCCCGCCGCCGAGCCCGGGGACGGCGTCCAGCGCGGCGGCCACGTCGTGGAAGGTGCCGGGCCAGCCGCCGCCCGGCATGTCCATCCGCCGGTACTCGACGTTCCACACCGCGTACCCGCGGGCCTGGAGGTCGGCGGCGAGCAGGTGCATGAGGTCCAGCCGGTACCGCTCGCGCCAGTAGCCGCCGTGGAGGAGCACGACCGCCGCTCCGTCACCGCCCGGCCAGTACTCGCCGAACTGCTCCGGCGAAGGCCCGTAGCGCACGATCCGGTAGGCCCCCGGCGGGCTCGCGGTCAGCCGCTCCAGCTCCGGCGGGTAGCCCTTCAGCCGCCTGTCGTCCGTCGCGGTCATCAGGTCGGCCCGTCCGAGGTCTCCGGGAACTCCAGGTGCCGGCCGGCCGCCACCGCGTCGCGCAGCCGCGACAGTCCGGTGTGCAGGTCGACGTAGCGGGTGTACAGGGGCGGGAAGCCCAGCCGAAGGCGCTGCGGCGTACGGAAGTCGGGGATCACCCCGACCGACTTCGCCGCCTGGCACACCTGCCAGGCGGCGGGGTGGTGCAGGGCGAGGTGCGCTCCGCGCCGCTCCGGCGAGGCCGGCGACGCCACCCGGAAGCCGAGCGGGACGAGCCACGCGTCGGCCAGCTGCTGCGCGTAGGCGGTCAGGCCCCGGGCCTTGGCCGCGATGGCCCCGATGCCGGCGGCGGCGGTCAGCCGGATCCCCTCCTGTGCCGCGTAGGCCGCGAGCACCGGGGGAGTGCCGACCAGGAAGCGCTCGATCGACGGCGCGGGTCGGTAGGCCGGTCCCATGGCGAACTGGTCGGACTGTCCGAACCAGCCCCAGATCGGCTGCCGCAGCCGGGACTGCAACTCCCGCCGCACGTACAGGAAGGCGGGTGAACCCGGGCCGCCGTTGAGGTACTTGTAGGTACAGCCGACGGCCAGGTCCACGCCCGCCGAGGACAGTTCGACCGGCACCGCCCCGGCCGAGTGGCACAGGTCCCACAGGATCAGCGCGCCGTGCCGGTGCGCCGCCGCCGTCACCTCGGCCAGGTCGGTCACCGCGCCGGACCGGTACGCGACGTGCGAGAGGCAGAGCAGGGCCACCCGCTCGTCCAGCGCCTGCGCCACGTCGGACGTCCGCAGGCCTTCGTCGGGGTCGACGGCTATCTGACGGACAGTCAGGCCGCGGGCGGCCGCGATGCCCTCCAGGATGTAGCGGTCGGTGGGGAAGTTGTCGTCGTCGGTGACGATCACGTCGCGACCGGGCCGGGCGTCCAGCGCGGCGACGGCCAGCTTGTAGAGGTTGACGCCGGTCGAGTCGGACAGCACCACCTCGCCCGGCTCGGCTCCGACGATCCCGGCCACCAGGTCGCCGATCTCCCGGCTGAGCGGCAGCCACCGCCGCCAGCCGTCGATCAGGTCCTCGCCCCACGCGTCGACGGCCTCGTGCAGCCGGTCCCTGGTCGCGCGGGGCAGCCGGCCCAGCGAGTTGCCGTCCAGGTAGACCACGGCCGGGTCGGCGATGGCGAACTCGTCGCGGAAGCCCGCGAGCGGGTCGGCCGCGTCCGCGCGCCGGGCCTGTTCGAGGAACGGGTCCTCCGCGGGACCGCCGGGCGGCCCGCCCGGTGGAGCGGTGGATCCCGCCTGCTGCGTGCCAGATTTGACCACCCCTGCAAAACCAGTCACCCGAGCACCATAATGGGCACTTGCCCACTCGTCAACGCCGGGCCGACCGCGGCGGTGCGGGTCGCGAACGTGCCACCCCCGGTGGCGCGTTGGAGGATCCGGCGGGGCCCGTGCACCGGAAGGGCGAGCCGTGGTTGGGGCGGGCGGCGGCCCCGCGCAGGCCGCGGTCCGGTCGGATCCGTTCGCGGTCCGGCCCGGTCAGATCCGCTCGGCGGACCAGTGCGGGTCGCGGCCGGTGAGGGCCAGCAGCAGGTCCTGGGCGTCGGCGCCCGGCGCCGCGGTGAGCGGCGGGTCGAACAGGCCGGTGCCGACGAGGTCGCGGTAGCCCCGGAACTCCGCGAGCGCGTACCGGGCGGCGCCCTGCGGCATCCGGCCGCTCTCGCCCAGCGCCCGGGCGAGGTCCCAGCCGTGCACGACGGTCTCGGCGGTCAACTCGCGGGCGTACCCGCCGATGTCGCGCAGCCCGTAGGGCACGTGCGCCAGGAGGTCGAGGGCGCCCGGCCGATTGAGCGCCCGCACGGCGCTGTCGACGGCCATCTCCCACACGCCGAGCGGGTTGCGGCCCAGGACGTCGCCCTGGAACCGGTGGCCGATCTGCTCCGGGGTGTAGCCGGCGACGGCCTGGCAGACCCACAGGTGCTGAGCGGCAAGGTGGTTCACCAGTGCGCGCACGTCCCAGTCGCGGCAGGGGGTGGGCGCCGACCATCCGGACTCGGGAGCGGCGCGCAGCAGCCGGGCCACCTCCGCCCCCGCGGCGGCGTAGCACCGGCGGACCTCGGTGTGGAACTCGGATGGGTGGGGACATTCCATGGCCGGGCCTCCCTCTCCCGCCCCCCGCTCTCTCCCAGTAAACCGCTACCGGGTGTGACAATCCAGGGTTCGCCGACCGGTTTCGACGGCGAGCCCGGACGGGGACCGGTCGGTGACGCTGAGTGCATTCCCAGGGGAGGGTGAGGGAAATCAGCTGTCCCGCAGGCACCTTGGAGCCCCGCTCTGGTGACTTTCCGTGCCCGGCGCCGCCGAGTGGGCTGTCCGCGGCGCCACCGGAGCGGACCGCGCGGTGACACGGTGTACGACGGCCCGGCGGGCCGAGCAGTCCCGGCCCCGGCCGGCCCGTGCACCGGGGCGGACTTTTGGTTATCCCGGCGGCCCGTTCCGGTCTCCTCTGCGGTGGGGCCGGGTGCCGCCCGGCCCCACCGCACCCGCCCGTCCACGCACACCAATCCAACCCGTCCACGCACACCTGTCCACGCACACCTGTCCATGCGCGCCCGTCCCTGCGCCGAGTCCCTGCGCCCCGCCCGGCGCCCTCATGAGGTGAAGACTGCCGATGTTCGCCACCCGCCGTTCGATGTCCCGTACCTGGGCCCTGGCGTCCTGCGTGCCCGTCCTGCTCCTCCTCGGGCTCTTCGCAGGCGGTTCGTCCTCGGCCGACGGGCGTCCGGGCGCACCGGGCGCACCAGGCGCGGACCACGCCGGGACGGCGATACCCGGCCCGGACCCGGCAGGCGCCCCGGGGCTGCCGGACCTCCCCCTCACCTCGCTGGGCCTCGCCGCCGAGCGGGACGGCTACCGCCTGGACGGCGCGGCCGCGGACCTGCCCGCCGACCGGCCGACGGTCTACCCGTTCACCGTCACCGGACCGGACGGCGGGCCGGTCACCGACTTCGCCGTGCACCAGGCGAAGCAGCTGCACTTCTACGCGATCCGCGCCGATCTCACCGGCTTCCAGCACCTGCACCCGACGATGGCCGCCGACGGCACCTGGACCGCCGACCTGGCGGCGCTCGCCCCGGGGCACTGGCGCCTGTACACCTCCTTCGTGCCGAACAGCGGCCCCCGCAAGGGCAGCGAGATCGTGCTCAGCCGGGCGGTGACGGTGCCGGGCGAGGCCGCGGCGGTGGCACTGCCCGCCCCGGCCGGCACCGCCACGGTGGACGGCTACACCGTCGTCCTGCGCAGCGAGCCGAAGGCCGGCGCCCTGCGCCTCACCGCCACCATCGGCCGGGACGGCCGGCCGGTCACCGACCTCCAGCCGTACCTGGACAGCTACGCCCACCTCACCGCCTTCCACGAGGGCGACCAGGCACTGGCCCACCTCCACCCGATGGACGGGGTCGGCGGCGACGGCGGCGGGCCGGCTTTGGAGTTCTACGCCCTGCTCGGCCGGCCCGGGAACTGGCGGCTCTTCCTGCAGTTCCAGACCGCCGGGCAGCTGCACACCGCGGAACTCACCCTGCACGTGTCCTGACGCGACGGCCGCGGGCACGGCTGTGCCGGTCCACGTGCGGGTCCGGGCCGCGCCGTGCGTCCGCCGGGTCCGCGTGCGCTCAGGCGGAGCGGCGGTAGTACGTGACGGCGACCCTGACCGGGCCGTCGTCCGCGGCGGTGGCGAGGGCGCGGACGACGGCGAAGTCCCGGCCGCCCTGGGCGCGGACGCAGAAGCTCCGGTCGGGGCCCAGGGCGGTGAAGGGCAGGGTGGAGGCGGGCCGGGTCTCGACGCCCTTGATGCAGTCCGGGAGGGTGAGGCCGCCGGCCGGTGCGACGTAGGCGTCACTGTCCTCCGGGATGTAGAACTCGCCCGCGTGGCGGCCCAGGTACCAGGCGGAGGTGTCCTGCGCTGCCACCTTCCCGGCCTTGAGGTCGAACTCGTAGGAGTGGTCGGGCGAGGTGAGTTCGACGTCGGTGTAGACCGCGGTGTAGCCGGGGACGGTGGCGGCCGGGGCCGGGGTGGACGCGGAGGGCGACGGGGTGGCGGTGCTGGCACCGGCGGACGGGGCGAGGCTGCCGGCCGCGGCGACGTTCTGGTCGTCGAGGTCGTCGAGGTAGTCGGGATCGAGCAGGAGGAACGCTCCGGCGGCGCCGACGAGGAGCGCGGCGGTCGTCAGGACGGCGGTCCGGGCGCCGCGTCGTGCGGTGGCGGCGGCCCTGCGCCTGCCGGGGGCGGCCGGCTCCAGGCGGGTGTCCGACGGGTCGGCGGCCGACGGATGGGGGACCGAGGGGCCGGCGGCCGACGGCTGGTGCGGGGCGAGCACGGTCGGGGCGAGCAGCCGCGGGACGAGCGCGGTCGGTGCGTCGGCCGCGGCCCGGTCCTGGTCCAGTGCGGTGGCGGCCGGCGCAGGCGTGGCCGGCAGGTCGGTGTGGCGCCGGATCTCGGTGCTGATCTGCTGCGGCAGCCAGTCGTCGGAGAAGCGGAGCTCGCCGCCGGTGGCCGGATGGCTGCGGGCGGCCTCGATCAGCCGGGCGGTGTCCGGCCGCTGGTCGGGGTCCTTCGCCAGGCAGAGCCGGACCAGGTCGTGCAGTCCGGACGGCAGCCGGGAGAGGTCGGGCTCCTCGTGGACCGCCCGGTAGAGCGAGGCCGGCTCGGGGCCGTCGCCGAAGGGCGGCATGCCGGAGCCGACGTGGGCGATCAGCGCGCCCAGCGCGAAGACATCGGTGGCCGGGGTGGCGGGCAGCCCGAGGACCTGCTCGGGGGCCATGAAGCCCGGTGAGCCGATGCGCAGGCCGGTACCGGTGAGCGGGCTGGCGTCGGCGGCGCGGGCGATGCCGAAGTCGATGACGCGGGGGCCGTCGGCGGCGATCAGGACGTTGCCGGGCTTGAGGTCGCGGTGGACGACGCCCGCGGCGTGGATCGCCTGCAGGGCCTCCGCGATGCCGGCCAGGAGCAGCAGGACGGTCCGCTCGGGCAGCGGACCGTGGCGGTGGACGACCTGCTGGAGGGAGGGGCCGGGGACGAAGGCGGTGGCCAGCCAGGGGGTGGCGGCGTCGGTGCCCGCATCGACCACCTGGGCGGTGTAGAGGCCGTGGATGCGCCGGGCGCTGGCGACCTCCTGGGTGAAGCGGTGCCGGAACTCCGGGTCCTCGGCGAGCTCGGGCCGGACGACCTTGAGCGCGACCGGGCGTCCCCCGGGGGTGTGGGCGAGGTAGACGCGGCCCATGCCGCCCGCGCCCAGCCGTGCGCGGAGGCGGTAGCCGCCGACCTCGCGCGGGTCCTCCGGGGACAGCGCCTGGAACGCCGTGGGCGACGGGGCGCCGAAGGGCTCTGCGGTCATGCTGGCTCCCAGCGGGTCGAACGGGTGTGGCGGACGGTGTGGCGGGCGGGCACGGCGGCCCGTGCGGACGCCGGTGCTCCGAATCGGACCGGAGCATACCCCGGACTGTAATTTTAGTCAGGATCGGCCCCGCGCTCCCCGGCCGACGGCCCTGCGGGTAGGGTGATCGCTTGTGGCTGACCGTCGAACCCTGATCATGGAAGCGGCCGCGCGGGTCATTGCCCGGCGCGGCGTCCGCGGGCTGCGCGTGGAGGAGCTCGCGTCCGAGGCGGGTGTGTCCACCGCGCTGATCTACTACCACTTCAAGGACCGCACCGGGATCCTCCGGGCGACCCTGGAGTTCATCAACGACCGGGCCGAGCGGTACACGACCGAGCGGGCCGAGGGGGCGCCGCCGCTGGACGCCAGGGGCGAGCTGGAGCAGACGCTGCTGCTGGAGTTCCAGGACACCCCGCAGGTGCGGGAGAACAGCACGGCCTGGGGGGAGCTGCGGGCTAGCGCGGTGTTCGACCCCGACCTCCGGGAGGACCTGGCCCGCGCCACGCTGGTCTGGGTCCAGGAGGTCGCCGAGCTGCTCGGCGGCGTCCGGCCGATGAGCGGGGCGGCGGCGCTGGCCGCCTCCGCCGAGCGGCTGACCGCGCTGCTGGAGGGCCTGAGCGTGCGGTGGCTCAGCGGCAGTGTGCCGCTGGCCCACGCGCGCGAGCTGATGGCCGGCGCGATCGACAGCGAGCTGGAGCACCTGCGCGGATAGATAGCGCGCGAGTACGCACGACGGCGGGCCCCGGGGATTCCCGGGGCCCGCCTCCCTTTGTCCGGGCCGCCCAACCGCAAGCCGCGGCTCTGCCGGTACAGCCCCGCCGCCACAGCCCCGACGATCACCTTGACTGAATTTTCAGTCAGTGCGAGAGTGTGAGCACGGCACCGCACGACGCCTCGGCGACACCGGGTTCCGCCCGCCGCCCTGCCGACAGGGCCGCGAGTGACGCGCAGCCCGTTCCGCCGGCCGCGCCCTCGCCGGGAGACCGCCCCCGCAGGGGGCACCGTCCACCCCGCGCCCGGTGCACCCGGTGGGCCATACTTGACTTGGAGATCCGCATGAGTGACCCGTACCGCGACGACCGCTCCCTGTTCGACCGGCTCTTCGGAGCCGAGCCGTCCCGCAGGTCGGTGCTCGGCGCCGCCGCAGGACTGGGGGCCGCGGGGATCGTCGCAGGTGCGGCGCCGGCCTCCGCCCGCTCCGCGAGCCCGGCCGGCGGCGCGCTCCCGCGCTGGTGGGTGGACCGCGACGACGTGCCGCACGCCCGGACCTGGATGTCCTGGCCCTCCCGGAAGTCCGTCTGGGGCCGGCAGCTGGCGGGTGTCCAGCAGGACATCGCACTGATCGCCCGGACGATCGCCCGCTACGAGCCGGTGGTCATGTGCGCCCCCGACGACTACAGCGTCCGGGAGGCGAGTCCGCTCTGCGGGCCCGCCGTCGAGGTGATCGGCTCGATCGCCACCGACGACCTCTGGATGCGCGACATCGCCCCGGTGTTCCGCCGCGACGGCCGGGGCGGCCTCGACGCCGTCGGCCTCAACTTCAACGGCTGGGGGAACAAGCAGACCCACCGCTACGACGCCGAGGTCGCGGGCCTCGTCGCCCACCGGTCCGGCCTGCGGTTCAGCCGGGCGGACTTCGTCGGCGAGGGCGGCTCGGTCGAGACGGACGGCGACGGCACCCTGATGGCCACCGAGAGCAGCCTGGTCAACAAGAACCGCAACCGGGGCATGAGCCGCGACGAGATCGAGGACGAGGTGCTGCGCGTCTACGGCGCGGACAAGATGATCTGGGTCCCCGGCATCAAGGGCCAGGACATCACGGACGACCACATCGACGTCACCTCCCGGTTCGTCCGGCCGGGCGTGGTGATGGTGCAGCTGCCGCCCGAGGACCGCAACGACGTCTGGGCCCGGGATGCCCGCCAGCAGTTCGACATCCTGTCCCGGGCCACCGACGCCCGGGGGCGCCGCCTCCAGGTGATCCGGGTGGACGGCCCCGACACCGTGCGCTCGCGGGATTCGAAGTTCGTCGACTCCTACCTCAACTTCCACGTGGTCAACGGCGCCGTGATCGCGACCCAGTTCGGTGACCGGGTGAAGGACGAGGCCGCCCGGCGCACCCTCGCGGCGGCCTTCCCCGGCCGGGAGGTGGTCCAGCTCGACGTCGACCGCCTGATGACCGGTGGCGGCGGCATCCACTGCTCCACGATGCAGGAGCCGCTGCCGTAGGTCCGGTCCGGCCGAGGCCGTGCGCGGTCCGCACCGCCGTCGGGCCGCAGCCCGGGACGAAGCCCGGGACGAAGCCGGGGCCGTGCCCCGCACCACCCACCCTCCCCTCCCACCGGAGTGCCCCGTGTCAGATCCCACCCCCACCCCCCTCTCCCCGTCCCGCCGGACGATGCTGCGCGCCGCGGCCGGCGCGGGCCTGCTGGCCCTGGGGGCCGGCGCCTGCGCCGCACCGGACGACGAGGAGGCCGCGGCCCCGCCCGACGCCTCCAACCGGCCACCGGAGCCCGGGGCGACGGGTGCTCCCGGCGGGGCGGCCGCTCCGGGGGCGACGCCGGGGCGCCGGTTCGGCGCCGAGTGGGAGAGCCACACCCGGACCTTCATGTCCTGGCCGGCGTCCACCGGGATCTGGGCCGACCAACTGGCCGACGTCCGCGCGGACATCGCCCGGCTGGCGCGGGCCGTCGGCGGCTACGAGCCGGTGGTGATGTTCGCCCGCCCCGGCCAGGCGGACGCGGCGCAGAACGCCTGCGGCAAGGACGTCGAGGTGGTCCCGCTGCCCGTCGACGACCTGTGGGCCCGGGACACCGTCCCGGTCTTCGTCGAGGACGGGTCCACGCTCAAGGGCGTCGACTTCAACTTCAGCGGCTGGGGCAACAAGCAGAAGGAGCACGCCAACGACACCGCGCTGGCCGCCGCGGCCCTCGCCCGGTACGGGGTCGAGCGGATCCGCACGCCCGTGGTCGCCGAGGGCGGCTCCTTCGAGACCGACGGCCAGGGGACGCTGATGGTCACCGAGAGCTCGGTGGTCAACGAGCGCCGCAACCCGGGGAAGAGCCGGGACGAGATCGAGGCCGAGCTCAAGAAGGCCCTGGGCGTGACCAAGGTGATCTGGTTCGCCGGTGTGCGCGACCAGGACATCACCGACGCGCACGTGGACTGCCTGGTGCGGTTCGCCGCCCCCGGGGTCGTCCTGCTGGACCAGCCCTTCCCCGGTGCGCCCGCCGACGTCTGGTCGCGCTCCGCCGCCCAGGCGCGCGAGGTCCTCAGGAGCGCCACCGACGCCCATGGCAAGCCGCTGCAGGTGATCGACCTGCCGCAGCCCGACCCGGACCGGATCACCGGGCGCGGCGACGCGTTCGTCTCCTCGTACATCAACTTCTACGTCGCCAACAAGTCGTTGTTCCTGCCCCGTTTCGGGGACGCCAAGGCCGACGACCGGGCCCAGCAGATCCTGCGCGACCACTTCCCCGGCCGGGACATCGTGCCGGTGAAGATCGACAACATCGCCTCCGGCGGGGGCGGGATCCACTGCTCCACCCACGACCAGCCCGGCAAGCCGGACGCCGGCTGACCCGCTTCCCGCGCCCAGGTACCGCCCGCGGAACCGCCCCGCCGTCACCGACGGCCCGGGGCGGTTCCGCGCGCACCGTTCCCACCCAGACGAGGAACCATGCGACTGACACCGACCGAGCGGGACCGGCTGCTGATCTTCACGGCCGCCGAGCTCGCCCGCGCCCGCCGCGCCCGCGGCGTGCGACTGAACATCCCCGAGGCACACGCGCTGATCGCGGACACCGTGTGCGAGGCCGCCCGCGACGGCCGGCGGTTGGCCGAGGCCATCGAGGCCGGGCGCTCCGTGCTCAGGGCCGAGGACGTCCTGCCCGGCGTACCGGACGTGGTGACCACGCTCCAGGTGGAGGCCGTCTTCGAGGACGGGACGCGGCTCTGCGTGATCGACGACCCGTTCCGGGCCGACGGCTCCCTGGGGCAGGAGGCTCCCGGTGCGGCGCTCGCCGGTGACGGCGCGGGCTACGGGCCGGCCGGGGAGGCGCTGCGGCTGCCGGTGCGCAACACGGCGACGGTGCCGGTCTCGGTCACCTCGCACTTCCACTTCTTCGAGGTCAACCCACGGCTGGCCTTCGACCGGGCCGCCGCCTACGGTCACCGGCTGGCCGCCCCGGCCGGCTCCTCGGTGCGTTTCGACCCGGGCGCCACCGTCGAGGTCGGCCTCGTCCCGATCGGCGGCGAGCGCGTCGCGATCGGCTTCGCCGGCCTGGTGGACGGCCCGCTGGACGCGCCCGGCGCCAAGGAGGCCGCGCTGGCCAAGGCCCGCGCGACCGGTTATCTCACGGACTGGCAGGAGCAGGCATGAGCGAGCGCAGCGAGCGAACCATTGCGGGGTGCGCGTCCCGCGGAGCGGCCGTCGGGCGAAGCGAGGCGGGCGCATGAGCGGGAGTGTCTTCGACGCGGCGGGCTGCCACGGCCGCCCGGGCGGTGTGGCGGCGGGCGGCATCGACCCGCAGGACTACATCGCCGTGCACGGCCCGCGGGCCGGCGACCGGATCCGGCTGGGCGACAGCGGGCTGATCGTCCGGGTCGAGTCGGACTCGCAGGCGCCCGGGGACGAGTTCCTGGCCGGTTTCGGCAAGACCGCCCGGGACGGCATGCTCCTCAAGGCGGCCGCCGTCCGCGACACCTGTGACCTGGTGATCAGCAACGTGCTGGTGATCGACGCCGTCCAGGGCATCCGGAAGACCAGCATCGGTATCCGGGAGGGCCGGATCGCCTCGATCGGCCGGGCCGGAAACCCGGACACCCTGGACGGCGTGGATGTGGTGGTCGGGACGGGGACGGCGATCGTGTCCGGCGAGGGCATGATCGTCACGGCGGGGGCGATCGACACCCACGTGCACCTGCTCTCGCCGCGGATCATGGAGGCCTCGCTGGCCTCCGGCGTCACCACGATCATCGGCCAGGAGTTCGGCCCGGCGTGGGGGGTGGGGGTCAACTCGCCGTGGGCGCTGCGGCACGCCTTCAACGCCTTCGACGCCTGGCCGGTCAACATCGGCTTCCTCGGCCGCGGCTC
>NZ_JBHVUV010000063.1:0-20688 GCF_042883905.1 Kitasatospora sp. NPDC058170
GCCCGACTCCCTCCCCGGGAGCCGGGCCGCGGCGTCGGGGCAGGGCGGGGGCCGAGCTGCGGGGCTGTGACCGCGGTCGGACGCCATGGCGCCAGATGAGGCGGCGCTTTCAACAGGTCGCCGGTCCTCACATAGAGTGCCGTCGCGAGGGTGTCCAGGTTGTTGGGGACAAAACGATCTTGGATGCCCCGACTCTCGCCTTCGCCGGTCCCCCTTGACATCGATCACCCAGTGAGCCGCGTCAAGTCATCGGCACACCGGAAGGATCACGGCATGTCCAGCGACCGTCTCATGCGCATCCGCAGCGCCGAGTTCCAGGCCATGGCCGCGAGGGTCCTGGAGGTCACCGCGCTCACCTCCCGCCTGAACGTCCTGCCCTTCGAGGACGAAGAGGGCAAACAGAAGCTGTTCGAACAGATCCTGGGCAAGGCGCTGCCGCCGGGAGTCACGATCTATCCGCCCTTCTACACGGACCACGGCCTCAACCTCGACCTCGCCGAGCGTGTCTTCATCAACCAGAACTGCACGTTCCTGGACTATGCCGGCATCCGGCTCGGCGAGCGTGTGATGGTCGGCCCGAAGGTCACGTTCATCACCAGCGGCCACCCGGTTGATCCCGAGGAGCGGCGGCTGTACCTCACCGGCGCACCCATCGACGTGGCGGAGAACGTGTGGATCGGTGCCGGTGCCACGATCCTGCCCGGCGTCAGCATCGGCCGCGACGCCGTGATCGCCGCCGGCGCGGTCGTGGCCGACGACGTTCCGGCGGCAAGCCTGGTGACCGGCAGCAAGGCAACCGTGCACCGAAGCTGGTGACGACCGTCGTCCACGCCGGAAGCCCGACGCACCGCGCCCCTACGGTCACTCACTCATCGATCGTCTAGCCGGCGGGGATGCCGCGCAGGAGGAAGGGGAGGTGGGCACCGCGGGCGAGGGCGGTGAGTGCCTGGGTGACCCTGCGGTGCTGGTCGGTGGCCATCACGTCGGCGAGCCGGGCGTCGTGCACCCAGTGCAGGCCGACGATCTGCTCGGGCGGTCGGTGGCGGCCGACGATCGTCTCCTGCGTGCGGGTGAGGCGACCGCCCCAGTAGACGAAGGTCACGCCCTCGGGGAGGAGTTGCTCGTCCGTGTAGTCGGTCGCGAGCAGGGTGCGGAGGGGCAGGACGAGACCGGTCTCGGTCTCGGTGTGCCGGCGGGCGGCGAGATGGGGGAGCTCGTCGTGCTCGGCGGGGCCTCCTGGAAGGGTGTAGCCGTTGCGGTAGGTGGTCTCGACGAGGAGGACCGCGCCGTCGGCGTTCAGGACGAGGGCCTGGTGGTCGAGCCGGCGGCGCGGCGGGTGGGTCAGGATCTCGGGCAGCGGGTACAGCAAGTCGGCTTCCTTGGTGGGAGGTTCTGGGTGGCCGGGGCCCCCGCCCGGATCGCGCGGGGGCCCAGGACCGGACGGGAGTCGAGCGGCGGCCGGTCGGATTCGGTCGCCGACAGCCGGCTGAAGCAGGCGGGGAGTCCGGCGATGACGCCGGTCGCGAGGATCAGGCCGAAGATGAGGATCCGCGGGGCGAGGGGCCCGCTGCGGATCGGCCAGCAGACGAGTGCGGCGGTGGCGGCGCTGAGGGTCGGTACGGCGAGCGTGATCGCGAGCAGTCGGCAGTCGGCGCTCACGCCGCGTCGTGCGCGCGGGGCCGGCTCGGCTGCTGGACGGGGACGAAGCGGGGGAGTTCGAGCCGCCGGAGGTCCTCGGGCCTGGTGGTCCACTCGCAGCCGCCGCGCTCGGGGCGGAGGTAGGCCAGCCCGCCGAGGGTGTCCATGTAGACACCCTCGACGGCCTTCGTGCCGGGGGAGCGGTGGGCGAGGTCGCGGACGACCTCGCCCACCTCGGGCGTGTAGGCGGGAATGCGAGGGCGACGGGACATCGTTGCTCCAGTGGTTGCGCTGGGTTCCCGATCTCTTACCGGGTGTAGCCATGGTGGCCCGATCGGCTCTACGATGGCCAGGGTCTAACCTTGACTGTTCCGTCTGGTTATGGGTGGCAACGTTCATGAACAACAATGAGCCTGACGCGTCATCATCTTCGCTCGTGCGCTTTGGCGCAGAACTCCGCAGGTCGAGGCGGGCCATGAGATGGTCGCAGACCGAACTGGGGCGGCGGATGGGCTACTCGAATGCCATGGTCTCGTACGTCGAACGGGCGAAGAAGGCCGTAACCTCTAACTTTGCGGTTAGGGCAGACGAGGTGTTCGAGACCGGGGGCACCTTCTATGAGCTCTGGTGCCGGTATTCCAAGGCGAGCCTGCTGGAGGGCTTCCCCGAGTTCGCCGATGCAGAGGCGCGGTGCCGCCGACTACGTGAGTTTGCGCTGACCATCGTCACGGGACTGTTTCAAGTGCCGGAGTATGCAGAGGCGCTGGCGTATGCCGCGGTCCAGCGTGGGGCGATCACGCAGTCTGCTGCGGAGCAGCGGGTCGAATTCCTGGCGACCCGTCAGCGGGTGCTCGACAGGAAGAATCCACCGCTCATTCACGCTGTGCTGGACGAGAGCTGCCTGGCCCGGCCGGTCGGTGGGCGGTCCGTGATGCTCCAACAGTTCGATCGGATCGTGGAGCTGTCCGCCCGGCCGAGCATCACCATTCAGGTGGCACCGTTCCGGCTGGGAGAGCACCTGCCGTTCAAGATGCCGGTCACCCTGCTGGACCTTCCGGACGGTTCGGTCGTGGGATACGCAGAGTCGCATGCGCGAGGGCATCTTGAGCGGACCCGTGAAGCGGTGACGGCTTGGGAGAGACAGTACGATCAGCTCCTGGTGGAAGCGCTGCCCAAGGCGGCCTCCCTGGCACTGATCCACAAGGCTCGGAAGGAGCTACTTCCATGAACCCCGACCTCTCCGGCGCATCCTGGGCCAAGTCGTCGTACTCCGACAACGGTGGTCAGTGCGTGGAGGTCTCCGCGAGCTTCCCCGGCACGGCCCCCGTGCGCGACTCCAAGGACCCGGAGGGCCCCGCGCTCGTCTTCCCGGCCAACTCCTGGCGGTCGTTCATCACTGCCGTTCAGACGGGTGAGTTCGGGACCGTCTGACCGCCGCCCGTGGGCCCCGGCCGGCATTACGGCCGGGGCCGATCCCGATGGTGGGCCGCCGGCCGTGCGGCCCACCATCAGCGTGTTCTACTGGCTCAGTAGAGGACTGCGGAGAGCCGCGCCGGGCCGGTCTCGGTGGTGGTGTCACAGAAGTAGACGATGGCCTGGTGGTTGTTCACATACGCCTGGCCGGCCGCGTGGCAGGCGGCGGCCGTCGGGTAGATGCCGATGTAGGTGAAGGTGGCCGCCTGGGCGCTCGGGGCGGCGATCAGGGCGCCGCCGGCCACGAGCCCGGCCACGGCAACGGCGGAGAATGCCTTGCGAAGCGACATGAGTGGTCTTCCTCCCATTGGTGAGCGCCGGGGTCCGCTGCCCTGCGCTTCGCCGACGAGCCTCCTCCGAATCTGAATGCCGGGCAATGGTCGAGACCAATTCCGACCGGAATCAGTGTGGTGCTTTTGTGACGGTGCAGGTCACGGGCTCGCCTGACGGGCTGACGATCATCTTCCGGTCAGTTTCTGCGCTGTCCGGAAGATGACAGTCAGTCGACAGCGACCCTCCGCGGATCCCGGCGCACCGGCCGGGCCCGTGGTGATCAATTGACTTTCGGGATGCGGTGGCCGTCCGTAGAGTGACCGGATGGCCAGCCCAGTGGATCCGAACTCAGCGCAGGCCCTCCGGGCCGACGCCGCATCGCCCGTCCCGACCAATGTGGTGGGCCTGTCCCCGGTGTTCACCGACCCGTTGTGGCGGATCCCCGTCCGGCTGAACCCCGTGGAAGCGGCCCTCCTGCGTACCGAGCCGCTGCGGCGCCTGCACTTCGTGGTGCACGGCGGGGCCTCGACGATCAGCACCCTGCAGTCGTACTCCCGGCTTGAGCACACCCTCGGAGTGTTCGCGCTGGTCGCGCACTTCCGTCCGGAGGACGAACGCCTGAGGGTCGCAGCGCTGTTGCACGACATCGGCCACCTGCCGATGAGCCACACCTTCGAAGGCATCTCCAACCTCGACCATCACGCGATCGGTCTGCAGCTGGTGCGCACCGACCCGATCCGGCCCGTGCTGGAGGAGTACGGGATCAGCGCCGAGGCCGTCGTCGCCGCACTCGGCGTGCAGCCGCCCTCGCCTCTCACCAACCGCTCCGGCCTGCTGAATCTCGACCACCTCGACTCCTATGTGCGCAGCGGGCGGGCCGCCGGGCGTCTCGACACCGATCCGGCTGTCATGCTGGGCCGGCTCCGTATCCAGGACGCCGCGGTGTCGGCCGACCGCGAGACCGCCGCCTCGCTCGTCGATCTGATCTGTGCGGAAGCACGGTTGCACACCTCGTGGGACAACGTGGGCCCGGTGTCGGTGGTGCGCCGCCTGGCCGGCTGGCTGCTCGACAGCACGGACCTCGCTCCGGCCCGGCTGGCCCGGTTGACCGATCCGCAGCTGTGGTCCGCGTTCGACTCCTGCGCCGCCACGCGAGCGGAGAGTGCCATGATCCGCTACGAGCTGCACCGGTTGAAGGTCACGGTCGGCAGTGCTCCCGGGGGTGCTCCCGGTTGGGAGTTCTCGCTGCGCAAGATCTACAGCTCCGCGCCGCTGGTGGAGGGGCGGCGGATCGAGGTGTCCGCGCCCGAGTTGGCCGCCGAACTGGAGGCGCTGAAGTCCTTGTCCACCACGTTCCGCGTCTGGTGGGACTGAAGCAGCCGCCTGAGGGGCCGTCACGTCTCGCGGCCACTAAGCCCGGAACGCCGAGACCTGCCCGACCCGCTGGGGCGGCGGGTCGGGCAGGTGACGGACGAGCCTCGGTCAGGCGGTGGCCGGCTCGGTGGCGGCCGAGGTCGAACGGCGGGGCAGCAGGGTGTCCAGGGCGAGGGCGCCCGGGCCCGTGGCGGCGACCAGGAGGAGGGCCCAGCAGAACAGTGCGGAGGGCTCGCCACCGTTCTGGAGCGGGAACAGCGAGTGCTCCTGGTGCACGCTGAAGTACGCGTACGCCATCGAGCCGGAGCAGATCACCGCCGCGGTCCGGGTGCCCAGGCCGAGCGTCACCAGAGCGCCGCCGACCAGCTGGATCACGGCCGCGTACCAGCCGGGCCAGGACAGCGCCTCCACCGTGCCGCCGCCCTTGGCGCCACCCAGGACGCCGAACAGCGAGGCCGCGCCGTGGCAGGTGAAGAGCAGGCCGATCGCGATGCGCGACAGGCCCACCACGTAGGGGCGGGCGGTGTCGACGACACTGCTGGGGACGAGCGGCATTGAGGAACTCCAGGGGGACGGGTGACCGCGGTGACGGCGGTCATGGTGAGTGACGACTAAGGGAAGCCTTTCCTATGCGTAGTTGAAGGTGCAATGGTTTCCATCGAGCCTTCACGAGTTCGTAACCGTCTGCTGATGCTTGATCCACGGATGGTTGTGTCACGGACCGTCAGTCCGGGGCCGTGCTGGAACGCCGTTCGCCCAGGTCACCGCAGCACTGCGGCACCCCGGGAGGTGCTGCGCACATCCGGCGGAAAATTCTCCGTACCCACCTGCAACCCCGACGCGTGCCACGCGTCTTCAAGGGTGAGGGGCAGGGGCGGGGTGGTGGCCACCTCCCGGAACCGACGCAGCCGCGGTGCCCTGCCACTCGTTCGTCCGCTTGGCTTCACTCACCGCACAGCCGACCGCCTCCGCGGCATGCCCGCATGCCCGGATGTCCGCGGGCCCGGATGTCTGCGGGCCTGCGCGTCTGCAGGCCCGGAAGCCGGCAACTCCGTATGCCCGCACCGACGTTCCAGGGGGGAACCGTCATGTCCACCGTCATCCGCACCCGCCGTTCGCGCCGCTCCGCCGCCGTCGCCGCCGCGCTCGGGGTCGTCGCCCTGTGCGGCTCCGTCGCGCTCTCGGCGCCCGCCGCCCACGCGGAGGCCGTGAAGCATGCCACCCTGGCCGTCCAGGGCCCGGCCTCGGTCGGACTCGACGGCCGGCCGGTCGAGTTCACCGAGACCGTCACCAACACCGGTACCGAGACCAGCACCTACGTCCTGGTCCTGACGGCCACCACGGGCACCGGCGCCCCGGAGCACGCGATCGCCATCGACTACCAGGACCCCGCCGACGGCGTCTGGAAGCCGGTCCCGTTGGAGCACGACGCCGACGACAGTGCCGGCTTCAGCGGCACGCTGCCCGGCGGTGTCACCGTCCCGGTCGGCGACACCGCCACCCGGAAGCTGCGCATCAACGCCGAGTCGGGGGTGCTTCATGACGGAGCGTCCGGCGGCGGCTTCCGGTCCATCGCCCTGCGCTCCGCCCTGACCGCGCCCGGCTCCCGGGTGCTGCTGGCCGAGCAGACCAGGAACATCAGGACCGACTCGGTCCCCGGCGCCCCCGCCCCCGCCCCCGCCACGCCCGCCCAGGCCGCCACGCCGAGCACCGCCCCGGCCGCCCCTGGCGCGCCCGTCGCTCCGGCCACCGTCGCTCCGGCCGCCGCCGGCCCGGGCGGCAGTCCCGCGCTGCTCGGCAGTGCCATCGGCGTGCCCGCCATCGGCGTCGGCGCGCTCGCCCTCGCGCGCCGCCTGCGCCGCTCCTGAGACCCCACCACCCGGTGCCGGGCAGCACGTTGGCGTGCTGCCCGGCGCCGGGTGCGTGCCGAATCCGCCGACCGCCGGTCGCCGTGGCCGGGCGCAGCGACGGCCGCCGCCGTGAAACCGCCGCCCGCCTCACCCCACGCCGAAGGTCCGGCGCAGGCAGCTCGCCAGCCGCTCCGGCGTCGGCGGGTGGAACCGTCCGGCCAGGTAGCCGTCGGGCCGGACGAGGAACGCCTCTCCGGGGCGGGCCGCGTAGGCGGCGGCGAACTCGCCCGCGCCGTCCCGGACGAACGGCAGGCGCCACTGCGGTTGCGGCGCGCCCGGGGCGAGCACCGCGTACACGTCCAGCAGCCCGTGGGCCGCGGACAGTGCGGCCACCGCACACGTGGTCGCCTGCTCGCCCGCGGCGCCGGGGTCGACGTGGATCAGCAGTGTGTGCCGGGGGCTGCGCAGCAGGTCGAACAGCCGGCTCGGGTAGCTCGCGAGCTCGCGCTCCAGCCCGCGGCAGTCCGGCGCCCGGTCGCCGGGGGCGGGGCCGCCCGTCGCGGGGTCCGTGCCCTCGGCCGGCTCGACCAGCGGGCTGTCGGGGTACCCGACCAGGAGCTGGGCCTCCCGCCGCAGGATCGCCTCCAGACCGTCGGCGTCGGACCCGGACCCGGACCCGGACCCGGACCTGGCTTCGGACCTGGCCTCGGACCCGGCCCCGGACCTGGCCCCGGAGCCGGACCCGGCCTGGGAGTCGGGCCCGGAATCGGACCCGGCGTCGGCCTGGACGCCCGCCCGGGCGTGCCGGACCGTTCGGCCGACGACCTCCGCGCCGACCGGGTGCCGCTCGGCGTGGTAGCTGTCGAGCAGGTCGTCGGCGGCGATGCCACGCACCGCGAGCGCCAGTTTCCAGGCCAGGTTGTAGGCGTCCTGGACGCCGGTGTTCATGCCCTGGGCGCCGGTGGGCGGGTGGATGTGGGCGGCATCCCCGGCCACGAACAGCCGTCCGACCCGGTAGCGGTCCACCAGGCGGTGGCTGATCCGGAAGGTGGAGGCCCAGCGCAGCGCCGAGGCGTGCGCAGGCCGGGGCGAGAGCCGGTCGAGCACCGCCTGGATGTGCCGCAGTTCGGGGGCCCGGCCGCCCTCCAGCCCGTGTTCGACGCCGTCCCCCGAACCCGTGCCGGACAGTTCGTCCGGCACCATCATCGACATCCGGTACCGCCCCCGGCCCGGGAGCGGGATGCAGACCAGCAGGTCGTCGACCTTCCCGTCCGCGTCATGGTGGACGGCCCGGACGCCGTACCCCGCCGGGAGGTTCCAGTCCACCTCGACATCGCCCAGCATGTACTGCTCGGGAAAGGCGTCGCCCTCGAAGCGCAGGCCGGCCGTCTTCCGCACCAGGCTGTGCGCGCCGTCGCAGCCCACCACATAGCGGGCCCGCAGCTCCCGCGGTCCGGCCGGGCCCCGGAGAGCGACCCGGACGTGGTCGGGGTCCTGTTCGAGGGAGACCAGCTCGGTGCCGCGCTCGACGTGCGTGCCCCAGCCGGCCAGGTGCTCGGTGAGCAGGCGCTCCGTCGTGTACTGCGGCAGCGCGGCGAAGGCGTACGGGACGTCGGGCGGCAGGGCCAGCTCGATCCGGGGGCCGGGCTGCCCGTCGGAGTACAGGAGTTGGCCGAGCATCGGGACGGCCTCGTCGAGGGCCGCGCCGACCATGCCCATCGCGTCCCACAGCTCCAGCGTGCGCGGCTGCACCCCGACGGCCTTGGCGTAGTGCTGCGGGGTGGCGAGCCTGTCCACGATCCGGCAGTCGACCCCGTGGCGCCGTAGTTCGGCGGCGGCCGTCAGGCCCACCGGGCCCGCGCCCACGACCAGTACGTCGATCTCGTCCATGGCCGCTCCTCGACCGATCACCGACCGCGTCCCGGGGCACGCGATCGCCTCCCTCCAGGCTGCGCCCGACCGGCACCGGGCCGCCACCCGTGCCGCCGCCGGGCCGCCATCCGTGCTGCTCCCGGGGGCGACACCGGTTCCGTCGAGGGGCTCTGTTCACCTCGTCGCAGGGCCGCGCTCATCCCGGCGTGGCCGGTGACCGGTTCTGAACATTTGGCAACAATCCCGATCAACTCCTGATGCTCCGTCAACGCGTCTCCTACGCTTCGGGCGGCTCCCGGACGCACCGGAGCCCAGCATTCCCCGATGCCTTGACGAGTCTGGAGAAGACCCCCGTGAGAATACGTCGCTCCCCGCTCCGCTCCTGGACGGCCGTGGTCGCCACAGGTGCGGCCACGGCCGCGCTGCTGTCGCAGCCCGGCACCGCGGAGGCCGCCGCGCCGCCGCCCGCCGTGACCGCCACGGTGGCCGTGGCGGACTATCCGGCGGGCGTCGCGCTCGCGCCGGACGGCGGCCGGGCGTTCGTGACCAGCCAGAGCAGCGGCACCGTGAGCGTCCTCGACACCGCCACCGGCACGGTGACCGGCACCTTCACGGCCGGCACCGGCTCGTACGCCGTGGCCTGGGCGCCGGACGGGCGGCGCGCGTACCTGACCCACCACCTCGACAACACGGTCAGCGTGCTGGACACCGCGACCAACGCCGTCACCGCCACCGTCCCGGTCGGTGCCGAACCCTTCGGGGTGGCCGTCGCGCGCGACGGCGCGCACGTCTACGTCGGCAATGCCGGGGACGGCACCGTGAGCGTGCTGGACACCGCGACCAACGCCGTCACCGCCACCGTCCCGGTGGGCGCCGAACCGCACGGCCTGGTCGTCGCCCCGGACGGCGGGCACGTCTACGTCGCCGCCTCGGGCGCCCAGGCGGTGAACGTCATCGACACCGCGAGCAACACGGTGAGCGCGACGGTCGCCGTCGGCCACGGGGTGTTCGGCCTGGCGCTGAGCTCCGACGGCTCCCGGCTGTGGACCGCCAACGGCGGCGACAACACCCTCAGCGTGCTGGACACCGCAGCGAACACCGTCGCGGGCACCGTGACGGTGGGGACCAACCCGTTCGCCGTCGCGCTCTCCCCGGACGGCCGGTACGCGTACGCCTCGAACTACGCCGACGACACGTTGAGCGTGATCACCACCGCCGACCGCGCGGTCACCGCGACGGTGCCGGTCGGCGCCAGCCCGTTCACACTGGCGCTCAGCCCGGACGGGCGGCGCGGCTACCTGACCGACTTCACCGGTGCCGCGGTGAGCGTCCTCGGCTTCCCGCTGCCGGTGCCGGTGGTGACCGGGGTCAGTCCGGCGTCCGGTCCGCAGGCCGGCGGCACGGTCGTCACCGTCACCGGGACCGATCTGGAGGGCGCCACCGCCGTGAGCTTCGGCGCCGCCGGGAACGCCACCACGTTCTCCTGCACCGCGACCGGCTGCACCGCCACCGCGCCCGCCGCCTCCGCGGCCGGGACGGTGGACGTCCGGGTCACCACCCCGGGCGGCACCAGCGCGGTGACCCCCGCCGACCGCTTCGGCTACACCGCACCCACCGCCGACCTCGCCGTCTCGCTCGGCGCCGCACCGGTGGGCGGGCTGTTCTCCGGGCGGGTCGACTACACCCTCACCCTGACCAACGCCGGGCCCGCCACGGTCACCGCGGCCACCGTCACCGCCGACCTGCCCAGCGGGTTCAGCGCCTCCTCGACCGACTGCACCATCGCGGCCGGCAAGCTGAACTGCACCCTCGCCGCCCCGCTGGCCCAGGGCGCGAGCACCACCCGCCACGTCACGGTGCAGATCGGCCTGCTCAACCTCGGCCGGACCTTCACCGTCACCGCCACGCGCACCGCGAGCGCGCCCGCCGACCCGGTCGCGACCAACGACCGCGCGTCCCGTTCCTGCACCGCCACCCTCGCCCTGCTGATCAGCTGCACCTGAGCCCGCTGCCCCCGCCTCCCTTCTCTCCCGGGGGAGGCGGGGGCCTCGGCTCCTGCGCGCCACATCGCGCCGCACCGAGCTGCGCTGGACGGAATGTCCAGACTGGACGTACAGTCCAGATATGACCGCAGAGACCCCCGACCCGCGCGTCCGGACCTGGTCGCCCGTGTGCCAGGCGGTGGCACTGCTACTCGGCCCCTACGCCGAGGTGGTGCTGCACGACGCCGTCCGGGACGAGGTCCTCGCCCTCTGGAACCCGATGAGCGGCCGCGCCCCCGGCGACCCGTCCCTGCTCGGTGAACTGGAGGGGCTGGACCCGTCCGCGCCCGACGTCTACGGGCCCTACGAGAAGCTGCTGCCCGACGGACGGCGGCTCTCCTCGGTCAGCGCCGTGCTGCGCGACACCGACGGCCGCCCCTCGGCCGTGCTCTGCGTCAACCTCGACCGCGGACCGCTGGAACAGGCCGCCGCCCTGCTGGCCGGGTTCGCCGCCCCCACCGCGCCTCGCCCCGAACCGCTCTTCGAACGAGACTGGACGGAGCGGATGAACGACGTCGTCGGCGGCTACGTCCGCGCCCACGGCCGACCGCCGGAACGGCTCGGCCGCGAGGACCGGCTCGCCGTGCTGCGCGAACTCGACCAGGCCGGGGTGCTCGCGGTGCGCCGCGCCGTCCCGGCCGTCGCCACCGCGCTCAAGGTCTCGCGCTCGACGGTCTACACCCTGCTCGCTGAGCTCAGGAGCGAGCCGACGGCAGGACCCGGACCGGCCGAACCCGGACCGGCCGCGCAACGGGCCGACGCGGAACAGCCGCACGCACAACAGCTGCACGCAGAACAGCCGCACGCAGAACAGAGGAACGACCGATGACCAGGCTGCCCGACTTCCGGCTGGAAACCCACTTCTCCCGCTGGGAGTTCACCGCCCGCCACCACCTCACCGCCTCGGACGCGCAGACCATGGCGATGTCCGAACTGCTCGCCCTGGCCGGGCCCGAGGACCGGCACGCCTGGGACACCCTCACCCTCGGCTACACCGAGACCTTCGGCGACCCGGCCCTGCGGCAGGCGATCGCCGGCATGTACGAGCACGTCGACGCCGACGACGTGATCTGCTTCGGCGGCGCGCAGGAGGCCCTCAACCTGGCCATGCAGGTGCTGCTCGGCCCCGGCGACCACGCCGTCGTCGTGACGCCCAACTACCAGTCCGCCGAGACCATCCCGCTCTCCCTCTGCGAGGTCACCGGCGTCGCCCTGGACGCCGGGCGCGACTGGGCGCTCGACCTGGACGAACTGACCGCCGCGCTGCGTCCCAACACCCGCGTCGTCTCCGTCAACTTCCCCAACAACCCCACCGGCAAGGTGATCGACGCGGCCGACCTCACCCGGATCGCCCGACTCTGCGACGAGCGCGGCATCCACCTCTTCAGCGACGAGGTCTACCGCGGCCTGGAGTTCGACCAGTCCCGCACCCTGCCCCAGGCCGCCGACCTCTCCGGGACGGCCCTCTCGCTCAACGTCACCTCCAAGTCCCTCGGCCTGCCCGGCCTACGGGTCGGCTGGATCGCCTGCCGCGACCGGGAGTTGCGCAGCCGTCTGGAGCGCGCCAAGCACTACACCACCATCTGCAACTCCGCGCCCAGCGAGATCCTGGCCCGGATCGCGATCAACAACCGCGAGCAGATCCTGTCCCGCAACCGCGCGATCATCGCCGCCAACCTGCCGCACTTCGACGCGTTCTTCGCCGACTTCGCCGACCTCTTCGAGTGGCGCGCCCCGGACGGCGGCTGCGTGGCCTACCCCCGTTACCTCGGCCCGGACGGCGTGGAGGAGTTCTGCACCCGGCTGGTCGAGCAGGCCGGAGTCCTGCTCCTGCCCGCGAGCATCTACCGCTCCGAACTCACCCCCACCCCCACCGACCGCTTCCGCATCGGCCTCGGCCGCCGCGACCCGGCCCCCGCACTGGCCGCCTTCGCCGACTGGCTGAAGACCCGGCGCTGAGCTTGTTCCCCAACGCCGTGATGATTGTCGCGGACGTTCCGGAACAGGCCCGGTGCGAGCTGGAGCACGTGGTGTCGCGGTAGTGACGGACCGTTCCTGATCGTCCCCGTCGGCGTACGCCGTGGCGCCGACGGGGACGTCTTCGGCGACTACTGGTTCACCGCCCGGTGACGACGGGGCTCTGTCACATCGGTGCTACTCGGGCCAGGTCGGCCAGCACTTCGGCGAAGAGGTGCGGGCGGCTGAAGTATCCGACGTGTGAGGTGGCCAGCGTGCGGACGTCGAAGGGGTTTGCGGGTGTCAGCTCGTCCGCCTTGCGGATCATGTAGTCCTGTACTGCCGGAGGGATGCTCCGGTCCTCGGAGAGGCGTACGAAGGTGTGCGGAACCTTCCCCCATTGTTCAGCGCGGGCCACCGATCCCTCCTCCAGTACCGCGTAGTTCTCGTCCGGGTCCATGGAGTCCAGCAACATCCGGAACTGGTGGTCGGTGGAGTCTGCCATGACGGCGGCTTTGAGCTGCGCGAACAGTACGGGGTCGGTGTGCGCGGCACGCCAGTTCAGCCGCACGATCCCCTGGTCTCCCGTGTCCGGCACGGTGATCCGCGCCGCTGCGGCGTCCAGCAGGTTGTCGTCGGGGACGTCCCACTCCCCGGTGACCATCGCCGGGTCGCCAAGGCAGACGGCGGAGATGTAGACGGCGCGGTCGAGGAGTTCGGGCACGGCGTTCGCGACGGCGGTGACGGTCAGGCCGCCGAAGCTGTTGCCCACCAGGACCAGGGGTCCCGAGGGGGCGAGCCGGTGCAGGACGTCCACCACGTGACGCACGTTGTCCCACAACGTGACGCCACGCATCGGGGAGGGAGCGGTGGCCAGCGCCGCCAGGTCCTGGGGCTGCCGGTAGTAGGCGGCCGGGTGATCGGCGCGGTCGCCGTGTCCTGGCAGGTCGACGGCGTACGAGCGGTGCCCGTGCAGGGCCAACTCGTTCTGCAACGGCCCCCAGGCCCGGGCATTGCTGGAGCCTCCGGGAACGAACACGAAGGTGGGTTGTGAGGTGGTGTGCATCATGGAGTCCTCGTCATCCTGAGGCGAACGGTGAGCAGTGCGCGGATGACCAGGTGCCGACGGAACCCTCGGGTCAGCACCGAGTCCGGGACACCGAACGGATGCGCAGAGACTGCCAGTTATGGATGACCGAGTACATGATCGGGAGCCTAGGCGCTGCCTGCTCGACCCGCCACCGAATTGCCGACCACCAACGAGCCGGGCCGAGGGCCCGCGCCGGGTGCCCGGCCGCCGGTTGCGGGAACGGCACCGGCCGCCCGCCCCCGGAGGGACGGACGGCCGGCGCGCGGTGCGAGCGGCGCGCGGTGCGGACGGGACGTCAGAGCCGGTCGTACGAACCGACCAGGTCGACGATCAGGTCGGTCGGCTCCCAGCCCAGGTTCCAGATGTCGAGGTACCCCGTGTTCCTCATGTCCACCTGGACCAGGTTGGAGACGGTGGCGCCCTTGGTCCAGTTCAGGACGGAGGAGTCCGGCGGAGTCGGCCGGACGCCGCCCCCGTTGGTCGGATCCGGAGCGACCGCGAGGTGGCCGCTGCCCTGCGGGTTGGTCACCGTCGTGTTCAGGACGACGGCTTCGAGCGCCCGGCCGGACGTCCAGACCCCTTCACGGACGTAGTTCCGGCCGGAGATCGGCCCCCAGGGCCGCGAGTCGTACCGCCGCTGCGGCTCCTCCGGCAGGTAGGCGGCCTTGCCGTCGGCGCTGTAGTAGCCGGTGACGTCCACGATCACGTCGGCCGGGTCCCAGGCGCCGTTGCGGATGCTGATCCGACCGTCCGGGCCGACCGGCACGATCACCGCGTTGGCGACCGTCTGTCCGGCGGTGAAGTTCAGGTTCGAGGTGGCCGACGGCTGCTCGCCGCTCGGGAACACGGTCAGGTGGCCGGGGCCCTTCGGGTCGGTGACCGTGACGTTGAGCGCGACGGCCGCGACGCCCTGGGCCGGCAGCCCGCCCTGGCCGGCGACCTGCAGGGCGAAGGTGCTCTGCCCGGCGGCCTGCCCCCGGGCCGTGCCCCGGCCCTCGCGGGTGTCGGCGATCCGGGACGGCTTCACGGAGGCGTACCCGTTGGCCGCGGACTTGGTGAAGTAGCCCGTCACGTCGGCGATCAGGTCCGCCGGGCCGCCGCTGCGGTTGGCCAGCTCGACGTACCCGTCCGCGCCGACCGGCACGATCGCCAGGGTCGGCACGGTCTGCCCCGCTGCGAAGTTCACGTTCGAGGTGGTCGGCTGCTTCGTCCCGGAGGCGTAGGCGATGACGTGCCCGTCCACCGTGGTGTTGGTGGCGGTGATGTTCAGGGCCACGGCGGTCACGCCCGCCGGGATGTCCCCGTTGCCGGCGACCTTCACCCGGGTCGTGGCGTATGGGGCGACCGCTCCGGCGGCCGGGGCCCCGGTGCCGTCGCGGGTGTCCAGCAGCCGGGTGGGCGAGTGCGGGGTGAACTCGGTGCCGTCCAGGACCACCTCGGTGACGGTGACGGCGGTCAGCTTCTCGAGCAGCTCGGTCGCCGTGACCGTGATCCTGTGGGAGCCGACCCCGGCGAAGGTGTGGTCGAGGAACACCACCTCCTTGAGGGTGCCGAACTCCTCGGAGGTGCTGCCGTCACCCCAGTCGACCTTGTAGCTGACGACCCCCTGGGTCAGGTCGGTGCTGACCCCGACCGCCATCCCCATGCCGTGCGCGTTCCGATTGGACTCGCCGGTGAAGACCTGGAAGTACGGCTGCTCGGCCGCCGCACCCGGCGCCGTGGCCCGGGCGCCGGCCTTGGCCTCGGCGGCCTCGGCGTTCCCCGCGGCGATGTCCTTCGCCACGGCCTCCCTCGCGGCCTTCTCGGCGGCGGCGTCCTCGGCGGTCTGCGCGGCGGCGCCCGCCGAGGGGGCGCCCTGCCCGGCCCCGTCGGCCGGGGCGGTGGTGCTCGCGGTCCGGCCGGGACCGGCCGACGGGCTCGCCGCCTGCGCCGTGGCAGGTACGAAGCCGACGACTGCCGCGACGGCGGCAGCGGAGATCATGACACGGTGACGGTACACCGGCCCCCCAATTCCTGTTCCTGAACTCGTTCAAAAGTCCTTGATCGGAGAGCCTACATCTCCGGGTGTCCGCAGCCCACGGAGTATCCGGCCGCCCCGGGGTACGGCAGGTGAACGGCGAGGAGAGCGGCCGCGGGCTGGCCACGGGCGGCGGCTCCGCCCTCGGCGCACTCGTCCGGGCCGCGCAGTTGCCCTCATTGCGGGCAGGACAGCGGGGTGAGGCCTGCACTGGTGAACACGTAGCTGACTGATCGTTTGTCCGGTCCCGGATAGGAGACGACGACGGCGGTCCCGTGGCTGTTGGTTCCGCCGTACTGCGGTGTCATCTGCGTGTAGGCGCGTCCGCGCAGGTCGGCGGCCCAAGTCGCGGTGGAATCGGTCCAGGTGATCACATCTCCGGCGACGTGGACCCAGTCGATGGCCGACCCCTCGACCACCATGACCGGCGCCGGCCATCCGGCCCTCCAGGCGTACAGATTCCGGTTGCCCGCCCCGGTCCACGCCCAGGTGGTTCCGTCGCTCGCCGAGGCCGGTGAGCCGTCAGCGGCGGCCAGCGCAGCGGGGAGGTCGGCCGGCGTGCCCTGCGCGGTGACCGCGGTGAGCTTCGTGGGAGTGTCGACGGCGAAGGCCTCCGGCCAGACCAGGGTGTCTCCGGCGAAGAACGAGGGCGCCATGTGCCCGGTGCGTACGACCTTGTCGGTCGCCGAGGCGAGATCGTAGAGATGGACCTGCCGCTGGACGTCGGTGAGCTTCCGGTCCTTGGCCCCGTCGCTGACTCCCTGGACCCAGGTCACCTTGCCGTTGTCGACCCACGGGTACATGAACGGCCCGGGCACCGGGTTCCCGTCGGCGTCGACCGGGGTCCTGGCGATGCTCCTGGGGGCTCCGCCGGCCTGGGAGTCCCAGGCGAACAGCTCCCACCTGGAGCCGACATCGTTCGAGGCGAGGATGGTGAAGACCAGCCAGCGGCCGTCGAAGTCGGCCAGGCCGAGGCCGCCCTGGCCGGAGTCGGCGACGCTGTGGATCGTGGTGCGCTCGCGGCCCTGGTCACGCAACCGGACCAGGGTCACACCGCCGTCGCGCCGACTGGCGGCGATCACCGAGGAGCCGTCGGGCGCCACGGCCATCGGGTCCAGGGACTCGTCCTGCGCCGCCCGGAGCATGCCGGCGGTCTGGGCCTGCTTCCAGGCGGCCGGGGTGTCCACCTTGCAGAACGGCTTGCCGGACCCGGACCCGGACCCGGACCCGGTCGGGGGAGGGGAAACGGGCGGTGAGGAAGGTGCCGCGCTGCTCGGAGCCGGAGGCAGTGCCGTCGCCTCGGACGTGCGTGGCGTCGACGAGCAACCCAAGGTGCCCGCCAGCGCCACGCCTATCGCTGCGATCAGCAGTCTCCTACCGTGGGCCGCCATGTGCGCCTCCTTCTGCGTGAGTTCGGCAGCAGCGGCGTCCCTGCCGCCCCGGCCGTCCTCGGATCCGTCGTTCCGGTCGTCGTCGGCGGCATCGGCCCCCCGACCTCCTGCGCGGACAAACTACCGCCCCCCGTCGGGGACGGGGGGCGAATCAGGAGGCGCACGGGCCGCTGCCGGAGTACGAGTTCCTCTCCCACGAGTTCCCCTCCCACGGGTGGCCGGTGCGGTGCCGTGCGGGAACGCGGAACCGGGGGCGGTGCACAGGAAGTCGGGCGGGCCGACTTTCCGACGCTCAGCCGATGCCGGTGGCGGTGGAGGCCAGGGAGAGGAGGAGCGCTCCGAGGGCGCCGAGGGCGGCGCGGTGGCGGGCGCTGCGGTGGTCGCGGTGGTCGGGGTGGCGGCGGAGGTAGCGGGCGGTCGCGGTGGCGAAGGCGAGGCCGCCGGCGATGAACCACGGCCCCCACAGGTAGAGGTACCAGCGGGTGAGCCCGGCGAGGGCGGGATCGACCGAGGCGGCGCCGGTCTCCACGAGAATGCCGTGGACGAGGAAGAGGCCGCCGTGCCAGCCGAGCAGGACAGCTGCGCCACCGCCGCAGAACACGAGGGCGCGGCTGGTCCGACGGCCTCGGAGGCGTGTCAGGCCGAGACCGATCACGGCCCCGAAGAGCTTGAGGAAGCCCGTCACCCACAGGACGGCCAGGAACCACGGCACCCCGTCACGGGCGAGCCGCACCAGCTCGGGCGCCACCGTCGACTCCGCGCCGAAGGTGCCCCCCGCCGCCCAGAGAAAGCTGGGTATCGCGAAGAGCACCCCCCACACCGCGACGGCGTACCCCCACCGCGTGCCCGGTCGGACCTCGCCCGTACTGCCCTTGATCGCCATGACTCCACCGTGGCGACACGACGGCGAACTGACCTCGTCCACGCGGACGATCCCCCTCCCCCGGGAGAGCCACACCGCTCCGCGCCGCCGGTCCGGGCACCTCACGCCGTGTCAGCCGGTGAACCCCGGCACCACCAGACCGGACTCGTACGCGATCACCACGGCGTGGGTCCGGTTCTGCGCGCCGAGCTTGGTCAGCACGTTTCCGACGTGTGTCTTGACCGTCTCCGGGCTCACCGTGAGGGACTCCGCGATCTCCGGGTTGGACAGGCCGGTGGCCATCAACCGCAGCACCTCCTCCTCCCGCCCGGTCAGCGCCGCCTGCGGCAGCGCCCGGGCGGAGTCCAGCGGGCGGGCCGCGACCATCCGGCGCAGGGCCGCGGGGAAGAGGATCGCCTCCCCGGCCGCCACCACCCGCACCGCCTCCGCGATCTCCCGGACCGGACGCCGCTTGAGCACGAACCCGCTGGCCCCCGCGCCGAGCGCGGCGGTGACGTAGTCGTCGTTCTCGAAGGTGGTGATCACCACGACCCTCGGCGGTTCGGCCGACTCGGCCAGCAACTGCCGGGTGGCGTCGATCCCGTTGAGGCGAGGCATCCGCACATCCATCAGGACCACGTCCGGCCGCAGCCGCCGTACCTGCTCGACCGCCTCCAGGCCGTCGGCGGCCTCCCCGACCACCGCGATCCCCGGCTGTGCCGCGAGCAGGGTGCGCAGACCGCTGCGGGTCACCTCGTCGTCGTCCGCGATCAGGAGCGTGACGGCGGCGCCGGCAGGGCCGGTGACTGCGGGGCCGGTGACTGCGGGGCCGGTGGTGCCGGTCATGACGGGTGCGCTCGCGTCAGGGCCGGTCGTGAGGGCTGCGCTCGCGCCAGGGCCGATCATGCCGGCAAGCGTACCGGCAGCCGGACCGCCAACCGCCAGCGCTGCGACCCGTCCGGCCCGGCCTCGAACTCGCCGTGCAGCAGCCGTACGCGCTCGGCCAGCCCGGTCAGGCCGTGCCCGGACGTCGGGAAGGCTCCACTGCCCGCGCCCGCGCCGCCCGTACCCGTCCGGTTGACCACGCTGAGCTCCAGTCCGTCCGGCGCGGCCGCCACCCGGACCTCGATCGGACCGCCCGCCCCGTGCCGCAGCGCGTTCGTCAGCCCCTCCTGCAGGATCCGGTACGCCGCCCGGGAGAGCGTCCCCTGCACCTGCTCCAACTCGCCCGACAGCTCCGGCTCCACCACCGCGCCCGCGTGCCGCAACCGGTCCAGCAGTTCGGGCAGGTCGGTCAGGGTCCGGGTCGGCGCCGTCCCCGCCTTCTCCTCGCGCAGCACGCCCAGTACGTAGTCCAGGTCCTCCAACGCGGCCCGGGTCGACTCCTCGATGCTGCGCATCGCGGCCCGCGCCGCCACCGGGTCCGCGGAGAGCACCTCGCCCGCCACCGCCGCCTGGATCGTGGCCGCCGTCAGCGTGTGTCCGATCGAGTCGTGCAACTCGTGGGCCAGCCGGTTGCGTTCGGCCAGCAGCAGCTCCCGCTCGGCCGCCAGCGCGAGCCGCTCGGCCGACGACGGGCCCAGCAGCCGCGGCGCGGACCACCGCAGGACGCTCGCCACCGCCACGCACACGGCCGCCGCCAGCAGCACGCAGCCGATCGCCGCCACCCAGCTCCAGCCGCCCGTGACCTGCACCGACCAGCCGAACAGGTTCGCCCTCGCCTCGGTGCCGGTCCAACCGCCGGGCATGGCCAGGCCCGCCGCGAGCAGCACACCGGTGGTCAGGCCGCCCGCCCAGCCCAGTGCCACGTGCAGCACCAGCCAGAGCGGAGTCCGCCAGCGGTCGGCGCCGGACGGCGCGGCGGGGGCCGACGCGGCGGCCACGGGATCCGGCAGCGGCACCCTCAGCAGCCGACGGGCGGACACGATCAGCATCCGCCGCGTGGTGCGGGCCAGGCCGACCACGCCGACCAGTGCCGCCCAGAGCACCAGGACCAGAGCGATCTGCACCGCCTCCGGAGCGGATCGCCATGCCAGCGCCGGCAGCAGGGCGAACGGCAGCAGCGGAAGGCTCGCCAGCGCGCCGCAGTAGGCGAAGAACACACCGGAGTACGTGGAGCCGCGTAGCAGCGGCCGGAGTCCCTTGATCATGATCACGAGTATGACCGTGCAGCTCAGCGCCGGCCTCCCCCGATCGGGGGAGCATGATCTCCCGCTTTCCCGTGACGCGCACCCGGGAGCCCGGGAGCCCGGAAGGGTCGGTCGGCACGGACGGGGGCCGCTGGGGCCCGCAGGGGGCGCCGCCGCTCGCCGCCGGGGTGCGTCGGGCCGGTGGAGGCTGTTGGCTGGTAAGTGACCGGTACGCCGCTACCGAGCAGTACGCCGCTACTGAGCAAGGAGAACGGACATGGCTGTGGTGATGTCGATGCGCTGGCCCGGGGTCACGCCGGAGCAGTACGACGCGGTGCGGGACGCGGTCGACTGGGAGGAGATCCCGTCGGCGGGTGGCCAGGTCCACGTCGCCTGGTTCGATGACCAGTCGCTGCACGTGACCGACGTGTGGGAGTCCCAGCAGGCCTTCGAGGCGTTCCTCGCCCAGCGGCTGACACCGGCGGTCCAGAACGCCGGGATCGCCGGCGCCCCCGAGGTCTCCTTCTCGCCGCTCCACCGGCGGTTCGTCGCGCCCGGCATCAGCGGCGCCGCGTAGGCGGCCCCTGACCGCCGGGACCGGATCGCCGATCGCGGGCCGCTGAGCGTTCGCGCCCCCGAACGGCGCGGTGGCCGGCGCGGGGGGCCCGGGGACCGCCCCCGCCCCGGGACGTATAAAAAAAAACCCGCCCCCCCGAAAAGG
>NZ_JBHVUV010000064.1:0-19834 GCF_042883905.1 Kitasatospora sp. NPDC058170
GTGAGCTCGGCGATCTGCTGCAGCGTGGCGTTGATGTCCGAGGTCACGGTGGTGGTCATGGACTGCACCGAGACGGGGGCGTCGCCGCCGACCGGCACGTTGCCGACCATGATCTGCCGGGAGACACGGCGCTTGGCGAGCGGCTTGAGCGGCAGGGACGGAATACCGAGCGCTACCGGCATGAGACCTTGCTCCTCACTTCGTTGTCGTCGACTGGTCGGAGGCGGTTCCCGGCCGCGCTCGGCCGGGGTGGAGCAGCTCGCCCAGGGCGCGGGCGATGTCCTGCCCCGAGAGCCCGCAGCGCGCCAGGATGTCGTCCCGCGCGCCGTGCTCCAGGAAGTCCTGCGGCAGCCCGAAGGTGCGGACGGCTGCCGCCGCTCCGGCATCGCCCATCGCCTGGGCGATCGCCTGTCCGGCGCCACCGGCGCGGCCGCCGTCCTCGACGGTGGCGACCAGCGTGTGGCGCAGGCCGAGCTCGACCACGGCGGGCGGGACGGGCTTGACCCAGCGGGGGTCGACGACGGTGACCCCGACGCCGTGCCGGGCCAGCCGGTCGGCCGCGTCCAGGCACGCCCCGGCCATCGCGCCCACCGCGACGAGCAGGACGTCCGGTGTCGTACCGCGCCGCAGGACGTCCACGCCGCCGACGGTCTCGACGGCCGGGATGTCCGGGCCGGTGCGGCCCTTGGGGAAGCGCAGGGCGGTGGGCCCGTCGTGCACGGCGACCGCCTCGCGCAGGGCCCGCCGCAGGGCGGCGGCGTCCCGCGGCGCGGCCACCCGCAGCCCGGGCACCAGCTGGAGCAGCGACAGGTCCCACATCCCGTGGTGGGAGGGGCCGTCGTCACCGGTCACGCCCGCGCGGTCGAGGACGAAGGTCACCGGCGCCCGGTGCAGGGCGGTGTCGAGCAGGAGCTGGTCGAAGGCCCGGTTGAGGAAGGTCGCGTACACCGCCACCACCGGGTGCAGGCCGCCGAAGGCCAGGCCCGCCGCCGCCGTCACCGCGTGCTGCTCGGCGATGCCGACGTCGACGGTGCGGTCGGGGTAGCGGCGGGCGAACTCGCCCAGCCCGGTCGGTTCGAGCATGGCCGCCGTGATGGCCACGAGGTCCGTCCGGGTCGCGCCGAGCTCGGCCAGTTCGCCGCTGAAGACGGACGTCCACGAGGGCGAGCCGTCCCCGTCCGGGCCGGGCTTGGCCCTGGCGCGGACGGCGTGGAAGCGGTCCGCCTCGTCCTGCTCGGCCGGGGCGTGGCCGCGGCCCTTCTCGGTGACGCAGTGGACGAGGACGGGCCGGCCGAGGGCGGCCGCGCGGCGCAGTGCCGCTTCGGTCGCCGCGATGTCGTGCCCGTCGACCGGCCCCAGGTAGGCCAGCCCGAGCTGCTCGAACAGGGCCTGCGGGGCCTCGGGGCCGCGCAGGGCCGCGAGGTGGCCGGCCAGCGCACCCGTGGTGGGGGCGTAGGACCGGGCGTTGTCGTTGAGCACGACGATCACCGGCCGGTCCGGTGCCGCCGCGATGTTGTTGAGGGCCTCCCAGGCCATCCCGCCGGTCATCGCGCCGTCGCCGATCACCGCCACGACGCGGTCCGCGGCGCCGCTCAGGCGGTGCGCCCGGGCCAGCCCGTCCGCCCAGGACAGCACGGTCGAGGCGTGCGAGTTCTCGATGACGTCGTGAGCGGACTCCTGCCGCGACGGGTAGCCGGAGAGGCCGCCCGCCTGCCGGAGGGTGGCGAAGCCGTCGGCCCGGCCGGTGAGGATCTTGTGCACGTAGGCCTGGTGCCCGGTGTCCCAGAGGATCCGGTCGTCGGGGGAGTCGAAGACCCGGTGCAGCGCGATCGACAGCTCGACGACCCCCAGGTTGGGCCCGAGGTGCCCACCGGTCCGGGTGACCGCCTCCACCATGAACGTCCGGATGTCCGAAGCCAGTCGGCAGGCCTGGTCGGGGGAGAGGGCCCGCAGACCGGCCGGTCCGCCGAGGTCCTCCAGCGACGGTACGGCGTGCTCCCCGGCCGCCGGCCGCGAGCCGGCCGGATGGGCGTGTGCGACGGTCGGCATCAGTGCACCTCGTCTGCCAGCGGAGTGCGCGGCACCCGGCCGGTGACCGGATCCGCCAGACGCCCCGGGATGGAGAAGACGACGTCCTCCACGGCGCCCTGCTGGACCTCGACCCCGCCGTAGCCGAGGTCGGCCAACCGGTCGACCAGCTCGCGGACCAGGATCTCCGGGGCGCTGGCCCCCGAGCTGACCCCGACGGTCGACACGCCCTCCAGCCACCGCTCGTCGAGGTGGGTGAGGTCCGGCACCAGGTGCGCGGCGCAGCCCCGCTCCCGGGCCACCTCCACCATCCGCAGCGAGTTGCTGGAGTTGTGGGACCCGACGACCAGGACCAGGTCCTGCCCGTCGGCCAGCTCCTTGACCGCGGTCTGCCGGTTCTGGCTGGCGTAGCAGATGTCGTCGTCGTGCGGGCCGACCAGGTCGGTGAACCGGTCGTGCAGCGCCTCGACCACCCGGGCGGTCTCGTCGAACGACAGGGTGGTCTGGGTGAGGTAGGCCACCGGGGTGTCGTCGGCCAGGTCGAGCCGCCGCACGTCCTCGGTCGTCTCGACCACCAGGGTGCGCTCGGGAGCCTCGCCGAGGACCCCTTCGACCTCCTCGTGGCCCGCGTGGCCGACCAGCAGGATGATCCGGCCGTCGCGGACGAACCGGAGCGCCTCCTGGTGCACCTTGGCGACCAGCGGGCAGGTGGCGTCGATGACCTCCAGGCTGCGCCGCGCGGCGCCGGTCCGCACCGCGGGCGAGACCCCGTGCGCGGAGAACACGCAGATCGCCCCCTCGGGCACCTCGTCCTCGCTGTCGACGAAGACCGCGCCCCGCTTCTCCAGCTCGGAGACGATGTAGTGGTTGTGGACGATCTCCTTGCGGACGTAGACCGGTGCACCGTGCAGGTCCAGGGCCCGCTCCACGATGCCGATGGCGCGGCGCACCCCGGCGCAGAAGCCTCGCGGCTGGGCCAGTACGACCCGTCCTTCGGTCTCGGCTCCGGCCGAGGCCGCCGAGCGTAATTGACGTACCATCAGAGTCCTTTTCACGCAGGGGACATGTCCGCCGTCGGGCACCCGGTGCCGGGGGAGCGGGTGGTCAGGGCAGCCGGTCGGCACGGCCGGGTTCCGGGATCCCGGGGGCGCCGGAGGCGAGCTGGCTCCACAGCGCCATCTCGGCGGGTGAGAGCGGCAGATGGGGGATGAGGCGCTCCGGGTGGCCGGGTCCGGGGAGGGGGCGGGGGCGGGCCCCGCGCCCCGGCGGGTACGGCTCCCCCGCCGTCAGCCACTCGAACGGCGGGTTGAGGCCCCAGAACGCGCCGAAGGTCACCAGCCCCGGCTGCAGCCACTTCATGAATCTGATCGGCCAGCGGTCTTCGTGACGGTCCATCAGGAGGCGGACCGCCCGGCGGTGGCGGCGTGCTGGTGCGCCAGGTAGGCGTACTGGCTCGGCATCCGGTCGGTCAGGGACTCCGCCTGCCGGCGCACCAGCTGGAACTCCCGGACCGCCGCGGTGTCGTCGAGCTTGGAGAGCACCGGCAGCGACCGGGTCGACAGCCCGCCGAGCCCGAGGAGCATGGCCGAGTACGAGTACGGCTCGAAGCCGTGGAAGTAGGGGTAGACCGAGTCCTGGTCGGGCAGCCGGGTGCGCCACTGCTCGATGCGCTCGGCGAGGCCGTCGGGCAGCGGGCGGCTCTTGGCGTCCCGCCAGTACTGGTTGTCGTTGCGGGCGGCGGCGTAGTAATGGAGGACGAGGAACTCGCGGACGCCGTCCATCACCCGGCCGACCTGCCGGTTGTACGCCTCGCGGAGCCGTTCGTCGTCGCGGCCGCCGGGGAGGTGCCGGACCAGCTGCTCGATGCCGTTCTGGATGAAGAAGATGCCGGTCGACTCCAGCGGTTCGACGAAGCCGCTGGAGAGGCCGATCGCCACGCAGTTCTTCGCCCAGGACTGGGCGCTGCGCCCGATCCTCATCCGGATGTGGTTGGCGGTGAGGTCCTCCGCCGCCGGGCCGACGAACTCCCGCAGGGTGCGTTCGGCCTCCTCCGGCGAGCAGTAGTCGCTGGCGTAGACGTACCCGGTGCCCAGGCGGTCGAGCAGCGGGATCGTCCAGATCCATCCGGCGTCCTGGGCGGTGGCCGTGGTGCACGGGCGCATGCCCCGGGCCGCCACGTCCACCGGCACCCGCAGGGCCACCGCGCTGTCGTTCGGGAGGGTGTCCTGGTACGAGACGAACGGCACGCCCAGCGCCTGGTTCAGCAGCAGGCCGCGGAACCCGGTGCAGTCGACGAACAGGTCGCCGGCCAGCTCCCCGTTCTCCTTGGTGAGGACGTCGCGGATGCTGCCGTCCTCGTCGAGGCGGACGTCGAGCACGTCGTCGCGGACGTGCCGGACCCCGCGCTTCGTCCCGAACTCGCTCAGGAACCGGGCCAGCAGGGTGGCGTCGAAGTGGTAGGCGTACGGGAACTGGGTGCTCTGGCCGGGCGGTGCCGCGCGGCGGGGATCGCCCTGGCCCGCCGCGTAGTCCTGCTCGAAGATGGTTCCGTCGAGGTGGCGGGGGGAGCTCTTGGCGTCGCACAGCGCGGCCAGCACGGAGGCGTCGTGGTCGAAGCGCTCGCTCGGGCGCAGGTGCAGCCACCAGTCGGCGAGCGAGTAGCCCTCCACGACCCGCGGCCGCTCGAACGGGTGGTAGAAGTAGTGCCCCTTGGCCCGCCAGTCCTCGAAGCGGATGGCGAGCTTGTAGGAGGCGTGGCACTGCGGCATCCACTCGTGCTCGGCCAGCCCCAGGAACTGGAAGAAGTGCCGGACGGTGCTGAAGGTGGCCTCGCCCACGCCGATCGTCGAGACGTTCTTCGACTCGACGAGCGTCACGTCGATCCGGTCGCCGAGCGCCGCCTTGAGGTACGTGGCGGTCATCCATCCCGCGGTACCGCCACCGACGATTACCACACTGGAGATCATTGGTCCTCACCCTGGTTTTCTGTGGACGATGGGACGGTTCAGCCCGTGCTGCCCGCGAACTCGGCGGCGTGCACCTGCCCCCGCTGGCTTCGGAGTTCGGGGAACGGAAGGACGATCCGACGGATCAGGTAGTCGATGCCGCTGCTGCCGCCGGTGCCCTGCTCGCCGCCGACCATCCGCGACATCAGGCCGAGGTGGGCGACCTTCCAGCGCCACAGTCCGTCGCCGACGTCGAGCAGAGCTTCGGCGACCCGGTGCAGCCCGCCGGCCCCGGGCCCCAGTCGGCACACCTGTGCCACCGAGAGGCCGGAGCGTTCCGCGGCGGCCGTGAACGCCTCGTACAGCGCTCCCGCCCGCCGGTCGGTGCCGACCAGCCGGGCGAGCCCGGCGAACTGCTCGGACTGGGCTCCGCTCGCGGTGCCGAGGAAGGGCCGGAACTCGACGAAGTGCCGCAGCGGCAGGCGTTCCAGCACCAGGACCTGCTCGTGCAGCACCCGGAGCAGGTCGCCGGCCCGCCGCAGCAGCTCCGCGCTCAGTTCGAGGTCCGCCGCACCGGACCCGGACCCGGACGCGGACCCGGACGCGAGCGTGTCGACCACGGCATCGAGGTCGGCGACCAGCTGCTTGAGCCACAGCTCGCAGGACTGGTGCGCCACGATGAAGAAGTGCTCGGCCAGTACCACCGCGCGGTCGGCCGTGCCCGAGCTCCGTGGCTGCTGGAGCGAGAGCAGGGTGTCCACCTGCAGGTAGTCCGCGTAGGTCAGATCGGTCATGAGTCACTCCAGGTGCGGTACTCGGTCGATGACACTGCGGCACTGCGGCACTGAGACACTGCGTCGGCTCAGGCGGTGCCGGTGAGTACCTGGCGCAGCAGGCGGACGAAGGGCTTGGGCTCGCCCTGGAACCCCGTGTGGTCCCCGGGGAAGTCGACGAGCGCGGTGCCGAGCTCCCCGGCGAGGGCGGTGGCGGCCCGGTGGGACAGCTGCCCCTTGGAGTCGGTGCCGCCCGCCACCACGACGGGGGCGGAAGCGGCCCGCAGCGCGGCCAGATCGGGGCGGTAGCAGGCGGTGGGGCGCAGGATGTGCAGGAAGAACCGGTCGAGGATGGCCCGGACGTCGTCCGGCGGGGTGAACGACTCCAGGTCGGTCACCTCGTGCCGCCCGCCGCCGGGGGGCCGGGAGAAGCGTTCGACGCCGGTCAGGGCGGCGTACTTCTTCAGCGCCTCGTTGCGGCCCGTGCCGGCGTAGGTGTCGCACACCTCCTCCAGTGCGGCGCGCAACTGCTCGCCGTCCGGGAGCAGTTCGACCAGCGGCGCCTCGTGGGCGACCACCGCGCGGACCAGCCGCGGGTACCGGGTGAGCAGCGCGAGCGCGATGGAGGCCCCGCCGCTGCTGCCGAAGACGTACGCCGGTTCGTCGCCGAGCGCGGCCAGCAGGTGGCCGACGTCGTCGGTCAGCAGGTCGAGCGTCACCTCCGCGTCCTGGTCCTCCACGGTGCTGCGCAGGATGCCGCGCGGGTCGTAGGTGACGACGGTGAAGTGCTCGGCGAGCAGCGGGGTGATGGTCGCGAAGCCCCGGCTGCCCATGGGGGCGCCGACCAGCAGGAGCAGCGGGCCCGTTCCGCTGGTCTCGTAGCACAGCCGCGCGCCCGGCAGGTCCAGCAGGTGGCTGGTCGGCTCGGTGGTCGTCGCCATGTCCGGTTCGTCCTTTCGATCGGTTCGCACGGCCGTGCCGCGCGGTGGAGGGCCGGTGCCCGGGCCCGGCTGTGGCCCGGATCGGGCCCGGTTCAGGCCCAGTTGAGGTCGAGCGGCAGGTGTTTGGGGCCGAAGATCCCCCGGGCGTCGTGGAACTCGACGCCGGGCGCGGCCGAGAACCCGCTCCAGCGTTCGAGCATCAGCTCCAGGGCGATGCGGGTCTCCAGCCGGGCCAGCGGCGCCCCGATGCAGAAGTGGATCCCGTGTCCGAAGCTCAGGTGGGGGTTGGGCTTGCGGCGGAAGTCGAAGCGGTCCGGGTCGGGGAACACCCGCTCGTCCCGGTTGGCCGAGGAGAGCCAGGTGACGACGATCTCGCCGGCCGGGACGGTGCGGCCGCCGATCTCGACCTCCCGGGTGGTCCGGCGCGTCATCGGGGCCAGCGGTGCCCGGTAGCGGAGCACCTCCTCGATCGTGGTGGGCAGCAGGCCGGGGTCGGCGCGCAGGGCCGCGACGGCCTCGGGGTGCTCGCTCAGGCAGAGCACGGAGTTGCCGAGCAGGACGGTCGTGGTGATGTGGCCGGCCAGCAGGAGCAGGCTGACGAAGCCGACCATCTCCTCGTCCGCCAGGCGCTGTCCGTCCACCTCCGCGGCCGCGAGCGCGCTGATCAGGTCGTCCTTCGGCCGGGCCCGCCGGGAGCGGATGTGCTCCAGGCAGTACGGGTTCATCTCGCGCATGACCGCCGCCATGGACTGGACCCGGGCCTCGTTGGGGATGAGGCCGCCGCTCTGCCCCTTCGGCGACACCAGGTCCTCGGCCCACCGCCGGAAGGTCGCGCGGTCCTCGGCGGGGATGCCCAGGAGCTCGGTGATGACGATGACCGGCAGCGGGTAGGCGAGGTCCGAGACCACCTCGATCCGGTCCGAGCCCTTGACCGCGTCCAGCAGCTCCCCGGTGATGGCGGTGATGCGGGGCTGGAGCCGGGCCACCACCCGCGGGGTGAACGCCTTGCTCACCAGGGTGCGCAGCTTGCGGTGGTCGGGCGGGTCCTTCCGGATGAGGTTGCCCCGGGAGAAGAGGTCGACGTCCTCCTGGGAGGGGGTGATGTCGCTGAAGTCGGAGGAGAAGACGGTCGGGTCGGCCAGGGTCTGTTCGGCCTCGGCGTAGCGGAAGACGTGCCAGACGCCGGCCTGCTCGTCGTGGCTGACGGGCTCCTGCGCCCTCATCCGCCGGAACCAGTCCAGGGTCGCCTCGGCATCGCCGGACTGGTCGGCCAGTCCGAGGCCGGGCTCGGTTGCGGTCATCGCGGGGTCCCCCTCGGGTCGGTCAGGGTCGGTCAGGTCAGGTCAGGTCAGGTCAGGTCAGGTCGGGGTCGGGCCGGGTCAGGTCGGGCCGGGGTCGGGCCGGGGCCACGTCCGGGCCGGGGCCCGGGCGGCTCGGCGGGTCCGGCCGGCCAGGCCGAGAACCGCCTCATCCCGTAGAGCAGCGGTACGTCCGGTCGGAGCTCCAGGCCCGCCACCTCGCCGAGGACGACGGTGTGGTCGCCGACGGGGTGCAGCCCGGTGACGGCGCACTCCGCGACGGCGAGGGCGTCCTCGTGCAGCCACGGCAGCCCCGCCGTCCCGGTCGGCCGCCAGCGGACCTGCGCGAAGCGGTCCGCCACGGGGGAGGAGAACACCTCCGCGGCGGCGCGGGCCCGCGCGTTCAGCAGGTTGACCGCGAACCACTTCCGCGTCCGGATCACCTCCAGGGTGCTGCCGCCGGTCTTCAGACAGACGAGCAGGGTCGGCGGGTCGAGGGCGACGCTGCTGAGCGAGGAACAGGTGACGCCCCGGGGCGAGCCGTCCCGGCCGGTGCCCGTCACGACCGCCACCCCGGTGGGGAAGGAGCTCATCAGCGACCGGAACGCGTCCGCGCCGACCGGGTGGTGCTCGTCGTGCAGTGGTCCGGGACGGGCGGCAGCGGTGCGCATGGCTTCCACGAGAGATCCTCTGCTGGTGTCTGGCGGGTGTCGGGCCCTCGGGGCGGCGGCCGTCGGCCGTTCCGCCGCTCCCGGCCCGGACCACCCGGACGTCATGTCCGTGCGGCGCCGTCCGACTGTTCCGCGGTCACGGATCCGGCGAGGGACAGCAGCGAACTGAAGGCGGAGGGAGGATGCTCCGGGTCCCATGCGACGTGGAACTCGCCTTCCATCCGGTCGAGCAGGATCATCAGCGTCAGCGAGTCGACGCCGAGTTCCAGGAGCGAGGCCCCGCGGTCGATCGGCTCGCCCTCCGCATGGTCGTCCCAGACCTCCGCGAGGATTTCCTCAAGACGGGCGAGGACGTTTTCCGAGCCGGCGTTTCCCATTCTCAGTCCTCCTGTCCGGGCCGGGCGGTTCCGGCCGCCGTCCCGGCCGCAGTGGCGCGCAGCGCGCGCCGGTCGATCTTTCCGGCGGCATTGCGCGGCAGCGCCGAAACGGTCCGGAATTCCGCCGGTCGCTTGTACCGGCTCAGCTGCCGGCGCGCCAGCTCCCTTAGGGAGTCCGGAAGTTCGGCGTCCTGCCGGGTTGTCACGACATAGGCGACGGGTGATTCGCCCCATTCGGCGTCGGGTACCGCGACCACGCATACTTCGTGAACGTCCGGGTGGTGGAGCAGTACCTGTTCGACCTCGGCGGGGTAGACCTTCTGGCCGCCCCGGATGATGACGTCCTTCACCCGCCCGGTGAGGTGGATGTAGCCCTCTTCGTCGACCGTGCCGAGGTCCCCGGTGCGAATCCAGCCGTCGCGCAGGACCTCTGCGGTGGCCTCGGGGTCCTTCCAGTACGCGCGCATGACGGCGGGGCTGCGCACCCACAGTTCGCCGATCCGCCCGGTGGGGGAGGCGTGTTCCTCGTCGTCGAGGCTGCGGAACACCGTGCCCATGGTCGCCCGGCCGATGGAGGCGGCGCGGCCGCGGGCCTCCCCCGGCGTGTAGTCGTGGTCGGCGGGCGGCAGGGTCACCACGGGGCCGCCCGCCTCCGTCAGGCCGTACAGCTGGCGGAACCCGCAGCCGAACGCCGCGTGCGCCTCCAGGAGCAGCGGGCGCGGCATCGGTGCCGCGCCGTAGATGATCTCCCGGAGGCCGGACGGCGCGGCCGACCCGGGCCTGCGGGACTTCAGCAGGTAGCGGAGCATGTCCGGCACCAGGAACAGGTGGGTCACCTGGTGGCGGCGGATCGTGGCGAGGCACTCCTGCGGGCTGAACATCCGCATGAGCGAGACGGTCGCGCCCGAGGCCAGGTAGATGAGGGGGATCACCATCGCCCCGTGGGACAGCGGCCCGCAGTGGAGGAGGACCTGGTCCGGGTCCGGCCGGACGTCGGCCTGGTAGCCCAGGGCCACGGACCGCAGGGAGCGGTGGTCGATGCAGACGCCCTTGGGGTCGCCGGTCGTCGCGGAGGTCTGCAGGATGAACGCCGGTTCGTCGTCGGGGACGTCGTCGCCCGGCGGTCGGGCGGGGGCGTCGGAGACGGCCCGCCGGTACTCCTCGGTGTCGTAGTGCAGGACGGGGAGTCCGGCGGCGGAGCCGGCGGTTCCCGGCAGGCCGGCCTCGCCGACGATCGCCGAGACCTCGTACCGCCGGACGGCGGCGGCCACCTCCTCGGCCACGGCGGTGTAGTGGAGGGGGACGGCGGCCGCGCCGATCTTCCCCAGCGCGAAGTAGGTCTCGAACACCTCCAGGCGGTTGTGCGAGACCACCGCGACCCGGTGGCCGCGTTCGACGCCCAGGGCCAGGAGGGCTCCGGCGAGGTGGTCGGTCCGGCGGTCCAGCTCCGCGTAGGTGATGTGGCGGTCGCCGTCGCGGACGGCGATCCGCTCGCCGTGGCGCTGCCGGCCTCGCTCCAGAAGCAGAGCCATCCAGGACATCGGCGGACCTCCCCTGTCTCGGCTTTCGTGTCTGTGATCAGCAACAGGCACACTGCCGGGACGGGTCCGGAGCCAACAACCCTCACTTTGCTGGGGTACCCGTCCGAAGGGTCGTCTGTTAATGTGCGGGCCCCCTTGAGCCGGGCCGCCACAGGTATCCGGACGGAATGGGCGAAAGGGGCGAGTCGCCGATGTCTGCACATCCGGGCGAGCGGTGGGGGCGGATTGTAGCGCATTCCCCGGCGACCGTATACCCCCGAAAATGAGGGTTGTTGCGGCAGGGGTCGCGGGGCAGTGTTGCCATTGATACGCAAGCGATACAAGCGAAAGTAATCCGGGCCGACCGGATCTTCGGTTCCGGGGCGCGGTGTCGCGACCGACGAGCTCTAGCCACGGGGGTCTGAAATGGCGTTTGACATCACCTTACAGGCCTTTGCCTGTATTCCCGTGGCCGTGGCCGGTGCCCCCGTGGAGTTCCCGGGGTCGAACCCTCGCCGACTTTCGGCCATTTCCCTCTGACATACATCCATCGATATTCCCTGTCTGCCCGTGCCGCGCGGTGCACCCTGCCGCGGGCTGCTTCGGCGCGCGCTCCGCAGCGAGCGTGCGCAGATCGGAATTCATCCTGTGGATCACGTCGCCGACTACCCCAGTGCTGCCGACCACGCGGGCGAGGTCCCGCCCGAACTCGACCGGTTACGCTGCGCGGAGCCCGTCTCCCGCGTCCGTCTGCCGGACGGGAGGACCGCCTGGCTGGTGACCCGCCACGACGACGTGCGCACGGTGCTCTCCGGCACGGGGTTCACCCGGGACCTGGCCTCGGCCGCAGCCGGGGCACCCGCCGCCGGGGGCGGCGCCGCGATGCGCACGGTGAACATGGACGGTCGCCCGCACCTCGAACTCCGCGGCCTGGTCTCCCGGGCGTTCGCCGTCCGCCAGATCGACGGAATGCGCGGGCGGGTCGAGGAGTTGACGGAGAGTCTGCTCGACGGCCTGGAGAAGGAGGGGCCGCCCGCGGACCTGGTGCGCCACGTCGCCGCGCCGCTGCCGGCCGTCCTCATCTGCGAGCTGCTCGGGTTCCCGACCGCCGACCACGACGCGCTCGCCCGTCTGTGCGACCGGATCACCACCGTGGGCGCCGGCGGCCTCGACCAGGAGGCGTGGCGGGATCTCAGCACCCACGTGACCCGGACGGTGGAGGAGAAGCGCGCGGCCCTCCGGCAGGGCGGCCGCGCGGACGCCGACGTGCTGAGCTCCCTGGTCCACGCCCACGACGAGGAGGGCAGGCTCGGCTACCAGGAGCTCGTCACGCTGGCGATCGTGATCCTCGCCGGCGGCCTGGAGACGACACAGACCGCGATCAGCGCAGGACTGCTCCGACTCCTGCGCCACGGCGACCAGTTGGCGGCGCTGCGGGAGGATCCCTCCCTCCTGGACGGCGCGGTCGAGGAGATCCTCCGCCACCAGCCGGTCGTCGACCTCAACCGGGTCCAGGTGGCGACCGAGGACGTCCTGCTGAGCGGGCAGCCGGTGCGCGCGGGCGAGCTGGTCCAGGTCTCCGTCAACGCCGCCAACCGCGACGAGGCGGTCTTCCCCGACGCCGCGCGGTTCGACATCGCGCGGCAGCCGAACCCGCACCTCGCGTTCGGGCACGGCGCCCACCACTGCCTCGGGGCCGCGCTCGCGCGGCTCGAACTGACGACGGTGTTCTCGGCGGTCCTCCGGCGCTTCCCGGACCTGCGCCTGGCGGTGCCGGCCGAGAGCCTGCGCTGGCGCGGCGGCCACGTCACCCTGGGCCTGCAGGAGCTGCCCGTCGCCTGGTGAGGACCGTCCGGTACCCGGACGAGGTCCGCACCACCCCGGTCGACCCGGCCAGGAAGGTTCACTGCGCATGCTCATATGTCGATATATCGATCATGCGGCCGATCACGGCCGCCCCGGATACGGACGGCTGGAGCAGGGCCCCGGCGGCCCCGCCGTCGTCCCCGTCGCGTACGACCGGACGGCCGGCCGCTGGGTGGACGGCGCCGGTCGGGCGCGCCCGCTCGACGAGGTCACCGTCCTGCCCCCGGCCGAGCCGAGCAAGATCGCCTGCGTCGCACTCAACCGCGCGCCGGACGGCCACCTGCCGTCCGCCGGCCGGGGTCCCACCGGCGCCGCCTCCTGCGCCGTCGTCCTCAAACCGCCGTCCTCGCTGGCCGCCCACGGTGCGACGGTGCACCACCCGGGCACAGCATGGGAGTTGAAGTACGAGGCCGAGCTGGCCGTGGTGATCGGCGTGCGCTGCACCCGGGTGCCACCGGACCAGGCCGCCCGGGTCGTGGCCGGGTACACCTGCGCCAACGACCTCACGGCGTACGCGAAACCGCCGGCGGACGGCTCCGGGGACCCGGCCCGGACGGGCCACCCGCCGGTCTGGGCCAAGCACTTCGACGGCTTCACCCCGCTCGGCCCCTGGCTCGCCACGGACCTCGACCCGGAGGACGCCGAGATCACCTGCACCGTCGACGGCGAGACCGTGCAGCGCGCCAGTACCAGCGGCCTCCTCACCCCGGTGCGCGAGGTGATCGCCGCGGTCAGCCAGCACATGACGCTGCTGCCCGGCGACGTGATCCTCACCGGGACTCCCGCGGGCTCGGGCCCACTGCCCATCGGCAGCAGGGTCGAGGTCGCGATCAAGGACATCGGCACCCTCACCACGACCGTCGGCATTCCGGACGAAGGGCAGTACGAGAGATGACGATCGTCAACAACGTGACGCGCGAAGCCGAACTGTCGGGCCTCGCCTCGTTCCTGGCCGGCGGTGACGCGCTGCAGCGCGACCTGCTCGACATCTGGGGCGGACGCCGCGACCAGGTCGGCAGGATCGCCGAGTACGCACTGGTCCCGGCCGGAAAGCTGCTGCGCCCGCTCCTGGTGCTCGAAGCGGCCCGGTGCGTCGGCGGAAACCCGGAGGGCCTGGCCGAACTGGCCCTCGCCATCGAGTACCTGCACGTCGCCACCCTGATCCACGACGACATCATCGACGAGGACGACGTGCGCCGCGGCCGCCCCTCCGTCAAGGCGGCCTTCGGCGTGCCCGCCGCCATCGTCGCCGGGGACGGCCTGATCCTGGAGACCTTCGTCGCCCTGACCGGCTCCCGGCCCGCCGGCGTCTCGGACGCCGACATCGTGGCGGTGACCTCGGTCATGGCCACGGCCGGGGTGGGCCTGTGCCGCGGCCAGCTGCTGGAGTCCGAGTTCGTCGGCGACCTGGAGTGCACCGCGGACCAGTACCTGACGATGGCTCAGCTGAAGACCGGGGTGCTCTTCGAGTCGGCCTGCCGGATCGGGGCCATCCTCGGCACCGACCGGCAGGACTGGATCGACGACCTGGGCGCGTTCGGCATGAACCTGGGCACCGCCTTCCAGATCCGGGACGACCTGCTCGCCTTCGACGACACCGCCGCGTTCATCGGCAAGCCCCGGGAGAGCGACCTGCAGAACCGCCGGCCGACCCTGCCGGTCCTGCTGGCCTACCAGCGGGCCACGGACGGCGAGCGCAAGCAGCTGGAGCAGGCGTTCCAGGGGGAGTTCCCCGTCGACGAAGCCTTCGCCCTGCTCCGGACGATCGTCGAGACCACCGGCGGCCGGGAGACGGCCGAACAGGTCGCCACGGACCTGATCACCGACGCACAGGGACGCCTCACCGGCCTTCCGGCGGGCGAGAGCACCGACATGCTCGCGGAGATCGCGGGCTACGCGTCCCGGCGCGCGTTCTGACATGGGCGCCACCCGGCTCGTCCGCACACTCGACGCGCACCTGCGCACCTGGCGCCCCTACACGATCTGGTACCCCGGCCTGGTCGGGCTCGCCGGCGCGACCCTGGCCGCCGACCCGCACGCCGACGCCCGACTGCTCGCCGCCTGGTTCGTGCCCACCGCGGTCTGGACGGCCGCCCACTACCTCGGCGACTACCTCGACCGGGACCTCGACGCCATCAGCAAGCCGCAGCGGCCCATCCCGTCGGGCCGGCTGCGGCCCGGGGCGGCGCTCGCCTGCGGCGCCGCCCTGGCCGCCGCGGCCTGCGCCGCCGCGCTGGCCGTCAACTGGCGCACCGCCCTGCTGCTGGCGATCGGCATCGGCGGGGCGCTCGCCTACAACGGCCTCTTCAAGGCGCGCGGGATCTGGGGCAACATCGTCCGCGGAGCCCTCACCGGCGCGGCCTTCGCCTTCGGCACGATGACGGCCGTCCCGCTCCCGCCCGCCGAACTGCTGCCGTTCGTCCTGGTGTTCTGGGCGCACGACGCCGCCTCGAACCTCGTCGGCACCCTGCGCGACGTCGCCGGGGACCGCGAGGGCGGCTACGCCACCTTCGCCGTGCGCCGAGGGCTGCGGACGGCCGGGCGGACGGCGGCGGCCCTCTACGGCCTGGCCGTCGCGACCGCGGCGGCGGGGGCGGCGCTGGTGCCGCGCGACCCCGCGGCCTACCTCCTCGTGGTGCTCCTGGCCGCCCTGACCGGCTGCGGTGCCTTCCGGGTGGTCCTCGCCTCCGGCCGCACCCTCACCCAGCACGCGGCCCTGCGCGCGCACGAGGTGCTGGTCGCGGAGCGGCTCGTCCTCGCGGACGCCCTGCTCGTCCCGGGCCTCGGACTGCCCGCGGCGATCGGGGTCCTCGTCCCGGTGCTCGTCCTCACCGTCACCACCCAGCGCGCGATGCGCTCCGGGCACGAGTTCGTCCCGGAGGACCGCGCACAACCCGCCCACTGAACCGAGCCGACCCCTGACGAGGGAGCAAGGAGAGACGTTTCCCGTGAGCTCAGCCGTGGACACCCGTGTCGAGGCGTCGATCGCGCACGCCGCCGAGACCCTGTTCGACGCCCAGCGGCCGGAGGGATACTGGCCCAACCGGCGCCCCACCGCCGTCCTGGGCACGGCCGGCGCGCTGGCCGCCCTGCACATCGCTGACCCGGAGCGCTCCCGCGACCTGATCGACCGCGGGGCCCGGTGGCTGCGGTCCGCCCAGGGCCCCGACGGAGGGTGGGGCGGCACCGCCGGCGCCACCCCCCAACTGATCCCCACCGTGGTCGCGGCCGCGACCCTGCACCTGCTGGACCGGGACGGACACCGCGAGTCCGTGCGCCGGGCCCTGGACCTGGTGCGCTCGCAGGGCGGACTCGAGGCCCTCACCGATCCCGGCATGGCCCACATGGCCAGGACCTTCCTCGCCCTCGCGGGCCTCGAGGACCTGACCGGCTCCCGGCGCATCCCCCTCGAACTGCTCCTGCTGCCCCCGCGGTTGTGGCGCGGCCGGCTCTCCTTCCGGGTGGCGCCGTTCGTTGCGATGGCGTTCATCCAGGCCCGCCACAGCCCGCCGACCGGGCTCGGCCGCCTGCTGTGGCGCGCGTCCCGGCAGGCCGGACTGCGCGCGCTCGCCCAGGTGGAACGGGGCGAGAACCAGCGCGGCGGGTACGGCGGCGACAACTGGCTGGTCGCGGTGGTCTGCATCGGCCTCAGCTGCGCCGGGGCCCCGCCCGCGGCCGTCGCCGAGGCCGTCGGCTACCTCCGGTCCACCGTGCAGCCCGACGGCTCCTGGCACATCATGCAGGGCCTCGACCTGATCGGCGGCTCCTACGTGGCCCGCGGCCTGGCGGACGCCGGCTACACCGACGACGAACGCCTGGTCCGGGCCCGGCAGTGGCTGCGCGGATGCCAGCAGGACCAGGCGTTCCCCGTCTTCGACGCCCCGCCCGGCGGCTGGGGCTGGGAGGGGCCCCGCGGCTGGCCGAACTTCCTCGACAGCGCCAACGTGCTGTCCGCGCTCGCCCCCGCGGGCGAGGAGGGCGGTGGAGAACTGCGCCGCGGGCTGCGCTGGCTGGAGTCCCGGCAGGACCGCACGGGATCGTGGGGGACCTTCGTGCCCGACACCACGCTGCCGAACGACGGCCCCTGCCCCTACGTCACCGCCCAGTCCGTCGAGGCCCTGCTGGACGGCGGCGCCTCGCCGGACGACCCCGCGGTGCGCCGCGCCCTGGACTGGCTGCTCACCCACCAGCGGCCGGACGGCGGCTACGAGGCCCTGTGGTACCGGGGCCTCACCGCGGGGACCTCCCTGGCGCTGGTCGCCTTCGGCCGGGCCGGACTCGCCGGCCACCCGGTGGCCCGGCGGGCCCGCGAGGCCCTGCTGCGCGGACGGCTCGCGGACGGCTCCTGGGGCCCGGGCGAGACCGGGACACCCGGCGACGACCCCTCGCCGGGGACGGTCGAGGAGACCGCCTGGGCCCTGCGGGCGCTGCTCGCCTCCGGGATGCCGGCCGACGACCCGCAGGTGCGCGGCGCGGCCGACTGGATCCTGGCGGCGCAGCAGCCGGACGGCCTGTGGCAGGCCGGGCAGGTCTGCATGCACATCCGGAACTTCGCCTACTACGTGGACGGCCTGATCGTCCACGGACTCGCGCTGAAGGCACTGGGAAGCTACCGGACCGCCCTGGCGGCCGACCGCCACGAGGGAAGGGAGGCACGGTGACGGCAGGGCAGCGGACGACAGGGCAGCGGCCGGCCGGTCCGGTGGACGCGGACATCGTGATCTGCGGCGCCGGGGTCGCCGGCCTGGCGGCGGCCTGCGCGCTCGGCCGGCTCGGACTCGACGTCCTGCTGGTGGAGAAGCAGCGGTACCAGCCCCCGGTCGCGAAGGGCGAGGTCCTCCAGCCGGGCTCGCTGAACCTCCTGCACGACTGGGGTGTGCTCGGGGCGCTGGAGGCCAGGCGGGCGGTGCGGCTCAACCGCCTGGTCGCCCGGCGGAGCGACGGCTCCGAACTGCTCGCCATGGACTTCGGCCAGCTCGACACCGAGCGCTCCTGGATGCTGGCCCACGACTACGCGACGATCCTGGAGTGCCTGGGCGAGTCCCTGGGCCCCACCGTGCGCCGCGAGGGCGGCGTCCTGGTCGACGACCTCCTGAGGGACGAGCACGGCCGCGTCGCCGGCGTGCGGACCGGCGGTGGCGGGCGCGAGATCCGGGCCCGGGTCGTGCTGGCCGCCGACGGCAGGTCCTCGCGCCTGCGCCGGCTCTCCGGGATGACCGCGGACCCGGTGGCGTACGGCCACCGGCTGCTCTGCCTCGAACTCTCCGGGAAGCCACCGGTGGCCGACGAGGTGTCCGCCTACGTCACCGACCGCGGGCTGGTGATGGTCTATCCGCTGCCGGACGACCGGATCCGGGTCTACGTCCAGGTGGCGGCGGACGAGCTGCGGAAGGCCGACCGGGCGCGGCTGCGCCAGTGGTGCGAGGCGCTCCTCGCCGACGTGCCCGCGATCGGCCCGCTGGCCGGGGCGCTCCAGGACGGTCTGGACAGCCGGCAGCTGCTGCCGGTGTTCCAGTTCCGCGCACCCTCCCTGGTGCGGCCGGGCATCGCGCTGATCGGGGAGGCCGCGCACGGCGTGCATCCGCTCGCGGCGCAGGGGATGAACACGGCCATCGGCGACGCGGCCGCGCTCGCCTCCCGGCTGGCCGGCGCGGACCTCGCGAGCCGGACGGCGGCCGACGCGGCACTGCGCGCCTACGAGACGGAACGCCTGGAGCGGATCAAGGGCATCCACACCATGAGCCACAACGCCGCGCGGATGATGACCAGCACCTCGCGCAGCGGGCGGGTGTTCGGCCGGCGGCTGCTCAGCGGGACGGCTCGGAGCGGGCGGCTGCGCTATCTGACGACCTACAACATGTCGGGCCTCGGCATGCGTCCGCTCGGCCCGCTGGACCGGCTCGTCCAGTTCGGGGTGCTGCCCGAGCGCCGGGCGGCGATGCCCCTCCTCGGTGCGAGATGACCGGGGTCCGCGGTGCACGGGACGGCACCGTGCCGGACGGGAACCGCGCAGGACGGGAAGCGTGCAGGACAGGAACCGCGCAGGCAGGAACCGTGCAGGGCTGGAACAGCCGCAACGACTGGAAGGGTTGACACGATGTCGGACACACGCAAGGCGGCCTTCGAGGTCCGTCCGCTGACCGCGGCTCTGGGCGCGGAGATCCACGGGCTGCGCCTGGAGGCGATCACGGACGAGCAGTTCGCCGAACTGCGCCGGCTGCTGCTGGAGCACCTGGTGCTCTTCGTCCCGGACCAGCAGGGGTGGTCGCCCGAGTCGCGCACCGCCTTCGGACGGCGCTTCGGGGAGCTGGAGGTCCACCCCTACCTGCCCCACCTCGACGGGCACCCCGAGATCCAGATCATCGACTCGGAGCAGGACGGCAAGATCCCCATCTGGCACACCGACATGACCTACTCGCCGAACCCGCCGATCGGGTCCGTGCTGCAGATCGTCCGCAGCCCCGGCGTGGGCGGCGACACCATGTGGTCGAACCAGTACCTGGCCTACGAGGCGCTGTCCGCCCCGCTGCGGGAGCTGCTGGACGGGCTGACCGCGGTCCACGCCATCCGCATTCCGGGGCTGGAGAGCCGGGCGGAGCACCCCGTCGTCCGGGTCCACCCGGAGACCGGGCGCCGGGCCCTGTTCGTGAACCGGGCCCACACCTCGCACATCGCCCAGCTCAGCCGCAACGAGAGCGACGCGCTCCTGCAGTACCTCACCGAGTTCGCCACCTCGCCGCAGTTCACCTGCCGCTACCAGTGGCGGCCGGGCGACGTGGCGATCTGGGACAACCGGGTCACCCAGCACTACGCCGTCGACGACTACGCGGAGCGCCGCACGGGCTACCGCGTCGTCGTCCTCGGCGACACCCCCACCGGGAACGACGCCCGCTGGGAGCAGTACCGGCCCAAGCCGGGGGAGCGCTACGCGCCGGGCCGGATGAACGCGAAGGAGTCCTACTGACGCCCCACCCCGCGACGGATCCGACGGACGGCCCGATCTCATGTGCACGCAAGTGAGAGGTGTTGAGTGTCATGCTAGGAGCAACCCAACTACTCACCCCCAGGCAGACCGAAGTGGTCCGGCTCGCAGTTCTCGGCCTGACCGCGAAGGAGACCGCTCGCCGGCTGGGCATCTCGAAGAACACCGTCGACGAGCACCTGCGGGACGCCCGGCTGCGGGTCGGGGCGGCCAGCAAGTCCCGCCTGATCGGCTGGGCGGTCGCGTCCGGGATCGTCCAGTTCTGACGGTCCGTCCCTGAGCGGACCGGCATCGCACGAAGGGGCGGCCGCCCGGCTGTTTATAACGGGGGGCCGCCCCCAACGGGCAGTTAGTATGCGCGGGACAAAGTGCGGTCGCCGGGGGGGGGGGGGGGGTCGGCCGCGGAAGTCAACCAGGGGGCGGACGCCAAGAC
>NZ_JBHVUV010000065.1:0-16474 GCF_042883905.1 Kitasatospora sp. NPDC058170
CGACCGCTGCGAACCCCTCGTCCTCGGCCCCCAGTTCGGCGCCCACGGCGCCACCGCCGCCGACATCTCCGTCGCCTTCGTCGCCCAGGCCGCCGTGGACAACGGGGACATGATGCCGACCCGTCGCCGTCGCGTCGCCGTGCGCGGCACCCGGGGGATCGGTCCGCGCGACATGCTCCGCAACGGCCGCACCGGGCGGGTCGACGTGCATGCGCAGACCGGGCTGGTCTCGCTGGACGGCGAGCCGCTCTGCTCCGATCCCGCCGACTCCGTCTCGCTCAACCGGCTCTACTTCCTCTGAAGCCGTCAGAAGCCCTGGGTCCGGACCGGACCCAGGGCGCTGCGCGTTCCGCCTCCGAGCCCCAGGCTCGGAGGCCTCGGCGTGGTCGGGGCCGGAGGGCTCAGATCCGCCGAACCGAACCGGGACGGCGGTGGCAGGCGGCCTCGGACAGCCTCAGACGGCCCGGTCGGCCCGGACGGAGGCCCCGGCCGGGCGGGCGCCCGAGGCCGGCGCAGCAGTGGAGACGGTGGCAGGGGTGGAGGTCACGGCGGAGTCGACGGGCTCCGGCGAAGCGCCGTCGTCGCGCATGGCCGCGGTCTCGGCCTTCAGGATGCGCATGGACTTGCCGAGCCCGCGGGCCATGTCGGGCAGCTTCTTCGAGCCGAACAGCAGGACGACCACGGTCACCACGACCAGCAGGTGCCAGGGTTCCAGACCATTGCGGAGCATTGCGACTCACCAAGCCTTTCGCGGTGGGGGAGGGGCTCGGCCGAGCATGGACAGTCTCGCATTGACTGAAATATCAGTCAATGACGGCGGCAGCCGTGCGGCACGGCTCCGGCCGGAGGCCTTCGAGCTCCGCGTCGAGCGCCTCCGCGAGCAGCCGGCGGGCGTGGTCCAGGGGGAGCGAGCCGCTGAGCCAGCGGACACTGAGCCCCTCCAGCAGTGCCGTGAGTCGCTCGGCGGACGCGGCGTGGGCCGGGGCGGTCCCGGCGGGGTTGGCGCGGCCGAGCAGCTCGGCGATCTCGTGGACCCAGGTGTGGGTGGCCTTGGCCAGGTCCGTCCGCAGGTCCGCGTCGAAGACCGCGCTGGCTCTCAACTCGCCCCAGGCGGTGCTGTTCTCCCGAACCTCCGCGGTGTCCTGCAGCTCCAGCAGCAGGACCTGCGCCAGCTCGGCCCGCGGGTCGTCCTCGGCGTCGGGGCTCCACTGTGCGGTGTAGCGGTCGGCCCGCTCGCTGATGAAACCGAGGGTCTCGCGCAGGATCCCCGCCCGGTCGGCGAAGTGGTAGTAGATCAGCGAGGTCGACACGCCGGCCTCGGCCGCCAGCTCGGCCACGCGCAGCCCCCGCACGCCGCGCCGGGTGATGACGCGTGTGGCGGCTCTGAGTATCTCTGTTCGACGGTCTGACACGGGTGTTCACTCTACTCGCACATGAGGCGCCGAGGAGTAGTTTCCTGATCACATTTTCAGGACCTTCCCGCGCGGGGCTGATTCAGGACATCCCTGTTCACGGGGGTTTCGGGTGGCTCCGGGCCGTCCTGCCGGGCCAAGTCCGGACTGTGGAGCCGCGGGATCGGACCGGTGCGGATTGGGTCGCTCCTTCATCTTGACTGAATTTTCAGTTCAGAGCAGGATGTGGGTCACCCCACACCCTCCCGATCCCTCCAGGGAGTCCCATGGACACGCCCGTTCCCACCCGGCGCAGCCTGCTCAAGTTCGGGGCTGCGGCCCTTCCGTTGGCCGCCCTCGGCGCGGCCCTTCCGGCGATCACTCTCCCCACGAGTGCCCACGCCGCCACGGCGCCGTCGGGCGCCACGCTCACGCTGCCGGCGGAGACCGACCGGCACACGCGGACCTTCATGGCCTGGCCGGCCCTCCTGTCGGTCTGGCAGGACCAGCTCTCGGCGGTGCGCCGGGACATCGCCAACCTCGCCCACGAGATCTCGCGGTACGAGCCGGTGGTGCTGCTGGCCCGCCCCGAGCAGGCCGCCGACGCCCGCTACACCTGCGGTTTCGGCGCCTACTACCCGATCGAGGTCGAGGAGGTCGCCAACGACGACCTGTGGATCCGCGACTTCGGGCCCACCTTCGTGGTCGCCCCCGGCGCGATCGCCGGCGTCGACACCAACTTCAACGGCTGGGGGAAGACGGGCACGTCCTACTACCAGCCGTTCGGCAACGACGCCACCGCCGCCGCCAAGCTGCTCGGCCGCTACGGCGTCGACCGGGTCCGGGCCTCCTTCGTCGGCGAGGGCGGCTCGCTGGAGACCGACGGCCAGGGCACCCTGCTGGCCACCGTCAGCTCGCTGGTCAACCCCAACCGCAACCCGGGGATGACCCAGGACCAGGTCGAGCGCTCGCTCAAGGCGTCGCTCGGGATCGACAGGGTGATCTGGGTCCCGGGGCTGGCCGGCCAGGACATCACCGACTGCCACATCGACTGCCTCGCCCGCTTCACCGCCCCGGGCCAGGTCCTGCTGGACCAGCCGGGCCCGGGCACCGACGCCAGGTGGGTCGCGGTCTACGAGGAGGCGAAGCAGGTGCTGCGGAACGCCACCGACGCCCGCGGCCGCCGCCTGGAGATCACCGAGCTGCCCGGACCGGACCGCCGCCTGATCCGCGGGCGCGGCAAGGACTTCCTCTCCAGCTACACCAACTACTACACCGTCAACGGCGCCGTCCTCGCACCGCAGTTCGGCGACGGCTACGCGGACGGCGTCGCCTACGCGATCCTCCAGGCCAAGTACCCGGACCGCAGGATCGTCCAGGTCGACATCGACGCCATCGCGAGCGGCGGCGGCGGCATCCACTGCGCCACGCAGTCCCAGCCGGCCGTACCCCCCGCGGGCTGAGCCCGTTCCCGGCCGAGTTCCGGCAGGGGACGGTCCGGCGGGCCCGTCCCCCTTGTACTGACTGAATATTCAAACAGGAGAAGTGTTCATGACTTTCCGTATGCCGGCCGAGTGGACCGAGCACGAGGGCTGCCTGATGGCCTGGCCGACCAGGGCCGAGCTGTGGGGCGAGGAGCTGGACGGGGCCCGGCAGGAGTACGCCCAGGTCGCCCGCGCGATCTCCGAGTTCGAGCCGGTGACGATGGTCGCCTGTCCCGGGCAGGGCGAGCAGGCCCGCGCCCTGTGCGGGGACGGCGTCGAGGTGGTGGAACTGCCCATCGACGACTCGTGGTTCCGCGACTCCGGCCCGATCTTCGTCCTCGGCCCCGAGGGCGAGCGGGCCGGGGTGGACTTCCGCTTCAACGCCTGGGGCCGCAAGCACCACCCGTACGACACCGACGACCGGATCGCCGCCCTGCTGCTGGAGCGCCTGGACGTCGAGCGCATCGACTCCCGGATGATCCTGGAGGGCGGCGCGATCACCGTCGACGGCGAGGGCACGCTGATCACCACCGAGCAGTGCCTGCTCCACCCCAACCGCAACCCCGGGATGAGCAAGGAGGAGATCGAGGCCGAGCTGGTGGCCCGGCTCGGCGTCACCACCGTCATCTGGCTGCCCTACGGCGGCCTGCTGGACACCGAGACCGACGGCCACGTCGACGGCGTCTGCGCGTTCGTGGCCCCCGGCAAGGTGGTGGTCCAGCTCCCGAGCGACCCCAACCACCCGGACTACGACCGCATGCGCGCCAACCGCGCCGTGCTGGAGTCCGCGGTCGACGCGCAGGGCCGGAAGCTGGAGATCATCGACCTGCCGCAGAGCGCCTTCGTGCAGGTCGACGGCAAGGAGACCGAGGTCGGCTACCTCAACTTCTACATCGCCAACGGCGGTGTCGTCGTCCCGACGGCCGACATCCCCGAGGACGAGGGAGCGCTCGCGGTGATCGCGGCCGCGCTGCCCGGCCGCAAGGTCGTGGGCGTGCGCTCCCGGGTGATCGCCTTCGGCGGCGGCGGCGTCCACTGCATCACCCAGCAGGTGCCGGCGGCCCGCCCCACCGTGTGACCCGCAGGTCCAGCACGTCGTAACCGGACCGGCGGGCCCGCACCCCCACGCACGCGGGCCGGCCGGTCCGGTCCCACTCGCCACCCCCGTCACGCACGGAAGAGAGCCCACCCTCATGACAGACCCCCGGAACAGGTCAAGAAGCCGCAGATCCCCGCACCGGCGGCCCGCTCTCCGAGCCGCGGCCCTGGCCGCCGCCACCTTCGCCACCTTCACGCTCGCGACCGCCTGCTCCGGTCCGCCGAAGGGCGGCGGCGCCGGCACGGAGGCCTACCGGCTCTCCGCCGACACCCCGCCCGCCAAGGGCGGCCTGGAGTCCTTCACCTGGGCCGTCTACGCCGAACCGCCCACCCTGGACTACATCTCGGCGTTCGACTACCCGCAGAACACCATCCTCTCCAACGTGTGCGAGAGCCTGATGCGGTGGACTCCGCAGCTCACGCTCGCCCCGGGCCTGGCGGAGAAGGCCTCCAACCCCGACCCGACCACCTGGGTCTACGACCTGCGCCCGAACGTGCACTTCCACGACGGCGGCGTCATGACCGCCGACGACGTGGTGTACAGCCTCGGCCGGCAGATGAACCCCGACAACGCGGCCGCCTGGGCCCAGCAGTTCCAGAACGTCGCCGGTATCACCAAGACCGGCCCGCTCCAGGTCACCGTCAAGCTCACCCAGCCCGACTCGCAGTTCAACCAGTACCTGGCCACCGCCGCCGGCGTGGTCGCCTCGAAGGCCGGGGTGGAGGCGGCGGGCAAGGACTACGGCACCGGCGGCAGCCTCGACTGCACCGGGCCGTTCAAGCTCGGCACCTGGACCAAGGGCCAGTCGATCGAACTCCAGCGCTTCGACGACTACTGGGGCACCAGGGCCAAGTCTGCCAAGGCCGTCTTCCGCTTCCTCACCGACTCCTCGGCCCGGGTCAACGCCCTGCTCAGCGGCGAGGCCGACGGCGGCTACCTGATCCCCACCGAGAGCTACGAGCGGCTGCGGACCGGCGGCTCGGGCACCCTCTACTTCGGCGAGGGCCTCAGCACCGTCAACGTCAACGTCACCAACATGCAGGGCGTGCTCGGCGACGTCCGGGTCCGCAAGGCCCTGTCGCTCGCCCTCGACCGCTCCGGCTTCGTCCGTACCGGCCTCGGCGGGGCCGGCACCGTCACCGGCTCCCTGACCACCCGCGCCGCCTGGGCCGGGGCCCCCGAGCACATCCGCACCGAGGCGTTCGAGGGGCTGACCCCCACCAGCCCCGACCTCGACCGGGCCAAGGCCCTGGTCAAGGAGGCCGGCGCCACCGGGAAGAGCATCACCGTGGCCACCAGCCCGATCGGCCAGGACGTCTCCCTGCTGGCGACCGCCGTCCAGGCCGCCGGCGCGAAGATCGGCCTCGACGTCCAGCTGAAGACCATCGCCCCCAACGCCTTCACCTCCCTGTTCACCGACCCGAAGGCACGCGAGGGCATCGACCTGTTCCCGGAGACGTACTACGACTCCATCACCGACCCGCTGGACCTGCTGGCCAACTTCCGGACCGGCGCCTACCAGAACTTCGCCTCGTACAGCGACCCCGGCTACGACGACCTGGTCAAGAAGGCCGCCGCCGCCACCGACTCCGCCGAGCGGTTCACCCTGGCAGCCCAGCTCCAGAAGACCGCCTCCGAGCAGCTGCTCTGGATCCCCGTCGCCGAGTGGCCCACCGCGGTCTTCCTCAACAAGCGGATCACCGGCGCCCCGACCACCATCTCGTACCTCTACTACCCGTGGGCGGCCGATGTGGGGGCGGCCCGGTGAGTTTCCTGAGATTCGCCGCCCGGCGGCTGGCCGAGATGGCCGCCACCCTGGTCGGCGCCTCGTTCGTGATCTTCGGTGCGATGTACCTCGCGCCCGGCAGCCCGGCGAGCTTCCTGCTCGCCGGCCGCTCGGCCTCCCCGGAGGCGCTCAAGGCGGTCAACGCCCAGTACCACCTGGACGACCCGTTCCTCCTGCAGTACCTGCGCTGGGCCGGGCAGATCGCGCACGGCGACTTCGGCCGCTCGATCACCTACCGCACCGACGTCTCCCGGCTGCTCTCCGACCGGCTGCCCGCCACCCTGCTCCTGGTCGCGATGGCGCTCGTCCTCGTCCTCGCCCTCGGCCTGCTGCTCGGCTGGATCGGCGCCGTCCGCGGCGGCCGCGCGGACTCCGGCATCCTCGTCACCACCGCCGTCGCCGTGGGCACCCCCTCCTTCGTCGCCGCCGTCCTGCTGCAGGGCCTGTTCGCGGTGAACCTGGGCTGGTTCCCCACCGGCGGCACCGGCGACGGCCTCGGTTCGATGCTCTGGCACCTCACCCTTCCCGCCGTCGCCCTCGCGCTCTACCTGATCGGCATGCTCGCCCGGGTCACCCGCGCCGCGATGCTCGACGTCCTCGGCCACGAGCACGTCACCGTCGCCCGCAGCCGGGGCGTCACCGAGCACCACGTGATCCGCCGGCACGTCTTCCGCAACGCCCTGGGCACCGTCCTGACCACCGGCGGACTCATCATCTCCACCCTGCTGGTCTGCACCGTCCTGGTGGAGACCGCGTTCAGCGTCGGCGGCATCGGACAGCTCCTCGAACTGTCCACCACCACCAAGGACTTCCCCACCGTGCAGGCCATCTCCCTGATCATGGTCGGGCTCTTCATGGCGGTGAACCTGGTCGTCGACCTGCTCCACCCACTGGTCGACCCCCGGGTCACCCTCGGAGCGAGGAAAGCCGCCGGATGACCGACACCCTGCTGCGCCGGCCCGGCCTCGGCCGGATCCGCACCGCCCGCGCACCGCTCCACCTGCTCTGCCTGGGCTTCGTCGCCCTGGTCGTCCTGGCCGCGGTCCTCGCCCCGTGGGTCGTGCCCGCCGACCCGAACGCCGTCGACCTGGGCAACGCGCTCGCCGGGCCCTCCGCCGACCACCTGCTCGGCGTCGACGCCTCCGGGCGCGACACCCTGTCCCGCCTGGTCACCGGCGCCCGGACCTCCCTGCTCGGACCGCTCGGCGTGGTCGTCTTCTCCACCCTGGCCGGTGTCGCGGTCGGCGTCACCGCCGCCTGGCGGGGCGGCTGGCTGGACTCCGTCCTCTCCCGCAGCACGGAACTGGTCTTCGCCTTCCCCGGCATGCTGCTGGCGATCCTGATCGTCTCCGTCTACGGCGAGGGACTGCTCGCCCCGGTCATCGCCCTCGCCATCGCCTACCTGCCCTACGTCAGCCGCCTCACCCGCTCGCTCGTCCTCGCCGAACGCGCCCGCCCCTACGTCGAGGCCTACCAGGTCCAGGGCCACTCCGGCCTGCAGATCTGCCTGCGCCACGTCATCCCCGGCATCGCGCCGGTGGTCCTGGCGCAGTCCACCATCAACTTCGGCTACGCCCTGATCGACCTGGCCGGCCTCTCCTTCCTCGGGCTCGGCGTCCCCGCGCTCACCCCCGACTGGGGCCGGATGGTCTTCGACGGCCAGGCCGCCGTCCAGCACGGCTACCCGCTGTCGGCGGTCCTGCCCTGCGCCGCGATCGTGCTGACCGTCGTCGCCTTCAACGTCGTCGGCGAACGCTGGGCCGACCAGGTCGCCAGGAGGGACCGATGACCACCCTCGACATCCAGGCCTACCGCCTGCGCCTGCCGAACACCGCCCGGCCCGTCCTCGCCGGCGTCGACCTCACCGTCGACGCGGGGGAGACGGTCGCCCTCGTCGGCGAGTCCGGCTCCGGCAAGAGCCTCACCTCCCGCAGCGTCCTCGGCCTGCTCCCCACCGGGGCCGCCACCGAGGGCACCGTGCGGGTCAACGGCGACGACGTCCTCACCATGTCGCCCGAGCAGTTGCGCCGGCTGCGCACCGGCACCGCCGCGATGATCTTCCAGGACCCCCGGGCCGCCATCAACCCGCTGCGCCGCCTCGGGGACTTCCTCACCGAGACCGTGCGGCGGGGCGGCGGCCTGGCCGCCGGGGCCGCGGCCGAACGGGCCGCGGAGATGCTGGACGCGGTCGGCCTGCCCGCATCCGTCCTGGACCGCTACCCCGGGCAGGTGTCCGGCGGCATGCTCCAACGGGTCATGATCGCGGCCGCCCTGATGGGTGATCCCGCACTGATCCTCGCCGACGAACCCACCACCGCCCTGGACGTCACCTCCCAGGCCGAGGTGGTCGCACTCCTGGGAGACCTCCAGGAACGCTTCGGCACCGGCCTGCTCTTCGTCACCCACGACCTGGGCCTCGCCGCCGCCATCAGCGACCGCGTCTACGTGATGTACGCCGGCCGGATCGTCGAGACCGGCCCCGCCGAGGCCCTGTTCGAACGGCCGCTCCACCCCTACACGGCCGCGCTGCTCGCCTCGACGCCGCGCCTGGACGCCCCCCGGGGCAGGCTCGCCGCCATCGAGGGCCGGCCGCCGAGCCTGCGCGACGAGCTGACGGGCTGCCCGTTCGCGCCGCGCTGTCCGCTCGCGACCTTCCTGTGCACCCAGCAGGTGCCCGCGCTGCTGCCGGTCCAGGGCGAGCCGGCCCGTCGCACCGCCTGCCACCACAGCGACAGCACCGGCCACAGCAGCCCTGGTGGCCACAGCGGCCTCAGCGACCTCACCGGGAAGGGGAACGCCGATGCGTAGCCCGGACCTGGGAGCCACGGCCCGTTCGAAGGGAGTGCCGGCGATGCGCAAGACCGTGCTGGAGGCGGTCGGCCTGCACCGCGCCTACGGAGGCGTGCAGGCGGTCGACAACGTCTCCTTCACGCTGGCCGAGGGCCGCTCGCTGGGCATCGTCGGCGAGTCCGGCTCCGGCAAGACCACCACCGCGCGGATCGTCGTCGGGCTGGAACGGGCGGACTCCGGCCGGGTCCTGGTCCACCGCCGGGACCGTACCGAGCACCGGCGCGGCCGGGCCCACCGGCTCGCGCGGGCCCGCGAGGTCCAGATGGTCTTCCAGGACCCGTACCTGTCCCTGGACCCGCGCACCGCCGTCGGCGCGGTGCTGCGCGAGACCCTCCGGCTGCACTTCCCGGACGCGGACCACCCCCGCCGGATCGCCGAACTCCTGGAACAGGTCGGCCTCGGCGAGCGGGAGGCCGGCGCCCTGCCCCGGCAGCTGTCCGGCGGCCAGCGCCAGCGCGTCGCGATCGCCCGGGCGCTGGCGGTCGAGCCCTCGGTCCTCGTCCTCGACGAGGCGGTGGCGGCCCTCGACGTCTCCGTCCAGGCGCAGATCCTCAACCTGCTCGCCGACATCCGCGAGGAGACCGGCATCGGCTACCTGTTCATCACCCACGACCTCGGCGTGGTCCGGTCCGTCACCGACGACGTCATCGTGATGCGGCACGGGCGGATCGTGGAGTCCGGCCCGACCGCCGAGGTCCTCGCCCGCCCGCGCCACCCCTACACCCGGCTGCTGCTCGACTCCGTGCCCAGGCCGGGCTGGGACCCGCGGTCCATCGCGGCCGCCCGCCGCGCCCTGTAGGGCGGCTCCCGTACCCGGGTCCGGACCGTCGACGCCCCCACGGCGGCGGTCCGGACCCGCTTCGTTTCCCCCGATCGGCAGCGCCCGGTATCACCACCTCACCCCTCGGCCGCATCTACTGTCGGATATCGCCCGTTTCGGGCTGCATCCGCATGAACGAGGGGACCTGTCGTGAAAGACCTCTTCCCGTCCCGCCGGGCGGTGCTGCGCTCGGGGGCGGCCGCCGCCGCGCTCGTCCTGCTGGAGGGCTGCGGATCCGACGCCCCGCCCGCCGAGGGGGAACCGCCCTCGGCGGGCACGGGCACGGGCACGGGTACGACCGCGAGTCCGGCGACCGGGCCCGGCACGGCGGCCCCGGCCTCGTACGCGATGCCGGCCGAATGGCGCCCCCACACCAGGACGTTCATGGCCTGGCCGGCCCTCGAATCGGTGTGGGGCGACCAACTGCCCGCCGTGCGCGAGGACATCGCGCACGTGGCGCAGGCCGTCGCCCGGTTCGAGCCGGTGGTGCTGATGGCCCGCCCGGAGCAGAGCGCGGAGGCCCGGCAGCTGTGCGGCGCCGACGTGGAGGTCATCGACCTCGCGGTGGACGACCTCTGGGCCCGCGACACCGGCCCGACCTTCGTGACCGGCCCGGGCGGACTCGCCGGGGTCGACCTCAACTTCAACGGCTGGGGGAACAAGCAGACCCACACCGAGGACGGCCAGGTCGCCCGCAGGCTGCTCGACCGGTACGGCATCCGGCGCATCCAGGCGCCGATCACCGGGGAGGGCGGCGGGATCGAGGTCGACGGCGAGGGCACCCTGATGGCCACCGAGAGCTCCTGGGTCAACGAGAACCGCAACCCGGGCAGGACCCGCGACCAGATCGAGGCGGCCTTCAAGGAGCTGTTCGGCGTCCGGAAGGTCATCTGGTTCACCGGCGTGGCCGGGCAGGACATCACCGACTGCCACATCGACGCGCTGGCCAGGTTCGCCGAGCCCGGGGTGGTCCTCATCCACCGGCCCGGCCCGGACACCCCGCCGGACATCTGGTCCCGGGCCTCCGACCAGGCGCTGGAGGTGCTCCGCGGGGCCACCGACGCCGCGGGCCGCCCGCTGCGGGTCGTGGACCTCGTCGAGCCCGACCTCAGTGCCGTCCCGGACCCGGGCAAGGACTTCCTGGCGACCTACCTCAACTACTACGTGGTCAACGGAGCCGTCATCATGCCCCGCTTCGGGGACAAGGTGTCCGACGACCGGGCGGCCGGAATCCTGGCCGACCTCCACCCGGGGCGGGAGATCGTACCGGTGGGCATCAACGCCATCGCCGCGGGCGGCGGCGGCATCCACTGCTCCACCCAGCAGCAGCCGGTCCAGTGACGCCGGCGGGCACCGGGCTCAGGTGGCGTACGGCGGGTGCGGCGGGTCCTCGTCGCTGGGTGTGTGCACCACCGCCCTGGCGGTGTGCGGCGGAGTGAACTGGGCGTTGTGTTCGGCGGCGCCCCGGGTGGCGGCCTTCTTGCTGTCGAACAGCATGACGACGGGAAGGTCCTCCTCCGGGCAGTACACATCCCACCTGGTCCCGGAGTGCGGCCCCGCTAAGGCCTGCTGCTCGCTGGGTTTCGTCATCACGGAAACACCTCCGTGCAGAGTTGGTCCGGGCTGAACGGAACAGAAGAGGTGTCGGACTCTGCCCGGACCGAGAGGTGAATCGTGGAAACGAGCGACGGGCGACCGGGCACAGCCGTATGCCCTCGTCTGTGCTGAGCGCAACTCCATTGTCCCACCCGCGACACGGGCCCGCCAGGCCCGCCAGGCCGCCGAGCCTGCCGGTGGTGGGCCTGCGTCGGCGGTCGGACAATGGAGTAGCGCCCCTACGGCTGGGCCGATCTGCCCGTCACTCCTCTCCGCGACTCATCCTTCAGGCCGGGTACGGTCTTCCTCTTCCGCTCGGTCCAGTTTCCCGGGGCATTCTGAGTGGAGGTGTTTCCACTGTGACTGAACCCAGCGACCAGCCAGGTCGGGCGGGGTCAACATCCGAAGCCATCTGGGATGTGTGGTGCCCGCAGGACGAGTCCGTCCTCATCTCGGGTTTCCACAACAAACATGACGCCAAGCATGCAGCGGACGAACACAACGCCATGTTCACTCCGCCGCACAAGGCTCGGGTGGCGGTGGGCCACAAGGAGTTCGATGATCCGCCGCCCCACCACCACCACCCGCACCACCAGCCCGCAGCTCAGCGCGAAGGGTAGCCGGTCCGGGCGATGCCCCGGGGGTGCGGCGCACTGCTGGGCGCAGCCCTACCAGCCTCGCTCGTTCGCGAGCTCGTGAGTTCATGAGTCCCCGTCGGCAGCCCCCCGTCGGCAGCCCCCGTCGGCGTGCTGACGGGGGCTCGGTGCGGCCCCGCCCGGAGCCGTCGCGAGCGCGGTATCCGGCAGCGCCGCCCCGGCCCCTGGGACCACCCGAACGGGCACCGCTTCCGACCCGGACGCGCGGGTGGTACCCGCTATGCTTCGCCCCCTGGGAGGTGCTCCGACAGGAGTGGGAGCAGGGGCCGCGGCAGTCATCGTTCCTGCTGGTCGTGGGCACTTTGCGCTGGACCTGACCACCTGTCGGACACCACACTTCATGACGTGACGATGGGGTGAATGCGATGCCTCTTGAGGGCGAGTACGAGCCGAGTCCGGCGCAGTGGGTGCGCGATCAGGTCGAGTTGTACGAGAGTTCGGGCGGGACACAGGGATTGACGCTCTGGGACACGGGCCTGCCCGTCGTCATCCTCACGACGCGCGGCGTGAAGAGCGGCAAGATCCGCAAGATCCCGCTGATGCGCGTGGAGCACGAGGGGCGGTACGCGGTCGTGGCCTCGAAGGGCGGCTTCCCGGAGCACCCGGTCTGGTACTTCAACGTCAAGGCCGACCCGCACGTGGAGCTCCAGGACGGTCCCGTACGCCAGGACATGACGGCCCGTGAGATCACCGGGGACGAGAAGGCCGAGTGGTGGGAGCGCGCGGTCGCCGCGTATCCGCCGTACGCCGAGTACCAGGAGAAGACCGACCGGGTGATCCCCGTCTTCGTGCTGGAGCCCGTGCGCGGGTAGGACCCGGCGCTTCTCCACCCGCCGTCGGTGTCCCGCGGTGCGGTGAGAGGCCTGCGGCGGCCCGGTGGCCGAGGGCGAGGATCCGCTGACGTCTCCGGCCGCCCGGTCCACCCCGTCCGTCCGGTCCACCCCGTGACCGGCGCGGGGTGCACCGGGCCGGCCGGCCGGGTCAGGCCCGGGCTGATCCGGCCGCGTCTGCCGTGCCGGTCGCTCCGGCCGCGAGCCCGAGGACGAGTGCCCGCATCACCGGTGCGGAGTCGATCTGCGCGCCGAGCGACTGGATCGCGGCGAGCCCGTCCGTCCCGGCCGCCGCGGCCTCGCCCAGCGGTCGGGGGTCGAACCCGCCGCCGCGCTCGTCCGCCAGGACCTGGAACAGCGCGACGAAGCACTCCCGCCACCGCCGGTACTCCGCCTCCAGGCTCTCCCGCACCCGCTCGTCGCCGACGGCGAACCAGTGCAGGGCGGAGTGCAGCCGCGACAGGTCGCCGGCCTCCGGCTGCGCCAGCATCACGACGACCTGCTCGGCCCGTTCGGCGAAGGTCCCCGGCCCGGCGACCGCCTCCTCCAGCGGGGTGATCCACTCCGGCCTGATGTTCTCCACCACCGCGACGATCAGGTCGGTGCGGTTCTGGAAGTGGTAGTGGCACATGCCGTGGGTCACCCCGCCCAGGGCCGCCACGTTGCGGGTGGTGAAGGGCACCGAGCCGTCCCCGGCGAGCAGTTCGCGGGCGGCGGCGAGCAGTCGCGCCCGCGTCTGCTCGCCCTTCGCCGAGGCGCGCGGGCGCCTGGCGCCGACGGCGGCGCCGACAGCGGCCCCGGTGTCGCCCGAAGCCGCCGGGTCGATGGGGCGAGGGTCCTCAGCGCGCGTAGCCATCCGGAAACTCTAGTGCCGCGTGACGAGGCCGAAGCGATCACGGGGGCGGACCGGGTGAGTTCTGCCAAAAGTATTGACCGAGCGCTTGGTCAGTTTTACCGTCATGGCCATCACGTGGAAGGACCACGGATGGACAGAACGGGAGACCGAGAGATGAACGGTCACAACGAACCGCACGTCTCGTCCGGCAGAACGCCGGCTCCGCTGGGGCGGAGGAACTTCCTGGTCGCGGCCGGGCTGGTCACGGCGGGTACCGCCTGGGCGGCGAGCGGCGCCACCGCCGCGGCGTCCGCGGCCGGACGCGCCGCCGTCCCGGCCGGTGCCGCGGCCGCCGGCACCTTCGCCGTCCCGATCGACACGGTGGCCCACACCCGGACCTGGATGGCCTGGCCGGACGACGCCTCGATCTGGACCGGTCGCCGCGGCGGCCGCAGAGGCGGCACGACGCCCTCGGTGGCGCAGATCCAGGCCAACATCGCGCTGGTCGCCAACACCATCGCCAAGTACGAACCCGTCTACCTGTGCGCCAACCCCGCCGCCGCGGTGGCCGCCAGGCGGGCCTGCCCGGGTGCCAACGTAACGGTGATCACCTCGATCCCGGTCAACGACTGCTGGATGCGCGACTCCGGTCCGGTCTTCCGCACCGACGGGCAGGGCGGGCTGGACGCGATCGGCCTCAACTTCAACGGCTGGGGCGGCAACCAGACCTACACCAACGACGGCAAGGTGGCCGGCCGGGTCGCCGCCCTCGCGGGCGTGCCGTTCACGGCGGCCGGCCTGGTCGGCGAGGGCGGCGCCATCGAGACCGACGGCGCGGGCACCCTGATGGCCACCCGGAGCAGCATCCTGGTGTCCAACCGCAACCCGGGCATGACGCAGACGCAGGCCGAGAACGCGATGAAGGCCGCGTACGGCGCCAGCAGGGTCATCTGGTTCGCCGGGGTCGCGGGCCAGGACATCACCGGCGACCACGTCGACGCGACCTCGCGCTTCCTGGCCCCGGGCAAGGGCCTGGTCCAGCAGCCGAACGCCACGGACGACCCGTCGGACGTCTGGACCAAGGACGAGATCAACCAGTACAACGTGCTGTCCGCGGCGACCGACGCCCGCGGCGTCCGGATCCAGGCCACCAAGCTCGGCGGCCCGGACTACTACACGATCCGACAGAGCGACCCCGCGTTCGTCGGCTCCTACGCCAACTACTACGTCTGCAACGGCGCGGTGATCGCCGCCCAGTTCGGGGACTCCCGGGCGGACGCCGCGGCGAAGGCGAAGCTCCAGTCGCTCTTCCCCGGGCGCGTCGTCGAGCAGCTGAACATCGACTACATCGGCCTCGGCGGCGGCGGCATCCACTGCGTCACCCAGCCGCAGCCGGTTCCGTAGGGTCCTGAGCCCGACCGGCCCCGGCTCGGCCCCGACCCTCGGCTCGGCGCGTGTGCGCGCCGAGCCGGGGAGCGCGGGGCCGGGTCTCTTGTGCCGACCGGCGACATGACAGATGATCATGCCGTTCGGCCGTGATCACGTCATCGACCACGGCTCAGATGCGGTGCTCCACAACGGGGGTTGGCCATGTCCACGGATTCCACGCAGGGTGCGCAGCCCGTACCGTCCGCGCAGGCGGGCGGTCCCGGGGGCGGGGGCGACGAGCCGCGCCGACCGGGCCGGCGGACCCTGCTCGCCGGGCTGACCGGAGCGGGCGCCCTGGCCGGCGGCCTCGCGCTGGGGGGCCGCAGCGCCGTCGCCGCGCCGGTGGCGGTGGCCGCCGACCCCCGCGGGTACGTGGTCGACGTCGTCGCCAAGGGCGCCGACCCGACCGGGGTGACGCCGAGCGACACCGCCTTCCGGGACGCCGTGGCCGAGGTGCTCGGGGGAGCCCCCGAAACCGGGGTCACCCTGAAGAAGGTGCTCGTGATCCCGCCGGGCACCTACCTGCTCACCCAGCCCGACAGCCTGCTGCCGGCCACCCAGAACACCGACACCCGCACGCAGAGCGTCATCGACGGCATCTCGATCAGCGGCTTCGGCAAGCGCGTCTCCCGCATCGTGTACGCCCCGACGGTTCGGGACACGGTGCTCTGGCGGAACATGGACCGCTACAAGAACATCCGGATCAGCGGCCTGACCTTCGAGAGCCGGGACGCCACCGCGACGTTCAACTACTCCTACTCGTCCAAGGCGTTCGGTGTACAGGACACCTGGTACACCGACGTCGACTGGCGCGGCACCTGGAAGGCCGGCATCGTCCTCGACGGCCCGACGGTCACGTCCAACCTGAACAGCGAGATGGGCTGGGACCACTGCCAGATCAGCGGCTCCTACGCCGACGCGTTCCTGGTGATGGGTGGGAAGCCCGCCGAGAAGCAGCAGGACCAGTTCCTCAACTACTGGTTCCGCGACTGCAAGGTGGAGTTCCAGTCGGGCATCTTCGTGCGCAACGAGCGCGGCGGCTCGATGAACTTCATCGGCGGGTCGTACATCCTCACCGACCCCGAATCGACCGGCACCTTCTTCAAGCTGGGTGCCAACCCGCAGCGCAACGACTCGCTGATGCGCCTCTACGCCCAGGGCATCCGCTTCGAGGTGCGGGGCGCGGGCCACAAGGTGATCGACTCCGCCTGGTACAAGGGGACCATCACCTTCGTGTCCTGTGACGACACGGCCAACGCCTACCAGCCCTGGGCCTCCGGCGACACTGCCGTCCCCCACGTGTACCGCTTCGACGCCGTCAACCCCTCGCGCGGACCGATGATCCGCTACCAGGACTGCGCCCTGCTCGGCGCGCACCAGGTGACGGCGGCCACCGCCACGACGGCGGGCAAGCTGCTGTACGACGGCTGCCGGTTCGCCAACGCGTCCGCGGGCACGGGTGCCACCGGCTTCCTGCGCTGGACGGGCACCGCGCCCTGGTACGAGTTCCGCGACTGCCTGGTGAAGAGCGAGCGCCTCCCGGACGCCCGGGTCTCGGGGTAGCGGACTGCCCTGGAAACGCCACGACGCCGCTGTACCCGGGCCCGGTGTGGTTCCGGGTGGGTGCAGCGGCGTTGTCGTGTGGTGCGGGGGTGGTGCGGGGTGGTGTGGGGGGTGTTACTTGGTGAGGCCGGCCTTG
>NZ_JBHVUV010000066.1:0-15756 GCF_042883905.1 Kitasatospora sp. NPDC058170
CGCGGCCGCCGGGGCCAGCAGGCCCTCGGCGTGCAGGGTCCAGGGCTGGTCGCTGTCCTCCGGACGGGAGTGGATGGTGACCGGCCGCAACCCGGAATCCTCCGGCGCACCCACCACCACCTGCAGCTGGACGCCCTCGTCCCGGGGCAGCAGCAGCGGTGCCTGGAGGGTGAGTTCGTGCAGGTGCGGGGTGGCGGCACGGTGGGCCGCCTGAAGGGCCAACTCGATGAAGGCGGTGCCGGGCAGGATCACCGTGCCGTGTACGGCGTGGTCGGCGAGCCAGGCGTGGGTGGCGAGCGAGAGCCGACCGGAGAGGACCAGTTGGTCCGCGGTCGCCAGTTCGGTGACGGCCCCCAGCAGCGGGTGCTCCACCGCGCCGAGACCCGCGGTGGCCAGGTTGGCGCCGGGCGCCTGGGTCTGGATCCAGTAGTGCTGGTGGTCGAACGCGTAGGTGGGGAGGTCCACGGGTGCGGCCTGCTCGGGCAGCAGCGAGGACCAGTCGACGTCGGCGCCCCTGGTCCAGAGGCCGGCCAGGGCCTCCACGGCGGTCCGGACCTCGGGGCGGCCCTTCCGGGCCAGTGGCACCGCGCCGACCAGCCCCTCACCGGACACGCTCTGCCGGGTCATCGCGGTGAGGACGGCGTCGGGGCCGACCTCGACGAAGGCCGTCGTCCCGGCCTCCACGGCGGCGGTGATGCCGTCGGTGAAGCGCACCGCGTCCCGGACGTGCCGCACCCAGTACTCGGGGTCGGTCAGCTGCCCGGCCTCGGCCAGGGCACCGGTGACGTTCGAGACCACCGGAATGGTCGGCTCGGCGTAGGCGATCTGCCGGGCGATCTCGCGGAACTCCGCCAGCATCGGATCCATCAGCGGCGAGTGGAAGGCGTGGCTGACCCGCAGCCGCTGCGTCTTGCGACCGTCCGCGGAGAGCCGCTCGGCGATCGCGGTGACGGTCTCGTCGTCACCCGAAATGACCGTGGCGTTCGGCCCGTTGAGGGCGGCGATCGACGCCTTGTCCTCGTGCCCGGCGAGGAGCGGCAGGACGTCGGCCTCGGTGGCCTGGACGGCGATCATCGCGCCGCCGGTCGGCAGCGCCTGCATCAGCCGCCCACGGGCCGCCACCAGCCGCGCCGCGTCCGCGAGGCCGAACACACCCGCCACGTGCGCCGCCGCCAACTCGCCGATGGAGTGGCCGACCAGGAGCTTCGGCTGCACGCCGAAGGACTCCAGCAGGCGGTACGCGGCGACCTCGAAGGCGAACAGCGCGGGCTGGGTGTAGCCCGTCCGGTCCAACTCCTCCGACTCGAAGCACAGTTCGCGCAGCGAGCGGCCGAGGTGCCGGTCCAGCTCCGCGCAGGCCGCGTCGAAGGCCTCCGCGAAGACCGGGAAGCGCTCGTACAACTCCCGGCCCATACCGGCCCGCTGGGCACCCTGACCGGTGAACAGCGCACCCACCTTCAGCCCACTCTGCGCGACCCCGGTCGCGGCGTCGCCCTCGGCCAGCCCCAGCAACCCGTCGAGCAGCTCCTCGCCGTCGTCGCCGAGCACCACGGCCCGGTGCTCGAACGCCGTCCGCGACCGCAGCGCCGCAGCCACCCCGCCGAGGCTCAACTCCTCACCGGACTCGATGAGATCGGCCAGTCGGTCGGCCTGTCCGCGCAGCGCCTCCGTGCTCGCGGCGGACAGCAGCCACGGCGTCGGCCCGGCGACCGGGGAGGTCTCGGCAACGGCCTCGTCGGCCGCGCCCTGCTCGACGATCACGTGGGCGTTGGTGCCGCCGATCCCGAAGGAGGAGACACCCGCCCGGCGCGGGCGGTCCTCCGCCTGCGGCCACTCCTGCTCCTCGGTCAGCAGGCGCACCGCGCCGGAGGACCAGTCCACGTGCTGGGTGGGCTCGGAGACGTTCAAGGTCCTCGGCAGGACGCCGTGCTGCATCGCCATGACCATCTTGATCACGCCACCGACACCGGCCGCCGCCTGGGCGTGGCCGATGTTGGACTTCAACGAGCCCAGCCAGAGCGGTTCCTGGCGGTCCTTGCCGTAGGTGGCGAGCAGCGCGCGGGCCTCGATCGGGTCGCCCAGCGGCGTGCCGGTGCCGTGCGCCTCGATCGCGTCGACGTCGGCGGTGGTGAGCCCCGCCTGGGCCAGCGCCTGCCGGATCACCCGTTCCTGGGACGGCCCGTTCGGCGCGGTCAGGCCGTTGCTCGCGCCGTCCTGGTTGACCGCCGAGCCGCGCAGCACGGCCAGCACCCGGTGGCCGTTGGCCTTCGCGACCGACAGCCGCTCCAGGACCAGGATGCCGACGCCCTCCGCCCAGGACGTGCCGTCCGCGTCGGTGGAGAAGGACTTGCAGCGCCCGTCCCGGGCCAGGCCGCGCTGGCGGCTGAACTCCACGAAGGTCGAGGGCGTCGACATCACCGTCACGCCGCCGGCCAGCGCGAGGTCGCACTCGCCCTGCCGCAGCGCCTGAGCGGCCAGGTGGATGGCGACCAGCGAGGAGGAGCAGGCGGTGTCGACGGTGATCGCCGGGCCCTCCAGCCCGAGCGTGTAGGAGACCCGGCCGGAGGCCACGCTGCCCGCACTGCCGGTGGCGACCATGCCCTCCAACTCCACCGGAACGGCGGGCAGTGGCGGCTGGTAGTCGTGGTACATCACCCCCGCGAACACGCCGGTCCGCGAGCCGCGCAGCGAGCGCGGGTCGACCCCGGCGCGCTCGACCGCCTCCCAGGAGGTCTCCAGCAGCAGCCGCTGCTGGGGGTCGATCGCCAGCGCCTCACGCGGCGAGATCCCGAAGAACCCGGCGTCGAACAGCCCCGCGTCGTGCAGGAAGCCGGCCTCCCGGCAGTACGACGTCCCCGGGCGGTCCGGGTCGTCGTCGAACAGGCCGTCGAGGTCCCAGCCGCGGTCCAGCGGGAAGGAGGAGATCCCCTCGCGCCCGTCGGCGACCAGCCGCCACAGCTCCTCCGGCGAGGCCACCCCGCCCGGGAACCGGCAGGCCATGCCCACGATCGCGATCGGCTCCTGCTGCCGCTCCTCCATCTCCCGCACCCGGCGGTTGACGTCCCGCAGCTCCGCCGTCGCCCGGCGGAGGTACTCCCGCAGACCGCTCTCGTTGTTCGACATCGCCAGTCCCCCAGCTCAAACAGTTGGACCGCGCGCGCGGCTCACGCAGCTCGCACAGCTCGAAAATTCCCCGCGAAGAGATGGCCGCGGGCAAATCGGAAACCAATACCGACAATCCCGCGAAACGCTACCCCCGGGTCACCGGGCGTTCCCATCCCCTACCGCCCCACCCCTGCCCCTAATCTGACCACCATTCGGACGGAATGCGGCCCGGGAATGTGGCCCCCGTCACTCGGCCCGGCGCCGCGCTAGGGGTCGGCTGCGAGAACCCGCCAGGCCCGCCGCCTAGGGGGTGGTAGGGGCTACCTGGAAGGCCCCGCGGCCGGGAAGGATGAAAGTCCTCCTAAGGCTGTTCACCGCGAGGATCGGGTACCGACATGGGCGTCCGAAGCATCGATGAACAGAAACAACACATCATCGAGCTCGACCAAGGTTTGATAGCAGTCGTCCGCCGGCGCACCGAAGCCGTCGCACGACTGCGCACGATGCGCCGCGAAGCCGGCGTCCGCCAGGTGGATCTCGCCTGGGAGAACGCCGCCCTGGCCGAGTACCAGGCGGCGCTCGGCAGTACGGGCACGTCGCTCGCCCTGGCCCTGATGGAACTGGGCCAGCGGGCCGAACTGCCCGCCTCGGCACCGTCGGGCGGCCGTGCCGGCGCGATCGCCGCCACGGCTGCCGCCGGAGGCAACGGCGATCGGGCATTTGTGCACACCCCCGGAAAAACACCCGGAACTTGTGAGGATCCGATGGACGAATTCGGCACGCACCGTGGCGTCGCACTGGTCACCGGCGCGGCCGGCGGCATCGGACGGGAGATCGCACACGCCCTGGCCGCCCAGGGTGTCGCCGTCGCCCTGCTCGACCGGGACGAGAACGGCCTCGCCGCGGTGGAGGCCGAACTGCGCAAGGAGGACGCGCTCGGCGTCCCCTACGCCCTGGACATCGCGGACGCCCGCAGTGTCGGGCGGGCGGTCGCCGACATCGAGGAGCGGCTGGGCGGCATCGACTACCTGGTCAACTGCGCCGGCGTGCTGCGCCCGGGCGACGCCGCCGAGTTGACCGAGGAGGACTGGGCGGCGACCTTCGCGGTGAACGCCACCGGCACCTTCGTGGTCTCGCAGGCCGTGGTCAACCGGATGACGGCCCGCCGCTCGGGCGCGGTGGTCACGATCGCCTCGAACGCCGCCCACACCCCGCGCGCCGGGATGTCGGCGTACTGCGCCTCGAAGGCCGCGGCCGCGATGTTCACCAAGAGCCTCGGGCTGGAGGTGGCCCGGCACGGGATCCGCTGCAACGTGGTCGCTCCGGGCTCCACCCACACCGGGATGCTCACCGCGCTCTGGGGTGCGCAGGGGTCGGCCGAGGCCACCATCGCCGGTTCGCCGGACACCTACAAGACCGGCATTCCGCTCGGCCGGATCGCCGAGACCCGCCACATTGCCGACGCGGTGCTCTTCCTCCTTTCGGAGAAGGCCGCGCACATCACCATGCAGACCCTGACCGTCGACGGTGGCGCGACGCTGGGGCAATGATCGCCCGCCGGACCGACGGCGGCCGAAAGGGTTTCACATCATGGGAATTCCGAAGATCGCACCGTACCGCATGCCGGAGCGCGGTGGCCTTCCGGAGAACGTCGCACAGTGGTCGGTGGATCCGCAGCGCGCTGTGCTGCTGGTCCACGACATGCAGAAGTACTTCCTGCAGTCCTTTCCTGCGGGTCAGTCGCCGCTGGTCGAACTGGTCCAGAACAGCGTGCTCATCCGGCAGAAATGCTCCCGCCTCGGCATTCCGGTCGCCTACACCGCGCAGCCGGGAAGCATGACCGAGGAGGAGCGCGGCCTGCTGGTCGATTTCTGGGGACCGGGGATGACCGCCGATCCCGAGCAGCGCGGAATCATCGACGAACTGGCCCCCGAGGCCGGCGACCACGTGTTCACCAAATGGCGTTACAGCGCTTTCCACAACACCGATCTGCTGCAGACCATGCGCGCGCTCGGCCGGGACCAGCTCATCATCTGCGGGGTGTACGCACACCTCGGCATTCTGATGACCGCGTTCGAGGCGTTCGCGCACGACATCCAGCCGTTCCTGGTGGTCGACTCGGTGGCCGACTTCGGCGAGGCGCAGCACCGGATGTGCGTCGAGTACGCCGCGCAGCGCTGCGCGATGGCGGTGACCACCGAGGACGTCCTGGCCGGCCTCGACGCGCCCGTCGGCGCCCGGGCCGCGGCGGTCGCGGTCCGTTGACGCCGCTCCGCCATCCCGCCGCGAAGCCCCGGCAGTCCCGACTGTCCCGGCAGCCCTGGCAGCCCCGGCAGTCCCGGCTGCCCCGAAAGGACGCGACATGACGACCCCGTACGGGGACTCCGCGCTGGACGCCGTCCTGGTCGCCGATCCCCCGCCCTTCGCCCTGCTGCACCGCCCGGAGGCGAGCGGCCGGCACCAGCTCGACCTGCTGCTCGGCCGCCCGGTGCCGACCGGCTCGCTGGCGGAGGTCCCGGTCGGTCCGGCGACGGCCACCGGCCGGGCCCGGTACGACACGCTCGTCCTGCTGCCCTTCCGGCAGATCGCCGAGCGGGGCTTCGCCGTGGTGGACGACGGCGCGCCGCTGCTGTCGATGGTGGTCGACACGCACACCGCCGTCCCGGTGGAGGAGGCCCTGGCCCGGATCGCCGACCTGCCGCTCCAGGTGGCCCCGGGGGCCTTCGACGTCGACGACGACGCGTACGCGCGGATCGTGCGGGAGATCATCGGCAACGAGATCGGCCGCGGCGAGGGCGCCAACTTCGTCATCAAGCGCTCGTTCCTCACCGAGATCGCCGACTACACGCCCGCCGCCGCGCTGACCGTCTTCCGCCGGCTGCTGGAGCTGGAGTCGGGCGCGTACTGGACCTTCCTGGTCCACACCGGGGAGCGGACCTTCGTCGGGGCGACGCCCGAGCGGCACCTCAGCCTGAGCGGCGGCACCGCCGTGATGAACCCGATCAGCGGCACCTACCGGTACCCGGTCTCCGGGCCGACGCTGGACGGGCTGGCCGCCTTCCTGGCCGACGCCAAGGAGGCGGACGAGCTCTACATGGTGGTGGACGAAGAGCTCAAGATGATGGCGCGGATCTGCGAGCGCGGCGGCCGCCTGCTGGGCCCGCAGCTGCGCGAGATGGCCCACCTCGCCCACACCGAGTACTTCATCGAGGGCACCACCGACCGGGACGTCCGGGACATCCTGCGCGAGTCGCTGTTCGCCCCGACGGTCACCGGCAGCCCGCTGGAGAGCGCCTGCGGCGTGATCAGCACGTACGAGCCGGCCGGGCGCGGCTACTACAGCGGCGTGGTGGCCCTGCTCGGGCGGGACGCCGACGGGCCGACCCTCGACTCGGCGATCCTGATCAGGACGGCCGAGATCGACCGTGCGGGCCACGTCCGCGTCCCGGTCGGCGCGACACTGGTCCGGCACTCGGACCCGGCGTCGGAGGTCGCCGAGACCAGCGCCAAGGCCGCCGGCGTGCTGGCGGCCATGCTGAACGCGCCCGGGCGGTCCGGCGGCGGCGCGGCGCCCGGCCTGGCCGCCCACCCGCAGGTCCTGCGGGCCCTGGAGAGCCGCAACCAGACCCTGTCCTCCTTCTGGACGGACAAGTTCGAGGACCGCGCGCAGCCGCTGCCCGGGCCGGCCGGCCGGCGCGCGCTGGTGGTCGACGCCGAGGACACCTTCACGGCGATGCTCGCGCTGCAGCTCTCGGCCCTGGGCCTGGACGTCGAGGTGCGCCGCTTCGACGATCCGGGCACCGAGCTGACCGGGTACGACCTGGTCGTCCTCGGTCCCGGGCCGGGCGACCCGCGGGCCGCGGACCACCCGAAGATCGCCTACCTGCGGTCGGCCGTGCGCACGCTGCTGGACGACGGCACGCCGTTCATGGCGGTCTGCCTCAGCCACCAGGTCCTCAGCGACGCGCTCGGCTTCCGGCTGGCACCCCGGGAGGTCCCCAACCAGGGGGTGCAGAAGCGGATCCCGCTGTTCGGCCGGGACGAGCTGGTCGGCTTCTACAACACCTTCGCCGCCCGCAGCGACGAGGACCGGGCGCCGCTGCCGGCCCTCGCGGCGCGGACGGGCGAGGTGGAGATCAGCCGCGACCCGGCCACCGGGGAGATCCACGCCCTGCGCGGCCCCGGCTTCTGCTCGATGCAGTTCCACGCCGAGTCCGTGCTGACGGCGGACGGGCCCCGGATCATCGCCGACCTGCTCGGCCCGCTGCTGGCCGACGGCTGACCCTCCCGGGCCGGACCGCGGCACCGCAGACCCCACAGACCCCGAAGAGCCCGCGCGAGCGCGCGGAAGAAACAGAGAGAAGGACGAGGACATGGCTGAAGCCACCTGGGGCGGGCCGGCGTTCGATCTCGACGCGTACCTGGCGCGCGTCGGCCTGGAGCCGGGGCTCACCCCGACCCTGGACACCCTGCGGGCGCTCCAGCGCGCCCACACCGCCGCCTTCCCGTTCGAGTACCTGGAGATGGTCCTCGGGCGGGGCCTGCCGCTGGACATCGAGAGCATCCAGAACCGGATGGTCGGCGGCCGGCGCGGCGGCTGCTGCTACGACCAGTCGGTCCTGTTCGCCGCCGCGCTGGAGGCGATCGGCTTCGACGTGACCGCGCGCGGCGCCCGGATCCGGCTGGGCGCCAAGGTCCTCCGGGCCGTCACCCACGGCTTCGTGACCGTCGCGCTGGACGGCGAGGAGTGGCTCACCGACGTCGGCTTCGGCGGCGAGGGCATGCTGGAGCCGATCCTGATCTGCGACGGCTCCGAGGTGCAGCAGGGCGGCTGGACCTTCGGGCTCGAACTGGAGGAGGACGACACCTGGGTGCTGCGCTCCCTGCACGGGGACGGCTGGTTCGACCTGTACGCCTTCCGGATGGAGCCGCGCTACCCGATCGACTTCGACATGATGCAGCACTACGCCGGGGCCGGCTCCGGCTCGGTGCTGGCCGGGTCGATGGTCGTTCAGCGCACCGAGGACCACGTCCGCTGGACCCTGACCAACAACTCGCTCTCCCGGATCCAGCCGGACGGCGCGATCGAGGTCCGCCAGGTGACGGTCGAGGAACTGCCGGAGCTGCTGGACTCGGTGTTCCACCTCACCCTCGACCCGACCGACGCCGAGATCCTGGTCAAGGTCTTCGAGAGCCACCGCTGACCGACGGCCCCGCCACCGGCCCTGTCGGCCCCACCCGGGCGCCGGCAGGGACGTCGGGCTTTCCCGGGTCGCTCCGAGCCGTTCGGGCTCCCTGAGCTCCCCGTCTTTTTCCCTGCGTTTCTTTCAAGGCTTTCCCACCGCGCGTGATTGTTGAAGGGCTGAACGCCGTGACGTCGAACGAGGACAAGCTCCGCGATTACCTGAAGCGGACGACCGCCGACCTCCGGAAGGCACGGCGTCAGCTCCGCGACATGGAGGACCGCGAGCACGAGCCGATCGCGATCGTCGGCATGGGCTGCCGCTTCCCCGGCGGGGTCACCTCGCCCGAGGAGCTCTGGCAGCTCCTGATGGACGAGCGGGACGCCGTCGACGGCTTCCCGACCGACCGCGGCTGGGACCTCGACGAGCTGTACGACCCCGAGCCCGGCGCGCCCGGCAAGTCCTACACCAAGCGCGGTGGATTCCTTTACGACGCCGCCGACTTCGACCCGGACTTCTTCGAGATCTCGCCGCGCGAGGCGGTCGCGATGGACCCGCAGCAGCGGCTGCTGCTGGAGACCTCCTGGGAGGCCTTCGAGCGGGCCGGCATCGACCCGACCTCGGTCCGCGGCAGCCGGACCGGTGTGTTCGCCGGTGTGATGTACCAGGACCACGCCGGGCGCTTCCTGCAGAACGCCCCCGAGGAGTTCGACGGCTACCTGCTCACCGGCGCCGCCGGCAGCGTGGCCTCCGGCCGGGTCTCCTACACGCTCGGGCTGGAGGGCCCGGCGGTCGCCGTGGACACCGCCTGCTCCTCCTCCCTGGTCGCGGTGCACATGGCCGCCCAGGCGCTGCGGCAGGGCGAGTGCACGCTCGCGCTGGCCGGCGGTGTCACGGTGATGGCCACCCCGAGCCTGTTCATCGAGTTCAGCCGGCTGCGCGCGCTCTCCGTGGACGGCCGCTGCAAGGCGTTCGCCGCCGGGGCGGACGGCGCCGGCTGGGCCGAAGGCGTCGGCATGCTGCTGCTGGAGCGGCTCTCCGACGCCCGCCGCAACGGCCACCCGGTGCTCGCCGTGCTGAGCGGCTCGGCGGTCAACCAGGACGGCGCCAGCAACGGCCTGACCGCCCCCAACGGCCCCTCGCAGGAGCGGGTGATCCAGGACGCCCTCGCCTCGGCCCGGCTGGCGCCCTCGGAGGTGGACGTCGTCGAGGCGCACGGCACCGGCACCTCGCTCGGCGACCCGATCGAGGCCAACGCCCTGATCGCCACGTACGGGCGCGGGCGGGATGCGGACCGGCCGCTCTGGCTCGGCTCGGTGAAGTCCAACATCGGCCACACCCAGGCCGCCGCCGGTGTGGCGGGCGTGATCAAGATGGTCATGGCGATGCGGCACGGTGTGCTGCCGAAGTCCCTGCACATCGATGAGCCGACCCGGCACGTCGACTGGTCCACGGGCACCGTCCAGCTGCTCACCGAGCGGCGGGAGTGGCCCGCGGGCGACCGTCCGCGCCGGGCGGGCGTGGCCTCGATGGGGATCAGCGGCACCAACGCGCACGTCATCGTCGAGCAGGCGCCGGCCGAGCTGCCCGCCGAGCCCGCCGAGAACCCCGGGGCCGCCGACGACGCCGAGGGCACCGCGAGCACCGCGACCGCGAGCACCCCGACCACGCAGGCCGGTCCGGCCCCGGCCACCGACGGCGCCGTGCCGTGGGTGCTCTCCGCCCGGACCGCCGAGGCCCTGCGCGGCCAGGCCGCCCGGCTGCGGGAGGCCCTGGCCGACGAGCCGGAGTTCGACCCCGCCGAGATCGGCGCGGCGCTGCTGAGCGAGCGCACCCTGTTCGACCACCGCGCGGTGGTGGCCGGCGACGGCCCGGAGCGGCTGCTGGCCGGCCTGGCCGCGCTGGCCGACGGCGGCACCGCGCCCGGGGTGGTCTCCGGCGAGGTGACGCCCGGCCCGTGGGCGGTGATGTTCACCGGTCAGGGTGCCCAGCGGGCCGGTATGGGACGGGAGTTGTACGAGCGCTTCCCGGTGTTCGCGGCGGCCTTCGACGCCGTCTGCGCGGAGCTCGACCCGCACCTCGGCCGCTCGCTGCGTGAACTGTGCTTCGAGTCCGAGGAGTTGGACCGGACGGAGTACACCCAGCCCGCGCTGTTCGCGGTCGAGGTGGCGCTCTACCGCCTGCTGGAGTCCTTCGGCGCCCGCCCGGACCACCTGCTCGGCCACTCGGTCGGCGAGCTGGCGGCGGCGCACGTGGCGGGCGTGTTCGACCTCGCGGACGCGGCCCGGCTGGTGGCGGCCCGCGGGCGGCTGATGCAGGCCCTGCCGGCCGGCGGCGCGATGGTCGCCGTCCAGGCGCCCGAGGACGTGGTGCTGCGGGCGATCGGCGGGAACACCGGCGAGGTCGCCGTCGCGGCCGTCAACGGGCCCACCTCGGTGGTCCTTTCGGGTGCCGAGGAGGCGGTGACGGCGATCGCCGCCGCGCTGGCCGAAGCCGGGCACCGGACCAAGCGGCTGCGGGTCTCGCACGCCTTCCACTCGCCGCTGATGGACCCGATGCTGGACGAGTTCCGCCAGGTCGCCCGGTCCGTCGCGTACGCCGAGCCGGTGCTGCCGGTGGTCTCCGACCTGACCGGCGCGGTGGCCGGCCCCGGCGAGCTGACCGACCCCGAGTACTGGGTGCGGCACGTCCGCGGCGCCGTGCGGTTCGCGGACGGCGTCGCCGCGCTGCGGGCGCTCGGCGTGACCGCCTTCGTCGAGGTCGGCCCGGACGCCGTGCTGACCGCGATGGCCCAGGAGACCCTGGCCGACGAGACCCAGGCCGATCAGACCCAGGCCGACGAGGCCCAGGCCCCCGCGGTCCTGGCCACGCTGCGGCGGGACCGGGACGAGGCCACCGCCCTGCTCGCGGCGGTCGGCGGTCTGCTGACCCGCGGGGTGGCCGTCGACTGGTCCTCCGTCCTGCCGGCCCGGCCGGCCCGGCACGTCGAGCTTCCGACGTACGCCTTCCAGCGTCGGCACTACTGGCTGGAATCGCCTTCTGCGCGTGGTGATGTGACGACGGCGGGTCTGGGTTCGATCGACCACCCGTTGCTGGGTGCGGTCGCCAGGCTGGCGGACGGTGAGACGACTGTGCTGACGGGTCGTTTGTCGTTGGGTGTGCAGGGGTGGTTGGCGGATCATGCGGTGGCGGGGACGGTGATCCTGCCGGGGTCGGCGTTTGTGGAGCTTGCTGTTCGGGCGGGTGACGAGGTCGGGCTGAGCACGCTCGATGAGTTGGTGCTGCATGCGCCGTTGGTGCTGGTGGAGGGTCAGGCGGTGCGGTTGCAGGTCACCGTCGGCGCTGCCGAGGGGGGCGAGCGGCGTCCCGTCACGGTCCATTCGCGTCCGGAGGAGGGTGATGGGGAGGCCTGGACGCTGCATGCGGAGGGTTTCCTGAGCGGTGTGGTGGTGGCGGGTGAGGGGTTGGAGGTGTGGCCTCCGGCGGGTGCTGTGCCGGTGGCGGTGGACGGGGTGTACGAGCGGTTGGCGGGGTTGGGGCTGCAGTACGGTCCGGTGTTCCGCGGGCTGGGTGCGGCGTGGCGGCGGGGGGATGACCTGTTCGCCGAGGTGCGGCTTCCCGTGGAGGAGCAGGGTGGCGGGTTCACGCTGCATCCGGCGTTGTTGGATGCGTGCCTGCATCTGGCGGCGGTGGAGGGTGAGGGGGTGCGGTTGCCGTTCGCCTGGTCGGGGGTGGCGGTGCATGCCTCGGGGACGACGGCGGCGCGGGTGCATCTCGCGTTGTCGGGTGGGGACGGGTTGTCGCTGCGGGTGGCGGACGGTGCGGGTGTGCCGGTGGCCACGGTGGGTTCGCTGAGTGTGCGGCCGTTGGATCCGGCGCAGTTGGCTGCGGTCCGGTCCTCGGATGTCCACCATGTCCGGTGGACGGCCCTGCCTGTCCCGGCGGCGCCGGCGGCGTCGGCTGTTGAGCCGGTGCTGTTCGTGGCCGGTGACGGCGGGCGGGGTTCGCTGGCCGGGCGGGTGCGGGTGGTGGCGGGTGAGGTGCTGGCCGCGCTGCAGGCGCATCTGGCGGACGAGCGGGTGCAGGACTCCCGGCTGGTCGTGGTCACCCGCAACGCCGTCCCGACCGGTAGTGGTACCGGGGTGCAGGACGCGGAGCTGGATCTGGTCCAGTCCGCGGTGTGGGGTCTGGTCCGGTCCGCGATCAGTGAGAACCCGGGCCGTTTCGCCCTCCTCGACACCGACGCCACCCCCGCCTCCGAGCAGCTCGTCACCGCCGCCGCGGCCTCCCCGGAGCAGGAGAGCGCCCTGCGCGACGGTGTGTTCCTCACCCCGCGCCTGGTCCGCAGCGCCCCCGCGGGCGAGCCTGCCACCGCGCCCTGGGACCCCGAGGGCACGGTGCTGATCACCGGTGGCACCGGCGGCCTGGGCGCCCTGCTGGCCCGCCACCTGGTCACCACCCACGGCGTGCGCCACCTCCTGCTGGTCAGCCGCAGCGGACCGGACGCCACCGGCGCCACCGAACTCACCGCCGAACTCACCGGACTCGGCGCCCGCACCACCATCGCCGCCTGCGACACCGCCGACCGCGACGCCCTCGCCCACGTGATCGCCCAGGTACCGGCCGAGCACCCCCTCACCGCCGTCGTCCACACCGCCGGCGTCCTCGACGACGGCATCCTCCCCACCCTCACCCCCGAGCGCCTCGACACCGTCCTGCGGCCCAAGGTCGACGCCGCCTGGAACCTCCACGAACTCACCCGCGACCTCCCCCTGACCGCATTCGTCCTCTACTCCTCCCTCGCCGGCGTCCTCGGCAACGCCGGCCAGGCCAACTACGCCGCCGCCAACACCTTCCTCGACACCCTCGCCGCCCACCGCCGGGCAACCGGCCTGCCCGCCCACTCCCTCGCCTGGGGCCTCTGGGCCCAAACCGGCGCCATGACCGGCGAACTCACCGAAACCGACCTCACCCGCCTGGCCCGCAGCGGCGTCCACGCCCTCACCGCCGACCAAGGCCTCGACCTCTTCGACACCGCCCTCGCCACCGACCACCCGCTGACGGTGCTGGCCAAGCTCGATCCGGTCGCCCTCCGCTCGCAGGCGGCCTCGGGCACCGTTCCGCACCTGCTGCGCGGCCTGGCGGGCGTCCACCGCGCCACCGCCCGGGCCGGCGTGGAGGCCGGTCTGGCCCAGCGGCTCGCCGCGCTCACCGGCCGCGACCGCACCCAGGCCCTGGTCGACCTGGTCACCACCCAGGTCGCCGCCGTCATCGGCCAGACCGACAACAGCGCCATCAGCGCCCAACGGCCTTTCCGGGAGCTCGGGTTCGACTCCCTGATGGCGGTCGAGCTGCGCAACCGCCTCACCAAGGCCACCGGCCTCGCCCTCGCCACCACCCTCGTCTTCGACCACCCCTCCCCGCTCGCCATCGCCGAACTGATCGAACGTCAGATCTCCGGCGGCGCAAAGACGGTGGACACCTCCGCTCCCGCCGCGACCATCGACGACCCGATCGCGATCGTCGGCATGGCCTGCCGCTTCCCCGGCGGGGTCGCCTCCCCGGAGGACCTGTGGCAGCTGGTCACCGAGGGCCGGGACGGCATCAGCACCTTCCCGACGGACCGCGGCTGGGACTTGGAGGGCCTCTACCACCCGGACCCGGACCACCCGGGCACCAGCTACGCCCGCGAGGGCGGATTCCTGCACGGAGCCGCCGAGTTCGACCCCGCCTTCTTCGGCATCTCGCCGCGCGAGGCCCTCACCATGGACCCGCAGCAGCGCCTGCTGCTGGAGACCTCCTGGGAGGCCTTCGAGCGGGCCGGCATCGACCCGACCACCGTCCGCGGCAGCCGAACCGGCGTGTACGCGGGCGTGATGTACCAGGACTACGCCGGCCGTTTCCTGAGCCACATGCCCGAGGAGTTCGAGGGCCAGATCGGCATCAACGGCACCGGCAGCGTGGCCTCCGGCCGGATCTCCTACACGCTCGGGCTGGAGGGCCCGGCGGTCACCGTCGACACCGCCTGCTCCTCCTCGCTGGTCGCGATGCACATGGCCGCGCAGGCCCTCCAGCAGGGCGAGTGCACGCTCGCCCTCGCCGGCGGTGTGACCGTGATGGCCACCCCCAGCGGCTTCGTGGAGTTCAGCCGCCAGCGCGCCCTCGCGGCGGACGGCCGCTGCAAGGCGTTCTCCTCCTCCGCGGACGGCACCGGCTGGGCCGAGGGCGTCGGCCTGGTCCTGCTCGAACGGCTCTCGGACGCCCGCCGCAACGGCCACCAGGTCCTGGCGGTCGTCCGCGGCACCGCGATCAACCAGGACGGCGCGAGCAACGGTCTCACCGCCCCCAACGGCCCGGCCCAGGAGCGGGTGATCCGCCAGGCCCTCGACCGGGCCGGCCTCACCCCGGCCGACGTGGACGCCGTCGAGGCGCACGGCACCGGCACCTCACTGGGTGACCCGATCGAGGCCAACGCGCTGCTCGCCACCTACGGCCAGGACCGCGAAGAGCCGCTCTGGCTGGGCTCGTTGAAGTCCAACATCGGCCACACCCAGGCGGCGGCCGGAGTCGGCGGCGTGATCAAGATGGTCATGGCGATGCAGCACGGCGTGCTGCCCAGGACGCTGCACGTGGAGGAGCCCACCCACCACGTCGACTGGACGGTCGGCGCGGTCCGGCTGCTCACCGAGGAGCGCGCCTGGCCGGAGGCCGAGCGTCCGCGCCGGGCGGCCGTCTCCGCCTTCGGCGTCAGCGGCACCAACGCCCACGTCATCCTGGAGCAGCCCGCGACCGAAGCGACGGCCGAGGCCGTCGAGGTCGAGGGCCCGACCGCGTGGGTGGTCTCCGCCACCACGCCCGAGGCCCTGAGCGACCAGGCCGCCCGACTGCACAAGGCCCTGCTCACCCGGCCCGAGGCCGGTGCCGGACAGGTCGCCGCCGCACTCGTCAACAGCCGGACGCTGTTCGATCGTCGGGCGGTGGTGGTCGGCTCACAGCGCGAGGAACTCCTAACGGGTCTGGCGGCTCTGGCCCGTGGTGAGGAGGCTCCCGGCCTGGTGACCGGTACGGCCCCGGAGGGCGGTGGACGGACGGTGTTCGTCTTCCCCGGCCAGGGTTCCCAGTGGGCCGGGATGGGCCGTGACCTCTACCGCGACTCACCCGTCTTCCGCACCCACCTGGACACCTGCGCCCGGGCCCTGGACCCCCACACCGGCTGGGACCTCGTCGCCACCCTCACCGGCACCGACGACACCTGGCTCCACCACGTCGACACCGTCCAACCCGCCCTCTTCGCCACCATGGTCGCCCTCGCCCAGACCTGGCGCACCTACGGCATCGAACCCGACGCCGTCATCGGCCACTCCCAAGGCGAAATCGCCGCCGCCCACATCGCCGGAGCCCTCACCCTCGACGACGCCGCCCGCATCGTCACCCTCCGCTCCCGCACCCTCAAAACCCTCACCGGCAC
>NZ_JBHVUV010000067.1:0-13062 GCF_042883905.1 Kitasatospora sp. NPDC058170
CCCCGGGCCCCCCGGGCCCGGGGCCCGCCGCCGATTTCACGGGAGGCCACCGGTGCGGTTAGACTCGTGAAAATGCTCGGCGAGGGATGCCGTGTGCCTGCTCGACGGGTACCCGCTCCGTGATCGACGCGCTGCCGGTGCCGGATTTGTCCACTGCCGGCAGAGGTCGTGCGCCGCCGAGTGACCCCCGAACGTTCTTGTGGGTGTGGTCCCGGCGGTTTTCGCGTTGCCTGCACCCCCGCGCCAGTTTTCACGAGGAGTGCAGTCGTGTCCGAGATCCGCATCGCCGCTGAGACCCGTTCCGAGTTCGGCAAGGGTGCCGCCCGTCGTGCCCGTCGTGCCGGCCTGGTCCCCGGTGTCGTCTACGGCCACGGCCACGCCCCGGTTCACCTGAACCTGCCGGGCCACGACCTGATGATGGCCCTCAAGACCCCGAACGCCCTGCTGGTCGTTCCGATCGAGGGCAAGGACGAGTACGTCCTGCCGAAGGCGATCCAGCGCCAGGCCATCAAGCGCACCATCGAGCACGTCGACCTGCTGCTCGTGAAGCGCGGCGAGAAGGTCACCGTCGAGATCCCGGTGCTCACCGAGGGCGAGCTGGCCCCCGGCGGCAACCTGCTGGAGCACGTCCTCAACGCCCTCCCGATCGAGGCCGAGGCCACCCACCTGCCCGAGTCCGTGACCGTCTCGGTCGAGGGCCTGGAGGCCGGTGCCTCGATCACCGCCGGTGACATCGCGCTGCCCAAGGGCACCTCGCTGGCCGTCGAGGCCGACACCGTCGTGCTGCAGGTCATCGGCGCCCAGGCCTCGCAGGCCGACGCCGACGCCGAGGCCGCCGAGGCCGAGGCCGGCGCCGAGGCCTGAGCCCCGCGCTCTGCCTGAGGTATCTGCTTGAGACCGCTGCCCCGGTCGCTCCGTACTGGAGCGGCCGGGGCAGCGGTCTGTCCGGGGCCCGACAGGTCCCGGCGCGGTGTGTTCGAGATGATGGCGACGAGCGTGAGTGCGAGGAGCGGTGGGATGAGCGAGGACGCGTACGAGGGCCCCTGGCTGGTGGTCGGGCTCGGCAACCCGGGTGAGCAGTACGCCCGGAACCGGCACAACATCGGGTTCATGGTGGCCGATCTGCTGGCGCAGCGGATGGGTGCGAAGTTCAAGGCGCACAAGAGCCGGGCCCAGGTGGCCGAGGGACGGCTCGCGGGCCGGCGGGTGGTGCTGGCGAAGCCGATGTCCTTCATGAACCTCTCGGGCGGGCCGGTGACGGCCCTGCGGGACTTCTACAAGGCGCCGGCCTCGGCGCTGGTGGCCGTCCACGACGAGCTGGACATCGACTACGCGGCGCTGCGGCTGAAGCTCGGCGGCGGGGACAACGGCCACAACGGGCTGAAGTCGATCACCAAGTCGCTGGGCCCGGAGTACTACCGGGTGCGCTGCGGGATCGGCCGCCCCCCGGGCCGGATGGAGGTCGCGGACTTCGTGCTGAAGGACTTCTCCGCCACCGAGCGCAAGGAGCTGGAGTGGTTCGTGGATCGCTCCGCCGACGCCGTGGAGGCACTCCTGTCGGAGGGTCTGGAGCGGGCGCAGGGGACGTACAACTCCTGATGGCCTGACCTGGCGTCAGTTCATCGAGCGGGTACGCAACAGTCGTACAACGCTTGGCCGCCCAAACCTGAATAGGTGTGAGAACCCTGTGCGGGATCCGATAGCGTCGGGCCAGTACGCGAACGGGTCCTGGGGAGTTCTCGATGCGGAGTTTGCGGCCGGTCCGGCGCCTGCGGCGGATCCGGGTGGTACGGCTGAGGCAGCTCGGACGGCGGGTCGGCACGGCCGGCGTGCTGGGGGCGGCCGGAGTGCTGTTGTCAGGTGCGGGTGCCGGGATGGCGCACGCCGATTCGGTGGCGGAGCCCGATCCGGGTCTGGTGTCCCCGGATCCGGCGGCGGCCCAGTTGGGGCCGGTGCTCGGCGGCTCGGTCGGCGGTGACGCGGGCCTGCTGGCCGTCGGCGGCGGCCTGGTCGTGGCGGCCGGCGGAGCCGCGCTGTGGGTGCGGCGTCGGCGCGCGGGCGATCTGGGGGAGTGACGAGGTCCGAAGGGGCCGGGTCCGGGCAACCGGGCACCGGCCCCTTCGGCGTTGTCCGGCGGGCCGTCGGCAGCCGGTGGCCGGTCGGCGGGGGAGAGGCGAAGGGCCCCGCGGTGCCCCCGAAGTGGGGGTGCCGCGGGGCCCTGGGGCGGCCGGTCAGCCGGTGTTGCGCAGGCCGGCGGCGATGCCGTTGACGGTCAGCAGGAGGGCGCGGGCGCGCAGCGGGTCCTCCGGGCGGCCGGTGGCGACCTCCTCGCGCTGGCGGCGCAGCAGGGCGACCTGCAGGTAGGAGATCGGGTCGAGGTAGGCGTCGCGGACGGTGAAGGTCTGCTTCAGCACCGGGTTGTGCTCCAGCAGTTCGCTCTCGCCGGTGAGCCGCAGCACCTCGCGCAGGGTGAGCTCGTGCTCGGTGACGATCTGGTCGAAGATGTGGCGCAGGTCGGCGGGGACGAGCTGCTCGACGTAGTGGCGGGCGATCCGCAGGTCGGTCTTGGCCAGCGTCATGGCGACGTTGGACAGGAAGTTGCGGAAGAAGTGCCACTGGCCGTACATCTCGTCCAGCACGTCGCCGAGGCCGGCCGCGCGGGCGGCGGCGAGGCCGGAGCCGACGCCGTACCAGCCGGGGACGATCTGGCGGGACTGGGTCCAGCCGAACACCCACGGGATGGCCCGCAGGCCGTCCAGCCCGGCGCCCGAGTCGGGGCGGCGGGAGGGGCGGGAGCCCAGGTGCAGCGAGGCCAGCTGGTCGACGGGGGTGGCGGCGAAGAAGTACTTCGGCAGGTCCTCCTGGTCGACCAGGCCGCGGTAGGCGGTGTGGGCGGCCTCGGAGACCCGGTCCATCGCGGCGTCCCAGCGGGCCAGCTCCTCGGGGGCCTGGCGCGGCGCGGTGTGCAGCGCGGAGGCGGAGAGGGTGGCGGAGATGGTCAGTTCGAGGTTCTCCCGGGCCAGCGAGGGCAGCAGGTACTTGTCGGAGATGACCTCGCCCTGCTCGGTGACCTTGATCTCGCCCTCCAGGGTGCCCCAGGGCTGGGCCAGGATGGCCTCGTGCGAGGGGCCGCCGCCGCGGCCGACGGTGCCGCCGCGGCCGTGGAAGAGGCGCAGCCGGATGCCGTAGCGGTGGGCGACGTCGCGCAGCCGGCGCTGGGCGCGGTGGATCTCCCACTGGGAGGTGGTGATGCCGCCGAACTTGGAGGAGTCGGAGTAGCCGAGCATGACCTCCTGGACGTCGCCGCGCAGCGAGACCAGCAGGCGGTAGGAGGGGTCGGAGAGCATCTCGTCCAGGATGCGGTCGGCCTCCTGGAGCTCGTCGGTGGTCTCCAGCAGCGGCACGATGCCGATCTTGGCGATTCCGGCGTGCAGGTCGATCAGGCCGGCCTCGCGGGCGAGGACGGTGGCGGCGAAGACGTCGTCGGCGCCCTGGCACATCGAGATGATGTAGCTCTCGACGATCTCGTCGCCGAACCGGTCGAAGCCCTCGCGGATGGTGCTGAAGACGCCGAGGGTCTTGGTGCCGGCGGCGTCCAGCGGGGCCGGGGTGGGCGCGAGCGGCCGGCGCGAGCGGAGCTCCTTGGCGAGCAGCTTCTGCCGGTACTCGCGGGGCATGTCGGCGTAGCGCCAGGCCTCCTCGCCGAGCCGGTCGAAGAGCTGGCCGAGCGCGTGGTGGTGGGCCTCGGCGTGCTCGCGGACGTCCATGGTGGCGAGCTGGAGGCCGAAGGCCTCGACGGTGCGGATGGCGCGGGCGAGCCGGCCGTCGGCGATCAGGCCGCCGCGGTGGGCGCGCAGCGAGTCCTGGACGAGCCGCAGGTCGGCGATCAGCTCGCGGGTGCCGAGGTAGTCGCGGCCCTCGACGTGCGGGGTGCCGGTGGAGAGCCGCTCGCGGGTGTTCTCCAGCTTGAGCCGGACGCAGGTGGCCTTGAGGCGGTAGGGCTCCTCGGCGTTCATCCGCTTGTAGCGCGGGCTGAGTTCGGGGAGCAGGGCCAGGTCGGTGTTGAGCGAGGCGAGCAGCTCGGCCGAGGCGCCGGCCAGCCGCTCGGAGGTGGAGAGCGAGTTGCGCAGGTCGTCGATCGCCGCGAGGGCGTCCTTGATGCCGTACTCGTGCTGGAGGTTGAGGACGTCCCAGGTGACCTGCGGGGTGACGTTCGGGTTGCCGTCGCGGTCGCCGCCGATCCAGGTGCCGAAGGTCAGCGGGCGGACGCCCTCGGGGAGCGTGAGGCCGACCCGGGCGAGCTCCTCGTGCAGCTCCTCCAGGACCTCCGGGACGGCCTCGCGGTAGAGCTCGTCCAGGTAGTAGACGGCGTTGCGGGCCTCGTCGGTGGGCTCGGGGCGGGCGATGCGCAGCTCGTCGGTCTGCCAGAGCAGGTCGATGACCTCGGCCAGGCGGCGGTCGGCCTGGCGCTTGGCGGAGGAGGTGCGGGCCGAGTCGGCGTGGGAGAGGCCGGCGGCGATCTGCTCGCGGTGGATGCGGTCGAGGAGTTCGCCGATCCGGCGCAGCTTGTTGAGGACGCTGCGGCGGGCGGCCTCGGTGGGGTGCGCGGTGAAGACCGGGCGCACGGCCAGGTGGGCGAGGGTGTCCTCGAGGTGCTTGGGGTCGGCCTCGGCCAGCTGGTCGGCGGTCTGGGCGAGCAGCGAGCCCTCGCGGGCGCGGCGGGTGGCGAGTTCGCGGCCGCGGTGCACCTGCTCGGTGACGTTGGCGAGGTGGAAGTAGGTGGAGAAGGCGCGGACCAGCTTGGCCGCGGTGTCCAGGTCGATGTCGGAGAGGAGTTCGGCGGTCGCCTCCCCGTCGGTGCGGCTGAGCAGCCGGACCTGTTCGACCAGGCCCAGGAGCTGGGGGCCCTCCTGACGGACCAGCGTCTCGCCGAGCAGGTCGCCGAGGCGGCGGATGTCCGCCCGCAGGGCTGCGTTGTCGGCGACGGCGGGGGTGGGGCTGTCCGCCGGGGTGGGGACCGGAGCGGTCACGGCTGGCTCCCTGTGGTGGTGGGGTTCGGCAACGGCTCATCGTCACAGTGCCCGCGTACGTGTGTCGCGTGTGACGCGTGCGGACCGCGCTGTCCGACGCGACCAGCATAGGTGTCGCGGGGGTCGCTGTCCGCGAGGTGGCCGGATGGCGGACACGATCTCCGGGCGGCCCATGTGGTCTGGACCACTTAGCGACCCCGGGGAGTGTCGTCGGATATCCAGGTGGGGATGGATCAAGGTTCGCGCTTAGTCTGTAGGACTATGAGCAAGTCGCCTGGGGAGCGCGTGCCGGACCGGTCGTTCTGGTGGTGGGAGCGCCGGCGCAGCGCCCTCCTGGACATCGCGCTGGCCGCGCTCGCGGCACTGGAGTGTGCGGCCAGCGCCGTCGCGTTCCTGGCGCCCCGGGTCCACCTGGGGACGCTGGCGATCGTCGGGGTCGCGCTGGTCGGCGCGGCCTCGGGCGCCAGCCTGGTGGTGCGGCGGCGCTGGCCCGCCGTCCCGGTGCTGGTGGCGCTGGTGGCGATGCCCGGCATGCTCGGCGTCGTCCTGCTGGTGGTGTCGCTGTACACGCTGGCGGAGACCTGGGAGTGGCCCTCGCGGCGCCGGCGGGTGGTGGCGCTGTCCGGGCTGGCCTTCGTCGAGGCGGTCGGCGTGATGCTGGTCTCGATGCTCACCCCCTCCGGCGGGTCGGCGGAGGATCCGCCGCTCTGGGGGCAGGTGCTGCTGGCGGTGCTGGTGGCCGTCGGGCTGACCGTGCCGCCGGTGGTGACCGGCCTGTACGTGGGGGCGCGACGGCGGCTGATCGAGTCGCTGAAGGACCGTGCGCACGGCCTGGAGACCGAGCTGGACCTGCTGGCCGAGCAGGCCCGCGAGCGTGCCCGGCGGGCCCGGCTGGAGGAGCGCACCCGGATCGCCCGGGAGATGCACGACGTGGTGGCGCACCGGGTGTCGCTGATGGTGGTGCACGCCGGGGCGCTGGAGCGGATCGTGGCCAAGGACCCGGAGAAGGCGGCGCAGAGCGCCAAGCTGATGGGCGAGGTCGGCCGGCAGGCGCTGAACGAGCTGCGCGAGATCCTCGGGGTGCTGCGGATGTCCGAGGAGACCGCGGCGGAGCCGGACTCGCTGGTGGCCCTGCCGCGGCTGGTCGACCAGTCGCGGGCGGCCGGGATGGCCGTCACGCTGACGGTCAGCGGCAGCCGCCAGGAGTTCACCACCGAGGCCGAGCAGACCGCGTACCGGGTGGTGCAGGAGGGGCTGACCAACGCGCACAAGCACGCGGGCGGGGCGCAGGTGGCCGTGCTGCTGGCGTACGCGCCCAACGGCGTGCGGGTGGCCGTGGTGAACGGCTGCCCGGGCGGCGAGCGGGTCGGGGCGGCGCTGCCCAGCGGCGGCAACGGGCTGGTCGGGATGCGCGAGCGGGTGGTCGCGCTCGGCGGCAGCTTCTCGGCGGGCCCGGAGCGGGACGGCGGGTTCCGGGTGGAGGCCGTGCTGCCCTCCCGGCTCGCGGTGCGCACCGACCGGCTGGTCTGAGCCGCCCGGCCGCGGGGCCGGGCGGCTCAGTCCTCGTCGGCGGTGCGCAGCCGCTCGGGGGCGGTGCCCAGGACCAGCGCGGAGACGGCCTGGTCGATGCCGTGGCCGAGGAACCACTCGCCGGTGTGGTCCAGGCTGTAGACCCGGCCCTCCTCGTCGACGGCCAGCAGCGCCTGCCCGTACAGCTCCTCGCCGAGCGGGGCGAGCCGGGTGCCCAGGGCCCGGCCGAGGTCGGCCAGGGTGCGCGGCTGGTGCAGTCCGCAGAGCGGGTCCACCAGGAACGGCGTCCGCGCCTGCTGGCGTCCGGGGCCGCCGATGTCGAAGGCCAGGCCGCCGAACTCGGCCCAGGCCTCCACCGCCGCCGGGAACACCGCGTGCCGGACTCCGGCCGGGCTGCCGTACCCCGCCAGGGCGTCGGCCCACTCCTCGGCCTGCCGGATCTCCCACCGGCCGGGGTGCCAGCCGGCCGACTTGAGCTCGGCGGCGACGTCGGCGGGGAAGCGCGGGCGGGTCCGGGTGGCCGGTCCGCCGAGGGTGGCCGGCGGGGGCGGGGGCGGGCTGGGCGGGTTCAGGGCGGGCTCCAGGGCTCGGGGACGGGGGGCGTACGAGGGCGCGGTCAGCCGGCGGGCGGTCCGACCGCGACGCTCTGCACGGTGAAGTGCTCCAGCAGCGGTGCGCAGGAGCGGCAGGGCGGGGCGTGGGTGCCGTGCGCCGGGTCGTGCTCCTCGCGGATCCGGACGGTGGTCAGCCGGGAGCCCTTCAGCGCCTTGCGGGCGTCGTGCAGGCTCATCGGCTTGCGGGCGGCGCGCTTGGAGCGCCTGCCGTCCACGGTGGTGAGGTACTGGGAGAGCAGGACGGCCTCCGGGCAGCGGCCGGTGAAGCGCTCGCGGTGCTCGACCGGCAGGTCGTCCAGGAAGTCGCCGACCAGCGGGTGCAGGACGGGACGGCGGGACGGCTTGTCGCCGGCCAGCGTGTGCACCTCCCCGCCGCGCAGCGACAGGGCGGCGGCGACGGCGGGCAGCAGGCTGTCGCGGTGGTGGCGCAGCACGGGCGGGTCGGCCGGATCCCCGGTGGTCATAGGTCGTCCTCCTCCTCGCTGTTTTCCGCTGATGGCACGACTGACGGGGTCAGTACGGGGCAAGCCTGTCAAATGGCCCTGACATCCGCACAACCGGGGTGCGAGGGTGTCCGATCGGCTTCCGGGACCGACCGGTAGGGCACGCAATCGTGGCCGGATTCGCACGTGATCGTCACGACTCGTCCTCGGGTTTCGTGAATCCTGCTCCGGTCGTCGGCGGTGGCCGGTAGCGTCCCAGCAGCGGGCCAAGGGGGCGGCCGGTCTCCGGGAGCGATCGGTTGGTCACTGCAACTCCTTTGCTCTGCCTGGCCGTTGGGATTGCCTGGGCAATGGCGCCCCGGCGTCGAGCAAGGGGGTCCTGCGATGACGGAGACGGAATCCGCCAACGAGGCGCCCGGCGCGCACGTGCCCACGCCCGGCGCGCCGCCGCAGCCCGCACCCGCGCACCCGATCGGCGTCGCCGTGGTCGGGGCCGGCTACTGGGGGCCCAACCTGGTCCGCAACGCGCAGCAGACGCCGGCGCTGCGCCTGCACTGGCTCTGCGACCTGGACGAGGCGAAGGCCCGGCGGGTCCTGGGCGGGTACAGCACCGTCCGGGCCACCGCCTCCTTCGAGCAGGTGCTCGCCGACGAGCGGGTCGGCGCGGTCGTCGTGGCCACGCCCGCCGCCGCGCACCACCGGCTGGTCCGGGCCGCGCTGGAGGCCGGCAAGCACGTCCTGGTGGAGAAGCCGATCACCACCTCCGCCGAGGAGGCGGCCGCACTGGTCGCGCTCGCCGAGGAGCGCGGGCTGGTGCTGATGTGCGACCACACCTTCTGCTACACCCCGGTGGTGCGCCGGATCCGCGAGCTGGTGCACGGCGGGGAGATCGGCGACGTCCAGTTCTTCGACTCGGTGCGGATCAACCTCGGACTGGTCCAGCCGGACGTCGACGTGCTGTGGGACCTCGCCCCGCACGACCTGTCCATCCTCGACTTCGTGCTGCCGCCGGGCGTCGAACCGGTCGGGGTGTCCGCCCAGGGGGCCGACCCGATCGGAGCCGGCCGCGCCTGCGTGGCGTACCTGACGGTCCGGCTGAGCAGCGGCGCGCTGGCGCACTGCCACGTCAACTGGCTCTCCCCGACCAAGGTCCGCACCACCATGATCGGCGGCTCGCGGCGCACCCTGGTCTGGGACGACCTCAACCCGCAGGCCCGGTTGGCGGTGTACGACCGCGGGGTGGACCTCACCCCGCCCGACGAACTGACCGACGCGATCCGCCACCGGGCGCTGATCTCCTACCGGGTCGGCGAGATGGTCGCACCCGCCCTGGTCGAGCAGGAGGCGCTGCGCAACGTGATGGCCGAGTTCGCCGCCGCCGTCACCGAGGGCCGGGCCCCGCTCACCGACGGGCGCTCCGGGCTGCGGGTGCTGCAACTGCTGGAGGCCGCCTCGCTCAGCCTCGAACTCGGCGGGGCCACCGTCCCGGTGGGCGCCGGGGTCGCCGAGGCCGGGGCCGGGGCCGGCGCCTGCGGGCCCGATGCGTCCCGGACCGACGCACACGAGAGCGCCGCCACGCGGTGAACGCCGTACAGATCGAGGGCCCGTGCCGCCTCGCCGGGCGGACCCGCCCCGGCGGGGTGGAGGGCCCGTCGCCGTACGTCCGACCCGATCCGCCGGGACGACCCAGGAGGAGACCAGGGATGACCACCGACCAGTCCGTCCCGCTCGTGGACCTGAAGGCCGCGCACGCCGAGGTCGCCGAGGAGGTCCGGGCCGGCTTCGACCGGGTGCTCGCCGCCGGCGGCTACGTCAAGGGCCCCGAGGTGGCCGGGTTCGAGGAGGAGTACGCGGCCTTCTCCGGCACCCGGCACTGCGTGGGCGCCGCCAACGGCACCGACGCCCTCGAACTCGCCCTGCGCGCCCTCGGACTGCCGGCCGGCGGCGGGGTGGTGCTGCCCGCCAACACCTTCGTCGCCACCGCCGAGGCCGTGGTCCGGGCCGGGCTGCGCCCGGTGCTGGTCGACGCCGACCCCGCGACCCTCCTGATCGACCCGGCACGGGTCGCGGACGCCCTGCCGGGCGCGGTGGCGCTGCTGCCGGTCCACCTGAACGGCCAACTCGCCCCGATGGCGGCGCTGCTCGACCTGGCCGGGGAGCTGCCGGTGGTCGAGGACGCGGCGCAGTCCCAGGGCGCCCGGCAGCACGGCCGGGCCCTCCACGGCCGGATCTCCGCCACCAGCTTCTACCCCGGCAAGAACCTCGGCGCCTACGGCGACGCGGGCGCGGTCGTCACCGACGACGACGAACTGGCCGGCGCCGTCCGGCTGATCGGCGACCACGGCTCCGGCCGCAAGTACGTGCACGAGCGGTTCGGCTTCAACTCCCGGATGGACGCCCTCCAGGCCGTCGTCCTGCGCGCCAAGCTGCGCCGGCTGCCCGCCTGGAACGAGGCCCGCCGGGCCGCCGCCGAGCGCTACCACCGGCTGCTGGCCGGCCTCGACGGCGTCGGCCTGCCGCGGACCGCGCCCGGCAACGAGCACGTCTGGCACCTGTACGCGGTGCGCGTCGGCCCCGGCCGCGACCGGGACGCGGTGCTGGCCGCGCTGAACGCCGCCGGTGTCGGCGCGGGCGTCCACTACCCCGTCCCGGTCCACCTCCAGCCCGCCTTCCGGGGGCTCGGCCACGACGCGGGCGCCTTCCCGGTCGCCGAGCGGGCCGCGCGGGAGCTCCTGACCCTGCCGCTCTTCCCGCAGATCACCGCGGCCCAGCAGGAACGGGTCGCCGAAGCGCTGGCCAAGGCGCTTGCCGCCTGATCCCCGGTTCCCCGGCGACTGCGGTCCGGCGGCCTCCCGGCCCCGCCCCTGGTCGCCCTCGCCGTCCTCGCCGTCCCCCGGCCCCAAGCCCGCCCGGCCCCAAGCCCGCCGGCACCCCTGTCTTCCCGGTCTCTTCCCGGGCGGGGGGTCGGGTCCGGGACAGACCCCCTACCCTGGTGTCCAGCAATCGCGCATGAGCGCGGGAGAGTGTGCAGCAGCCAGTGGGGGCTCCCAGATGACGACAGGTCGGCCCGGCGTCGCCGCCGCGCCAAACGCGGCGTACGCAGGTCAGGTGGTGCACTTCCCGGACCCGGTCCGCGCGGAGCGACACCCAGCCGGGGTCAGGATGGACGAGTACGGCCACCCGGACTTCGGCTCGTACGCCGCCGCGGCGGCCGAGGTCGCCGACCCGCCGGACGGCTTCGGCGTCGACGAACTGCGGCTGACCGACTACGTCTCGGCCAACGCGGCGCTGTTCACCCAGGGCCATCCGCTCTGGGCCGACCTGGAGACCGCCGTCGCCACCCCGCCCGGCTGGACCTGGCACCACGTGGTCGGACGGGCCGCGCCCGGCTGGCGCCGGATGGAGCTCGTCCCGGTCGAGGTGAAGGCCCTGCTGCGGCACCACGGCGGCCTGGCCACCTCCTCCGCCGACCACGGCCGGCGCGGCACCCGGCCGCTCCAGGAGAAGCGGCCGGTGCACTTCCCGCTCGCCCTGGACGGCGGCGACCCGATCGGCGTGCCCGAGGACCTGGTGCAGCGCGCCGAGGAGCGCCTCGGCTACCGGCTGCCCGGCGCCTACCGGACCTTCCTCAAGCTCGGCGGCGGCCGCGCCCCCGCCGGGGTGGCACTCGACACCGAGCTCGGGCTGCTGCTCGACCAGCCGTTCCTCACCCTCAGCGAGGAGTACGGCACCGAGGACCTGGTGTACGCCAACAAGTGCCTGCGCGACCACTTCCCCAAGGACTACCTCGGCATCGCGTACGCCCAGGGCGGCATCGTGGCGATCAAGGTGCGCGGCGAGCAGACCGGCTCGGTCTGGTTCTGCCTCTACGACGACGCCCGTGACTCCGGTGGGTCCGAGACGCCGGAGGACCGGGTCGCCCGGCTGCTGCTGCCGTGCGGCGAGGACTTCGACGCGTTCCTGCTCCGGCTGGCCGGCAGTCCGCCGGAGCTGGAGACGGTCGCGGAGCTGATGGTGGACGGCGGGTTCGCCCGCGCCGTGCCGGTGGGCTGACGCGGTGTCGGTGGCGGTGAGGGCCGCGGCCGGAGCCGTGACAGAGGTCGCGGTCGTGGGCGTGGTCGTGGGAGATCGAGCGGGGACGAAGGGGACAGGGGTGAACCGGGCGTGGTGACGTACGCGCAGGCGCAGGAGCTCGCCGACGAGTGGATCAACGGCGGGGTACCGCGTTCGCAACAGCGCGAGGTGCGGGTCCGGGAGTTCGACCTGGGCTTCGTCTGCTGGGCGGTCCAGCTCGCGGACGGCGCCGCCGACGAGGGCGGCTCCGGCGAGGCGCGGCTGGTGATCGCCCGGGACTCCGGCGCCAGCACGCTCTGGCCGGCCCTGCCGGTCAACGAGGTGGTCCGGCAGTACGAGGAGGTCTACGGCCGACCGGTCGCGGCCAACCCGGCGGGTGCGGCGAAGCCCGCGCCCGGTCCGGTCGAGGCGACCTCCTTCCTGCTCAGCCCGCCGCAGTGGCTCCAGGAGGCCGGCGCCGCGGCGATCGCGGCCGAGGCCGAGCGGCTGGGGACGGCGGCCCCGGCGGCCGCGCCCGCGCCCGCGCCCGCGCCTTCTCCCGCTCCCGCTCCCGCTCCGGCTCCCGCGCCTGCGCCCGTGCCCGTGCCCGCGCCTGCCGTGCTGACCACGCCGCCGGTCTCCGAGCGGCCTGCCGGGGACGCGCCGACCATGCTCGCCCCGCCTCCTGGGCACGACGAGCCGGCCTTCGCGCCGCCTGCCGCACCGGTTCCGCCCGCCGCACCCGTTCCGCCCGCGGTGCCGTTCGGGGCTCCGGCGGCCGAGGCCCCGGCCGGGCCGCCCGCCCCGGCGCCCGCGTCCGGTGTCGAGGCGGCGACCGTCCTGCTGCCGGACGGCCTGCGGACCAACGGCGCCGGTCTGCCCGGCACGCCCGCACCGGGCGCCGAGGCGGCCACCATGCTGCTGCCCGAGAGTGGCTACGGCATGGCCCCGGTGCCGCCGTCGGCCGCTCCGGCGGCCGAGCCCGCGCCGACGCTGCTGGCTCCGCCGGACGGGCTGCCCGGGCTGGCGGGTCTGCCGGGTGCGCCGGGTGGCCCGACCGCGCCGCCGGCCGCTCCGGCCGCACCGGTGGCTCCGGCTGCTCCGGCGGTGGAGCACGCCCCGACCATGCTGGCTCCGCCGGACGGGCTGCCCGGGCTGGCCGGTCTGCCCGGCGCGCCGGGGACCCCCGGACCGGGTGCGCCCGGCGGTCCGGCCGTGGAGCACGCCCCGACCATGCTGGCCTCGCCCGACGGCCTGCCCGGACTGATGGGTCTGCCCGGCGCCCCCGGCGGCCCCGGCGCCCCCGCCGCACCCGCGCCCGACGCGCCGCAGGGCGGGCTCGGCCGCAACCCCGGCGGAGCCCCGCCGCCCCCGCCGCCCGCCGGCCTGCGC
>NZ_JBHVUV010000068.1:0-12237 GCF_042883905.1 Kitasatospora sp. NPDC058170
ACCATGTACGTCCTCACCCCCCACCTCCACCCCACCCCCACCACCGTCCCCGGCGAAATCCACATCGGCGGCACCTCACTCGCCCGCGGCTACCTGGGCCGCCCCGCCCTCACCGCCGAACGCTTCATCCCCAACCCCTACGGCCCCCCCGGCTCCCGCCTCTACCGCACCGGCGACCTCGCCCGCCGCCTCCCCAACGGCACCCTCGACTTCCTCGGCCGCGCCGACACCCAGGTCAAGATCCGCGGCTACCGCATCGAACTCGGCGAAATCGAAGCCCGCCTCCGCGAACACCCCACAGTGAGCGACACCGTCGTGACCGCCCATCAGTCGCAGGGCGAGGGCAAGTCACTGGTCGCCTACGTCGTCAGCGACACCCCGATCGACGTCGCTGTCCTGCGCGAGCACCTCGCCGCGGACCTGCCCGACTACATGGTCCCGGCGGCCTACATCGCCATCGATCACATTCCTCTGACCGGCAACGGCAAGGTCGACCACCGCGCGCTGCCCGCGCCGGACGCGAGCGCGTTCGCCACCAGCCGCTACGTCGCGCCCCGCACGCCCGTCGAGGAACGCCTCGCCGCCATCTGGTCCGACGTCCTGGGCCTGCCCCAGGTCAGCATCGAGGACAGCTTCTTCGACCTCGGCGGCGACTCCATCCGCGCCGTCCGACTCGTCGGCGCCCTGCGCGCCGCCGGCCACGACACCAGCGTCCGCGACGTCTTCCAGCACCGCACCGTCGCCGACCTCGCGGGCCTGCTCTCCGGCCAGACCGCCGGCCAGTCACTGATCCAGGCCGTCGCCCCCTTCGCCCTCATCAGCGACGAGGACCGCGCCGCCCTGCCCCCCGGCACCACCGACGCCTACCCCCTGTCGCAGATCCAGACCGGCATGCTCGTCGAGATGCTGGCCACCACCGACTCGGCAGCCGGCCTGTACCACAACATCAACTCCTTCCGGATCCCGGCGGAGCGCCCCTTCTCCCTGCCGGCCCTGCGCCAGGCCGTCGACGCCGTCACCCGACGCCACGACATCCTGCGCACCTCCATGCACCTCGACGGCTACACCCAGCCCCTCCAACTCGTCCACGAAACCGCCGAGTTGCCCGTAACCGTCCACGACTGGCGGGGGCTCGACACCACACAGCTCGACCAGGCCCGACGCGACTACACCACCCAGGAATGGGCCACCGGCTTCGACCTCACCACCGCCCCCCTCCTGCGCATCGCCGCCCACCTCGAAGACGACAACGCCTGGCGCCTCACCCTCAGCCACAGCCACGCCATCTCCGAAGGCTGGACCCTCCACACCCTCATGATGGAAACCGTCGACCGCTACCAACAGGCCCTCGACGGCACCGAACCCACCACCGGCGAACCCCTCGCCATCCGCTACGCCGACTACATCGCCGCCGAACTCGCCTCCCTCGCCAACCCCGACGACCAGGCCTACTGGCAGCACATCACCACCACCCACACCCCCTTCCACCTCCCCACCACCTGGGCCGACGACAACACCGCCACCACCGAACGCCACTGGCTACAGGTCCCCTTCCACGACCTCGAAGACAACCTGCGCCACCTCGCCCTCCAAGCCAAGGCCTCACTCAAGAGCGTCCTACTCGCCGCCCACCTCAAAGCCCTCAGCACCCTCACCCCCGACGACACCTTCCACACCGGCGTCGTCTACCACGGCCGCCTCGAAGCCCCCGACGCCGAACACGTCCTCGGCATGCACCTCAACACCATCCCCTTCCCCACCACCCGCCCCACCGGCACCTGGCGCCAACTCGTCGAACACGTCTACACCCAGGAAGCCGAAATCTGGACCCACCGCCGCTACCCCCTCCCCGCCATCCAACGCGACACCGGCACCAACGACCGCCTCCTCCCCGTCATGTTCGACCACCAGAACTTCCACCAGGTCAACACCGACACCATCGACACCACCGCCGGACTCAACGGAGGCGGCAACGAGTTCGCCCTCAGCGTCATCGCCGCGGACGGCATGGTGAATCTGGGGACGACGGCGGCCGTGGTCAGCCAGGTCAACCTGGAGCGCCTCGGCGCCATCTACCGGCAGGTCCTGGAGGCGATGGCCACCGACCCCGACGGCAGCGCCCGCACCAGCCGCCTGCCGGCCGCCGAACTCACCCAGCTCCTCACCGACTGGAACACCACCACCGACCACCCCGTCGACACCTGCGTCCACGAGGCCTTCGCCCAGCAGGCGGCCCGCACCCCCGACAACACCGCCGTCACCTTCGGCGACACCCACCTCACCTACGCCCAGGTCAACGAACGCGCCAACCGCCTCGCCCACCACCTGCGCACCCTCGGAGCCGGCCCCGACACCCTCGTCGGCCTCTCCCTCGAACGCACCCTCGACCTGATCCCCACCCTCCTCGGCATCCTCAAGTCCGGCGCCGCCTACCTCCCCCTCGACCCCGTCAACCCCGACGACCGCCTCGCCCACATCGTCCACGACGCCGCCGCCACCATCGTCGTCACCCAGACCACCCTCGCCGACCGCATCACCGCCTTCTACGACGGACCCCTCGTCGTCATCGACGACCAGCCCACCGCCACCACCATCGCCACCCACCCCACCACCGACCCCACCCCCCTCACCCACCCCGACAACCTCGTCTACGTCATCTACACCTCCGGCTCCACCGGCCGCCCCAAGGGCGTCACCCTCACCCACGCCAACGTCCTGCGGCTGTTCGCCAGTGCTCAGCAGCACTACGGGTTCGGTGAGACCGACGTCTGGCCGCTGTTCCACTCGTACGCGTTCGACGTGTCGGTGTGGGAGATGTGGGGAGCACTGCTCCACGGCGGCCGACTCGTCGTGGTTCCGGCGGTCGTGACGCGCTCGCCGGACGAGTTCCTGGCCCTGCTGGTCGCATCCCGGGCCACGGTCCTGTGCCAGACGCCGTCGGCCTTCCGTTCGCTGTCGGCCCTGGCCGGCGAGGGCGATCCGCGGATCGACGAGCTCGACCTGCGTGCGGTGATCTTCGCCGGCGAACGCCTGGAGCTCAGTGAGTTGCGGTCGTGGACCGACCGCAACGGCTGTGACCACCCGGTCCTGGTCAACATGTACGGCATCACCGAGACGACCGTGCACTCGACGTTCCACCAGGTCTCGGAGGAGGACTTCGGCCGTTCCGACCGCAACCCCGTCGGCGTGCCGTTGGCCGACACGGCCATGCACCTGTTGGACGCGGACGGCCGGCTGGTACCGGTGGGTGTTCCGGGCGAGATCCACGTCGGCGGTCCCGCCGTCGCCCGCGGCTACCTCAACCGCCCCGCCCTCACCGCCGAGCGCTTCGTCCCGGACCCGTTCGGCCCGGCGGGCTCGCGCCTCTACCGCAGTGGCGACCAGGCCCGCCGCCTCGCCGACGGCACCCTCGACTTCCTCGGCCGTATCGACACCCAGGTCAAGATCCGCGGCTACCGCATCGAACTCGGCGAGATCGAGGCCCGGCTCCGCGAACACCCCACCGTCCGCGACGCCGTGGCGATCGCCCACCAGTCGCAGGGCGAGAGCAAGTCGCTGGTCGCCTATGTCGTCAGCGACACCCCGATCGACATCGGCGTCCTGCGCGAGCACCTGGCCGCGGACCTGCCCGACTACATGGTCCCGGCCGCCTACATCGCCATCGACCGCATCCCCCTGACTCCCAACGGCAAGCTCAACCACCGCGCGCTGCCCGCGCCGGACGCGAGCGCGTTCGCCACCAGCCGCTACGTCGCGCCCCGCACGCCCGTCGAGGAGCGGCTGGCCGCCATCTGGTCCGACGTCCTGGGCCTACCCCAGGTCAGCATCGAGGACAGCTTCTTCGACCTCGGCGGCGACTCCATCCGCGCCGTCCGACTCGTCGGCGCCCTGCGCGCCGCCGGCCACGACACCAGCGTCCGCGACGTCTTCCAGCACCGCACCATCACCGACCTCGCGCACCAGCTCTCCGGCCAGACCGCCGGCACCTCACTCATCCAGGCCGTCGCCCCCTTCGCCCTCATCAGCGACGAGGACCGCACCGCCCTGCCCGTCGGCATCACCGACGCCTACCCCCTGTCGCAGATCCAGACCGGCATGCTCGTCGAGATGCTCACGGCCGGTGACCTGCACACCTACCACAACCTGACGTCGTTCCGGATCCCGGCGGAGCACGCGTTCTCCCTGCCGGCCCTGCGCCAGGCCGTCGACACCGTCACCCGACGCCACGACATCCTGCGCACCTCCATGCACCTCGACGGCTACTCCCAGCCCCTCCAGCTCGTCCACGACACCGCCGAGGTCCCCCTCGCCCTGCACGACTGGCGCGGACTCGACGCCGAGCAGCTCGACCGGGCCCGACGTGACTACGCCGACCAGGAGTGGGCCGCCGGCTTCGACCTCACCACCGCCCCCCTCATGCGCATCGCCGTCCACCTGGAGGAGGACGACGCCTGGCGCCTCACCCTCAGCCACGCCCACGCGATGACCGAGGGCTGGAGCTACCACTCCATGCTGGTGGAGATCCAGGAGTGCTACCGGCAGATCCTCGACGGTGCGGAGCCCACCGCCAGCGAACCCCTCGCCGTGCGCTACGCCGACTTCATCGCCGCCGAACTGGAGTCACTGGCCAGCCCCGAGGACCAGGCCTTCTGGCAGGACATCGTGGCCGGCCGTACGCCGCTGCGCATGCCGGACAGCTGGGCGGAGAGGCACGGCTCCGCCGTCGACCACCACCGGCAGTACGTGCCGTACCACGACGTGGAGGAGGGGCTCCAGCGGCTGGCCGTCCGGGCGAAGGCCTCGCTGAAGAGCGTGCTGCTCGCCGCCCACCTCAAGGTCATGAGCTCGCTGACGGCGGACGACGCCTTCCACACCGGCGTCGTCTACCACGGCCGCCTCGAAGCCCCCGACGCCGAACGCGTCCTCGGCATGCACCTCAACTCCCTGCCCTTCCCGTCGGTCCGGCTCAACGGCACCTGGCGCCAACTCGTCGAGCGCGTCTACGCCCAGGAAACGGAGATCTGGGCCCACCGCCGCTACCCCCTCCCCGCCATCCAGCGCGACCTGGGTGAGGGCGACCGCCTCATCCCCGTCCTGTTCGAGTACCAGAACTTCCACCAGGTCGACGAGGACGACGTGGACATGGACGCCACGTTGAACTCCTCGCCGAACGAGTTCGCGCTCAGCGCGGTGGCCCGCGGCGGGTACATCAACCTGGGGACGACGGCGGCCGTGGTCAGCCAGGTCAACCTGGAGCGCCTCGGCGCCATGTACCGGCAGGTCCTGGAGGCGATGGCCGCCGACCCCGACGCCGACGCCACCGCCGGCCACCTGCCGGCCGCCGAACTCACCCGGCTCCTCACCGACTGGAACACCACCACCGACCACCCCGTCGACACCTGCGTCCACGAGGCCTTCGCCCAGCAGGCGGCCCGCACCCCCGACAACACCGCCCTCACCTACGGCGACACCCACCTCACCTACGCCCAGGTCAACGAACGCGCCAACCGCCTCGCCCACCACCTGCGCACCTTCGGAGCCGGCCCCGACACCCTCGTCGGCCTCTCCCTCGAACGCACCCTCGACCTGATCCCCACCCTCCTCGGCATCCTCAAGTCCGGCGCCGCCTACCTCCCCCTCGACCCCGTCAACCCCGACGACCGCCTCGCCCACATCGTCCACGACGCCGCCGCCACCATCGTCGTCACCCAGACCACCCTCGCCGACCGCATCACCGCCTTCTACGACGGACCCCTCGTCGTCATCGACGACCAGCCCACCGCCACCACCATCGCCACCCACCCCACCACCGACCCCACCCCCCTCACCCACCCCGACAACCTCGTCTACGTCATCTACACCTCCGGCTCCACCGGCCGCCCCAAGGGCGTCACCCTCACCCACGCCAACGTCCTGCGGCACTTCGCCGCGACCCGCGAACAGCTCGGGTTCTCGTCCGCCGACGTGGTGACCCAGTCGCACTCGTACGCGTTCGACATCTCGGTGTGGGAGATGTGGGGAGCACTGCTCCACGGCGGCCGACTCGTCATCGTCCCGACCGGCGTCAGCCGCTCCCCCCAGGACTTCCTGGACCTGCTGGTCGGGGAACGCGTCACCGTCCTGTGCCAGACGCCCACCGCGTTCCGGGCCCTGACCGCCCTGGCCGGCGACCGCGACCCCCGGCTCCAGCAGCTCGGCCTCCGGCTGGTGGGCTTCGGCGGCGAGAAGCTGGAGACCGCCGAACTCCGTCCGTGGACCGAGCAGTTGGGCCTCGACGAGCCCACCCTCCTGAATCTGTACGGGCCGACCGAGACCACCATGCACGCGGCGTACTACCGGCTGACCGGCGAGGACCTCGACACGTCCGGGCGGAGCGTCATCGGCCTGCCGCTGCACGACCTCCGGATGCACCTGCTGGACAAGGACGGCCGGCTGGTACCGGTGGGTGTTCCGGGTGAGATCCACGTGGGTGGCCCCGGCCTGGCGCGCGGCTACCTCAACCGCCCCGCCCTCACCGCCGAGCGCTTCATCCCCAACCCGTTCGGCCCGGCGGGCTCGCGCCTCTACCGCACCGGCGACCTCGCCCGCCGCCAGCCCGACGGCACCCTCGACTACCTCGGCCGCATCGACACCCAGGTCAAGATCCGCGGCTACCGCATCGAACTCGGCGAGATCGAAGCCCGCCTCCGCGAACACCCCACCGTCCGCGACGCCGTGGTGACGACCCATCAGTCACCGAGCGGGAGCACCGCACTGGTCGCCCACGTCGTCACCGAGGCCGCGACCGGAGCCGCGCTCGACGCCGGCGTCCTGCGCGAGCACCTGGCCGTCGACCTGCCGGACTACATGGTCCCGGCCGCCTACCTCGCCATCGACCGCATCCCCCTCACCTCCAACGGCAAGCTCAACCACCGCGCTCTGCCCGCGCCGGACGCGAGCGCGTTCGCCACCAGCCGCTACGTCGCCCCCCGCACCCCCGTCGAGGAACGCCTCGCCGCCATCTGGTCCGACGTCCTCGGACTGCCCCAGGTCAGCATCGAGGACAACTTCTTCGACCTCGGCGGCGACTCCATCCGCGCCGTCCGACTCGTCGGCGCCCTGCGCGCCGCCGGCCACGAGCTGTCGGTCCGGGACGTGTTCCAGCACCGCACCATCACCGACCTCGCGCACCAGCTCTCCGGCCAGACCGCCGGCACCTCGCTCATCCAGGCCGTCGCCCCCTTCGCCCTCATCAGCGACGAGGACCGCGCCACACTCCCGGCCGGCGTGGTCGACGCCTACCCCCTCTCCCAGGTCCAGACCGGCATGCTCGTCGAGATGCTCACGGCCGCCACCGACTCGGGGGGCGAGAAGCTCTACCACAACATCAACTCCTTCCGGATCCCGGCAGACCGCGCGTTCTCCCTGCCGGCCCTGCGCCAGGCCGTCGACGCCGTCACCCGGCGCCATGACATCCTGCGCACCTCCATGCACCTCGACGGCTACTCCCAGCCCCTCCAACTCGTCCACGAAACCGCCGAGTTGCCTGTAACCGTCCACGACTGGCGGGGGCTCGACGCCACACAACTCCAGCAGGCCCGACGCGACTACACCACCCAGGAATGGGCCACCGGCTTCGACCTCACCACCGCCCCCCTCCTGCGCATCGCCGCCCACCTCGAAGACGACAACGCCTGGCGCCTCACCCTCAGCCACAGCCACGCCATCTCCGAAGGCTGGACCCTCCACACCCTCATGATGGAAACCGTCGACCGCTACCAACAGGCCCTCGACGGCACCGAACCCACCACCGGCGAACCCCTCGCCATCCGCTACGCCGACTACATCGCCGCCGAACTAGCCTCCCTCGCCAACCCCGACGACCAGGCCTACTGGCAGCACATCACCACCACCCACACCCCCTTCCACCTCCCCACCACCTGGGCCGACGACAACACCGCCACCACCGAACGCCACTGGCTGCAGGTCCCCTTCCACGACCTCGAAGACAACCTGCGCCACCTCGCCCTCCAAGCCAAGGCCTCACTCAAGAGCGTCCTGCTCGCCGCCCACCTCAAAGCCCTCAGCACCCTCACCCCCGACGACACCTTCCACACCGGCGTCGTCTACCACGGCCGCCTCGAAGCCCCCGACGCCGAACACGTCCTCGGCATGCACCTCAACACCATCCCCTTCCCCACCACCCGCCCCACCGGCACCTGGCGCCAACTCGTCGAACACGTCTACACCCAGGAAGCCGAAATCTGGACCCACCGCCGCTACCCCCTCCCCGCCATCCAACGCGACACCGGCACCAACGACCGCCTCCTCCCCGTCATGTTCGACCACCAGAACTTCCACCAGGTCAACACCGACACCATCGACACCACCGCCGGACTCAACGGAGGCGGCAACGAGGCCGCTCTCAGTGCGGTGGCCACGGACGGCCACATCGAGCTGGTCGCCGGAAGCGGTGCGCTGAGCAGGGCCGGCCTGGAGCGCCTGGGCGCGATCTACCGGCTCGTGCTGGAGGCGATGGCCGCCGACCCGGACGGCAGCGCCCGCACCAGCCGCCTGCCGGCCGCCGAGCTCACCCAGCTCCTCACCGACTGGAACACCACTACCGACCACCCCGTCGACACCTGCGTCCACGAGGCCTTCGCCCAGCAGGCGGCCCGCACCCCCGACAACACCGCCGTCACCTTCGGCGACACCCACCTCAGCTACGCCCAGGTCAACGAACGCGCCAACCGCCTCGCCCACCACCTGCGCACCCTCGGAGCCGGCCCCGGGACACTGGTCGGTGTCTCCCTGGAGCGGGACATCGACCTCGTCCCGACCCTGCTCGGCGTCCTCAAGTCCGGTGCCGCGTACCTCCCGCTCGACCCGACCAATCCGGCCGACCGCCTCGCGTACATCCTCGCCGACGCCGCCTCGCCGATCCTGGTCACCAGGGCGAAGCACCTCACGGCCTTCGCCGACATCTACGCCGGTGAGCTGGTGGTCCTCGACGCCGACGACGACCGCGACGCGATCGCCGCCCGGCCGGGGACGGACCCGGAGACCGTCGGCACGCCCGACGACCTGATGTACGTCATCTACACCTCCGGCTCCACCGGCAAGCCCAAGGGCGTCCTGCTCACCCACGCCAACGTCCGGCGGATGTTCGCGGCCGTCCGCGAGGAGATGGCCTTCACCAGCAGTGACGTCGTGACCCAGTCCCACTCCTACGCGTTCGACTTCTCGGTGTGGGAGATGTGGGCCGCGCTGCTCCACGGCGGCCGACTGGTGATCGTCCCTCCGGAGGTCGGCCGCTCCCCCGAGGACCTGCTCGATCTGCTGGTCGCCCAGCAGGTCACCGTCCTGTGCCAGATCCCCTCGGCGTTCCGCGCCCTGTCGGCCATGGCCGGCGAAGGCGACGACCGGATCGACGGGTTGGGGTTGCGGGCCGTCGTTCTCGGCGGTGAGAAGCTAGAGACCGCCGAGCTGAACCAGTGGGTCGCCAGGACCGGACTCGACCGGACCGCGCTGATCAACCTGTACGGGCCGACCGAGATCACCGTGCACTGCACCTTCCACCGGCTCGACGCGGGCGATTTCGACCACCCGTCCACGAGCCGTCTCGGGCACCGGCTCGACGATCTGCGCATTCACCTGCTGGACACCAACCTGGAACTCGTGCCGACCGGCGTGCCGGGTGAGGTCCACGTCGGCGGCCCCGGCCTGGCCCGCGGCTACCTGCACCAGCCCGGCCTGACCGCGGGACGCTTCATCCCGGACCCGTTCGGCCCGGCCGGCTCCCGCCTCTACCGCACCGGCGACCTCGCCCGCCGCCTGCCCGACGGCACCCTCGACTTCCTCGGCCGCGCCGACAGCCAGGTCAAGGTCCGCGGCTACCGCATCGAACTCGGCGAGATCGAGGCCCGGCTCCGCGAACACCCCGCCGTGCGGGATGCCGTCGTCACCGCCCCGGCCGGTGAGGGCGGAGAGCGGACCCTGGTCGGCTACGTCGTCGGACACGACGCGGCCCCGGCCTCGGGCCTCCTGCGCGAGCACCTGGGCACCACCCTGCCCGGCTACATGATCCCGTCGGCCTTCGTCATGCTCGACTCCCTCCCGCTGATCAGCGGGGGGAAGGTCGACTACCGGGCCCTGCCGGCCCCGGACCGCGAAGCCTTCGGCGGCAGCCGGTACGTCGCGCCCCGCACCCCCGTCGAGGAGCGGCTGGCCGCCATCTGGTCCGAGGTGCTCGGACTCCGGCAGGTCAGCGTCCAGGACAGCTTCTTCGACCTCGGCGGCGACTCGCTCCGCGCCGTACGGCTCGTCGGAGCGATGCGCGCCGTCGGGTTCGACGTGTCGATCCCCGACGTCTTCCGGCACCGCACCATCGCCGGCCTGGGCGCCGGCCTGGCCGGCCAGGCGGCCGACGAGTCGCTGATCAGCGCGGTCGCACCGTTCTCGCTGATCAGCGACGAGGACCGCGCCGCGCTCCCGGCCGACCTGGTCGACGCCTACCCCCTGTCACAGATCCAGACCGGCATGCTCGCCGAGACGATGGCCGCCGGCCCCGAAGGACGGGCCGTCTACCACAACCTCAACTCGTTCCTGATCCGCGACGAGCAGCCGCTCTCGCCGGCCGCTCTCCAGGAGGCCGTCGACACCGTCGCGCGTCGCCACGACATCCTGCGGACGTCGATGCACCTGAGCGACTACTCCCAGCCGCTCCAACTGGTCCACGCGGTCGCCGCCTACCAGGTGAACGTCCACGACCTGCGCGGCCTGGATCCCCAGGACCAGGACCGGCTGCGGAGGGAGTTCGTCGCCGAGCAGCACGCGGTGGTGTTCGACCTGAGCACCGCGCCTCTCCTGCACGTCTCCGCCCTCATCGACGGCGACGACGCCTGGCGGCTCAACTTCACCTACCACCACGCGATTTCCGAAGGGTGGAGCTACAACGCCCTGATGATGGAGATCGTGGAGTGCTACCAGCACCTGCGTGACGGCCGTGAACTCCCCGAGTACCAGGCGCCGTCGGTGCGTTACGCGGACTTCATCGCCGCCGAGCTGGAGTCGCTGGCCAGCCCCGAGGACCGGGCGTTCTGGCAGGACGTCGTCGACGGACACGCTCCGCTGCGCCTGCCCGCCGACTGGTCACAGACCGGCGCCCCCGCAGGTGTCCGCCACGGCAGGCAGGTCCCGTTCGCCGACCTCGAAGACGCGCTGCGCGCCCTCGCCCTCAAGGCCAACACCTCGCTCAAGAGCGTGCTGCTCGCCGCCCACCTCAAGGTCATGAGCTCCCTGACCGCGGACGACGCCTTCCACACCGGCGTCGTCTTCCACGGCCGCCTGGAAGCCCCCGGCGCCGACCGCGTCCTGGGCATGCACCTCAACACCCTGCCCTTCCCCGCCCACCGCCCCACCGGCACCTGGCGCCAACTCGTCGAACACGTCTACGCCCAGGAAGCCGAGATCTGGACCCACCGCCGCTACCCCCTCCCCGCCGTCCAACGCGAAGCGGGGAACTCCCGGCACCTGCTCTCGGTCCTGTTCGAGTACCTGGACTTCCACCACGTCGACACCGAGAAGGTCGACGTCACCGAGGGGTTGAACGACGGGATCAATGAGTTCGCGCTGAATGTGATTCCTACCCGCGGCAAGGTCAACCTGGGGACAACGACGGCTGTTCTCAGTGCGGTGGCCCTGGAGCGGCTCGGCGCCATGTACCGGCAGGTCCTGGAGGCGATGGCCGCCGACCCCGACGGCGACGCCACCACCGCCCACCTGCCCGCCGGCACCCTGGCACCCCTGCACGGCCACCAGACCGATTGGCCCGGCACCAGCCCGCTGCACCTCTTCCAGACCCACGCCGCCACCACACCCCACGCCACAGCCGTCATCTGCGGCGACGAACAGCTCACCTACCAGGAACTCGACGAGCGCTCCAACCAGCTCGCCCACCACCTCACCAGCCTCGGCGTCACCCCCGGCGACCACATCGGCATCAGCCTCGACCGCAGCCCCGCCGTCCTCACCGCCATGCTCGCCACCTGGAAAACCGGCGCCGCCTACATCCCCGTCGACCCGGCCCTACCCGCCGAACGACGCCACTACATGCTCACCGACGCCACCGCCACCGTCCTGATCACCGACCAGGACACCGACAACCAGGACACCGCCTTCACCGGACAGCGCGTCCACCCCGACCACGCCCAGCACCACCCCACCACCCCCCTCCACACCCCCCACGACGGCGACGCC
>NZ_JBHVUV010000069.1:0-1030 GCF_042883905.1 Kitasatospora sp. NPDC058170
ACCGAAACCGACCTCACCCGCCTGGCCCGCAGCGGCGTCCACGCCCTCACCGCCGACCAAGGCCTCGACCTCTTCGACACCGCCCTCGCCACCGAGGAGCCGCTCGTCGCCCTGGCCGCCTTCAACCTCCCCGCTCTCCGGACCAGGGCCGCCAACGGCAGCCTCCCGGCCATGCTGAGCGGCCTCGTCCGGGTGCCCGCCCGCCGGGGGGCCGCGGCACAGGCGGCCGTCGTCACCGCGGCCCCGGCGCAGCTGGCGGCCAGGCTGATCGGCCTGCCGGCGGACGAGCAGCGGTCGGAGCTGATGGTCCTCGTCCGGGCCACCATCGCCGCCGTCCTCGGCCACGCCGACCCGGACGGCATCGACCCGAGGAGCGGCCTCCAGAAGCTGGGCCTCGACTCGCTCACCGCCGTCGAGCTGCGCAACCGCCTCAACGCGGCCACCGGCCTGCGGCTGCCGACCACGGTCGCCTTCGACCACCCGAACGCGGAGGCCCTCACGGAGCACCTCCGCACCCGGGTCCTCGCCGAGGCCGGTCCGGGCAGCGACCTGCCGCTCTCCGAGGAGATCGACCGGATCACACTCGCCCTCGGCGGGCTCCGGGCCGATGACCACGCCGCCGTCGGCACGAGCCTCCAGGCCCTCCTGCGGGCCTGGCAGGACGCCGAGCTGCGGCACGGTTCGCCGGCCGGTGAGCCCGAGGAGGCGGACCTCGACTCCGTCACCGACGACGAGCTGTTCGCGGCGCTGGACGACGAGCTGGGCCTGTAACCGGGGCCCGAACGCCTGAGGCGCCCGGCCGGGGTTCTCCCGGCCGGGCGCCTCCTGTCCGTCAGGGGGCCGGTGCCCCGCCCGCTCCTCGGGCGGCTGCGGACGCCCCGGCCCGGCAACGTCCCGACGACGTCCCGACGGCGCTCCGACAGAACGCAGGCGGGGCCGGGGGGGGAAAGACCCCCCCCCCCCGTTGGGTGAGTGTCGGTCAGGTACCCAGGGGCACCAGGAAGATGAAAAAAAGGTCGTGCCGGGCGGG
>NZ_JBHVUV010000069.1:1040-12022 GCF_042883905.1 Kitasatospora sp. NPDC058170
CACCCCCTCTCTATTCTTTCTCCACCCCTTTTGTGTGTTTTTTTTTTTTTTTATCCCCCCCCGCCCCGCCGGGGGGGGGGGGGGGCCCCACCCCCCCCCCCCCCGCCTGTGTCGTCGAGGTCGGTCAGATCCCGAGGTCCTCCAGGAAGCTGAACATCTCGTCGTCCGTCGCGGAGGCGATCTGCTCGGCGACGGTGTCACCGGAGCCGCCGGCCTCGGCTTCGTCCAGGCTGGCCAGGATGTCCCGCAGGCGGCTGCTCAGCCGGCTGCGGACCACCGTCTCCAGGCTCTGCTGGGCGATCGACTTCTCGATGCGGTCGAGGTCGGCGAAGAGCCAGAGGTCGTCCGCCTCCTCCTCCACGTCCCCGAACCGGCCCGCCAGGTAGCCGGCCAGGGCGGTGGAGGTCGGGTAGTCGAAGACGAGCGTGGCCGGGAGCCGCAGGCCGGTGGCCGCGTTGAGCTGGTTGCGGAACTCCAGCGCGGTGAGGGAGTCGAAGCCGAAGTCCTGGAAGGGCTTCTCCGGGTTGATCTCCGACTCCCCGGCGAACCCGAGGATCGTGGCCACCTGGGCCCGGACCAGCTTCAGCAGCCGCTCCTGTCGCTCGGCCGCGGAGAGGCCGGCCAGCTGGGTCCCCAGATCGGCGGACGAACGGGCCTCCCGTACGGCCGTGCGGCGGTTGCCGGCCGGGAGGAGTCCGCGCAGCAGGGCGGGGACGTCGTCGCCGCGGTTGCGCAGGGCGGTGGCGTCGACGCGGAGCGGGACGAGGACGGGTCGGTCGGCGGTGAGACCGGCGTCGAAGGCGGCCAGGCCCTGGGCCTCCGAGAGCGGGGGCAGGCCCTGGCGGCGCATGCGCTCCAGGTCCGACTCGGCCAGCCACTCGCTGAGGCCGGTCCGGGCGTCCCAGAGGCCGTAGACCAGCGCCGTGGCGGGCAGACCGGCCGCTCGGCGGTGGGCGGCGAGGGCGTCGAGGAAGGCGTTGGCGGTGGCGTAGTTGGCCTGGCCGGCGGCCAGCACCATGCCGCCCGCCGAGGAGAACAGCACGAAGGCGGCGAGCGGCAGCTCGCGGGTGAGCTCGTGCAGGTGCCAGGCGGCGTCGGCCTTCGCACCCAGGACCCCGTCGAACTGCTTCGGGGTGAGCGCGTCCACCAGCCCGTTGTCGCCGACGCCGGCGGCGTGGACGACGCCCGTGAGCGGGTGCTCGGCGGGGACGGCGGCGAGCAGCTCGGCCAGCGCGGTCCGGTTGGCGACGTCGCAGGCGGCGACGGTCACCTCGGCGCCCAGCCCGGTCAGCTCCGCGACCAGCCCCTCGGTACCGGCCGCCGCCAGGCCGCGGCGGCTGGCCAGCAGCAGGTGCCGGACGCCGTGCACGGTGACCAGGTGGCGGGCGACCAGCGCGCCGAGGCCGCCGGTGCCGCCGGTGATCAGGACGGTGCCCTCGGGGTCGAGGACGGTGTCGGCGGGGGTGGGCGCGGCCTGCCGGGTGAACCGGGGGACGGTCACCTGGCCGGCGTGGATCGCGAGCTCGGGCTCGTCCCCGGCGGTGACGCGGGCGAGCGCGGTCAGGCTCTCCGGGGTGTCGTCGCCGAGGTCGGCCAGGACGAACCGGCCCGGGTGCTCGGCCTGGGCGGCGCGGACCAGGCCCCAGACCGGCGCCAGCGCCAGGTCGGGGGTGTCGGTGGCGACGCCGCCCCGGGTGACCAGCACCAGGCGGGCGGTGGCCAGCTTCTCCTGGGCCAGAAAGCCCTGGACCAGTTCGAGGGTGCGGGACGAGGCGCTGCGCAGCCGGTCGGGGACCTCGCCGTCCTCGGCGGCGGTGATCTCCGCCAGGATGTACGGCGCCTCGGTCTCGGCGAGCGCCTCCCAGTCGGGGAAGCGGTCGGCGCCGGCCAGGCCGGTGAGGCCCTCGCCCAGGACGGCCAGGCCGCCGGGCGCGCTGTCGGCGACCGCGGTGCTCGACCAGTCGACGCCGAACAGGACGTCGGACACGCGGCCGGCCGAGGCCAGCTGCTCCACCGAAACCGGCCGCAGTCGCAGCGAGCCCACCGACAGGACCGGGGCACCGGCCGCGTCGGCGACGTCGAGCCGGACGCCGTCCGTGCCGGGGCCCTCGGAGCCGACCCGGACCCGGACCACGGACGCGCCGGTCGCCTGGAGGGACACGCCCTGCCAGGCGAACGGCAGCGATGGCCGGCCCGGCTCCACGCCCTGGACGAAGTCGCCCAGGCTGATGGTGTGCAGGGTCGCGTCGAGCAGCGCGGGGTGGAGGCCGAAGCGGCCGGCCTCGGTGCGGGCCTGCTCGGGGAGTTCGACCTCGGCGTACACGTCGGCGCCGTGGCGCCAGGCGGCGGTGACGCCCTGGAACGTCGGGCCGTAGTCGAGGCCGAGGTCGGCGAGGTGGTCGTACATGCCGTCGACGGAGACGGGTTCGGCGTCCCGGGGCGGCCAGGGGACCAGGTGGCCGGGATCGGCGGGGGAGACCGGGGAGAGCAGGCCCTCGGCGTGCAGGGTCCACGGCTGGTCGCCGTCCTCGGACCGGGAGTGCACGGTGACCGGGCGGTGGCCGGTGTCGTCGGGGGCGCCGACGACGACCTGCAGCTGGACGCCCTCGCCCGGGGGGAGCAGCAGCGGTGCCTGGAGGGTGAGTTCCTCGATGGTGGTGCAGCCGGCCCGGTGGGCGGCCTGCAGGGCCAGCTCGATGAAGGCGGTGCCGGGCAGGATCACGTTGCCGTGGACCTGGTGGTCGGCGAGCCAGGCGTGGGTGCCGAGCGAGAGCCGGCCGGAGAGCACCAGCTGGTCGGTGGTGGCGAGTTGGGTGACGGCGGCGAGCAGCGGGTGCTCGACGGTCGACAGGCCGGCGGTGCCGACGTCGGCCGAACCCTCGATGGAGGCCAGCCAGTAGCGCTGCCGGTCGAAGGCGTAGGTGGGGAGGTCGACGGGTGCGGCGTGCTCGGGGAGCAGTGCGGTCCAGTCGACCTTGGCGCCGCGGGTCCAGAGGCCGGCGAGGGCTTCGGTGGTGGTCTGGGTCTCGGGGCGGGTGCGGCGGGTGAGGGCGACGGCGGTGAGGTTGGTGTCTTCGGTGAGGGTCTGGCGGGTCATGGCGGTGAGGACGGCGTCGGGGCCGACCTCGACGAAGGCGGTGATGCCGTGGGCGTGTGCGGCGGTGATGCCGTCGGTGAAGCGGACGGCGTCGCGGACGTGCTGGACCCAGTACTCGGGGTCGGTGAGCTGTCCGGCCTCGGCGAGGGTGCCGGTGACGTTGGAGACCACCGGAATGGTCGGCTCGTTGTAGCCGATCTGCTGGGCGATCTCGCGGAAGTCGGCGAGCATCGGGTCCATCAGCGGGGAGTGGAAGGCGTGGCTGACGCGCAGGCGCTGGGTCTTGTGGCCGCGCTCGGCCAGCTCGGCCGCGATCGCGGTGACGGTCTCGTCGTCACCCGAGATGACCGTGGCGTTCGGCCCGTTGAGGGCGGCGATGGAGGCCTTGTCCTCGTGCCCGGCGAGGAGCGGGAGGACGTCGGTCTCGGTGGCCTGGACGGCGATCATGGCGCCGCCGGTGGGCAGGGCCTGCATCAGCCGGCCGCGGGCGGCGACCAGCTTGGCGGCGTCGGCGAGGTCGAACACCCCGGCGACGTGGGCGGCGGCGATCTCGCCGATCGAGTGGCCGACCAGGATCTCCGGGCGGATGCCGAAGGACTCCAGGAGGCGGTAGGCGGCGACCTCGAAGGCGAACAGGGCGGGCTGGGTGTAGCCGGTCTGGTCCAACTCCTCGGACTTGAAGCACAGTTCGCGCAGCGAGCGGCCGAGGTGCCGGTCCAGCTCGGCGCAGGCCGCGTCGAAGGCCTCGGCGAAGACCGGGAAGCGCTCGTGCAACTCGCGGCCCATACCGGTGCGCTGGGCACCCTGTCCGGTGAACAGCGCAGCCACCCTCGGGGTGCCCGTCGCGATGCCCTGGACCAGGCCGACCGCGGTGCCGCCCTGCGCCAGCGCGGCCAGCCCGGCGGCGGCCTCGTCACCGACGACGACGGCCCGGTGCTCGAAGACCGCCCGCGAGTGCAGCGCCTTCGCGACCGCCTCCGGGGCCACCTCGGGCCGCTGTCCGACGAACTCGCCCAGCCGCGCGGCCTGTCCGCGCAGGGCCTCCGCGCCGGCGGCGGACAGCAGCCACGGCGTCGGCCCGGCGGCCGGGGAGGTCTCGGCGGGGGCCTCGTCGGCCTCGGCCTGCTCGATGATGACGTGCGCGTTGGTGCCGCTGATCCCGAACGAGGAGACACCCGCCCGGCGCGGACGCCCGAGCTCCGGCCACGCCCGCTCCTCGGTCAGCAGCTCCACCGAGCCCGCCGCCCAGTCCACGTGCGGGCTCGGCTCGTCCACGTGCAGCGTCTTCGGCAGGACACCGTTGCGGATCGCCATGACCATCTTGATCACGCCGCCGACGCCCGAGGCCGCCTGCGCGTGTCCGATGTTGGACTTGAACGAGCCCAGCAGCAGCGGCTGTTCACGCTCCTGCCCGTACGTGGCCAGGATCGCCTGCGCCTCGATCGGGTCGCCGAGGGTGGTGCCGGTGCCGTGCGCCTCGATCGCGTCCACGTCCACCGTGGTCAGTCCGGCCTGGGCGAGGGCCTGGCGGATCACCCGCTCCTGCGAGGGGCCGTTCGGCGCGGTGATGCCGTTGCTCGCGCCGTCCTGGTTGACGGCGGAGCCGCGCAGCACGGCCAGCACCCGGTGCCCGTTGGCCTTCGCGACCGACAGCCGCTCCAGCACCAGGACGCCGACGCCCTCGGCCCAGGAGGTGCCGTCCGCCGAGGAGGAGAAGGACTTGCAGCGGCCGTCGGCGGCCAGGCCGCGCTGGCGGCTGAACTCCAGGAACATGCCGGGGGTGGCCATCACGGTCACACCGCCGGCCAGCGCGAGATCGCACTCGCCCTGCCGCAGCGCCTGCGCGGCGAGGTGCATCGCTACCAGGGACGAGGAGCATGCCGTGTCGACGGTGACCGCCGGGCCCTCGAAGCCGAGGGTGTAGGAGACCCGGCCGGAGATCAGGCTGCCGCCGCTGGTGGAGGCGTACACCTCGCCCAGGCCGTAGTCGTGGTACATCACGCCCGCGAACACGCCGGTCCGCGACCCGCGCAGCGTGCGCGGGTCGAGACCGGTGCGCTCGACGGCCTCCCAGGAGGCCTCCAGCAGCAGGCGCTGCTGCGGGTCGATGCTGAGGGCCTCCCGGGGGGAGATCCCGAAGAACTTCGGGTCGAACTCGGCGGCGTCGTAGAGGAATCCGCCGCGCCGGCAGTACGAGGTGCCCTGGTGCTCCGGGTCGGGGTGGAACAGGCCGTCGATGTCCCAGCCCCGGTCCTCGGGGATCTCCGAGACGGCGTCCCGGCCCTCGGAGACCAGCTCCCAGAGCTGGTCGGGGGAGCCGACCCCGCCGGGGTAGCGGCAGGCCATGCCGACGATCGCGATCGGTTCGCGGTCCTTCTCCCGGACTTCCTGGAGCCGCTGCCGGGTCGAATGCAGCTCGGCGGTGACACGCTTGAGGTAGTCGACCAACTGCTCTTCACTGGCCATGGGTTATCGCCTTCCTCACTGCACCGGCTCAGGAGAGCCCGAGTTCGTTGTCGATGAAACTGAGCAGCTCGGCCGCGGTGGCGGCTTCGAGCTGACCGGTCACGTCCTCCGTGCCGGCGGGCCGGGTCAGCTTCTTCCAGCCGGCCAGCAGCTGCTCGAGGCGGGCGGTGACCTCCTCGTGGTCGCCCTCTTCGGCAGCGCCGGCGGTGTTCAAGGCGATCTCGACGGCGTCGAGTTCGGCGAGCAGCCCGCGTCCGGCGGCCGGCGTGCTCGGGGTCAGCGCGGTGAGCAGGTAGCCGCACAGGGCCACCGGGCTCGGGTAGTCGAAGACGAGCGTGGCGGGCAGGCGCAGCCCGGTCGCGGCGTTCAGCTGGTTGCGCAGCTCGACGGCCGTGAGGGAGTCGAAGCCCAGGTCCTGGAAGGCCCGTTCGGCCTCGACCGCGTCGGCGGAGGCGTGGCCGAGGACGGCCGCGGCCTTCTCCTGGACGAAGCGCAGGACGGCCGCCTCGCGCTCGGCCCCGGCCAGGCCGACCAGTCGGCGCTCCAGCTCCACCACCCCGCCGGCGGCCGCCGCACCCTGGGCGGTGCCGCGGGTGGGGGCCGGGAGGAGTCCGCGCAGCAGGGCGGGGACGTCGTCGCCGCGGTTGCGCAGGGCCACCGGGTCGACCCGCAGCGGGACGAGGACCGGCCGGTCGGCGGCGAGGCCGGCGTCGAGGGCGGCCAGGCCCTGGGCCTCGGAGAGCGGGGGCAGGCCCTGGCGGCGCATGCGCTCCAGGTCCGACTCGGTCAGGCCCTCGCTGAGGCCGGTCCGGGTGTCCCACAGCCCGTAGGCGAGGGCGCTCGCGGGCAGGCCCGCCGCTCGGCGGTGGGCGGCGAGGGCGTCGAGGAAGGCGTTGGCGGTGGCGTAGTTGGCCTGGCCGGCGGCCAGTACCATGCCGCCCGCCGAGGAGAACAGCACGAAGGCGGTCAGCGGCAGTTCGCGGGTGAGCTCGTGCAGGTGCCAGGCGGCGTCGGCCTTCGGGCCGAGGACCCCGTCGAACTGCTTGGGCGTGAGCGCGCTCACCAGCCCGTTCTCGCCGACGCCCGCCGTGTGCACCACGCCGGTGAGCGGGTGCTCGGCGGGGACGGCGGCGAGCAGGCCCGCCAGCGCGGTGCGGTCGGCGACGTCGCAGGCGGCGATCGTCACCTCGGCTCCCAGTGCGGCGAGTTCCGCGCGCAGCTTCTCCGCACCCGGGGCTCGGTCGCCGCGGCGGCTGGCCAGCAGCAGGTGCCGGACCCCGTGGGTGGTGACCAGGTGGCGGGCGGTCAGCGCGCCGAGGCCGCCGGTGCCGCCGGTGACCAGGACCGTCCCGGTCGCGTCGAAGACCGGCCCGTCGGCGGGTGCGACGGTCTGCCGGGTCAGCCGGGGGACGGCCACCCGGCCGTCGGCGACCGCCAGTTCGGGCTCGTTCCCGGTGGCGGCGCGGGCGAGCAGGGCCAGGCTCTCCGGGGTGTCGTCGGCCAGGTCGGCCAGGACGAACCGGCCGGGGTTCTCCGCCTGGGCGGCGCGGACCAGGCCCCAGACCGGCGCGAGCGCCAGGTCGGGGGTGTCGGTGGTGACCTCGCCCCTGGTCACCACGACCAGGCGCGAGTCGGCCAGCTGCTCCTGCGCCAGGAAGGCCTGGACCAGGTCCAGCAGCCCGTACGCGGCGGCCCGGACCCGGCCCGGCACGTCCTCGGCCGAGCCCGTCGGCGCCTCGACCAGCAGGTGGTCGGGGGCGGTTCCGGCGGCGGCCAGCTCCGCCCAGTCCGCGAACCGCTGCGCGTTCGGCAGTCCGGCCAGGCGGCCGTCGCCGAGCACGGCGAGGGTGCCGGTGGCGGTGGGCGGAACGACGGCGGCGGTCACCCAGTCCAGGCCGAACAGCACGCCCGCGGCCTTGCCGGAACCCGCCAGCTGGGAGGCGGACACCGGGCGGATGCCGAGCGAACCGACCGACAGCACGGGGGCGCCGGTCGTGTCCGCGATGTCGATGGTCACGGCGTGGTCCTCGACGTAGGACATCCGGACCCGGACCGCGGTGGCGCCGGTGGAGCGGAGGGTGACCCCCGACCAGGCGAACGGCAGCAGCGTGTCCTCGGTGCCGTCCTCGCGGCCGAGCAGCAGCATCATGTGCATCGAGGCGTCGAACAGCGCCGGGTGCACACCGAACCGGGCGGCGTCGGCGTGGGCCTCCTCGGGCAGCTCGACCTCGGCGAACACCTCCCGGTCACGCCGCCAGACCGCCTTCATGCCCTGGAACACCGGCCCGTAGCTGTAGCCGCGTCCGATCAGGTACGCGTAGGCGTCCTCGGAGTCGACCGGCTCGGCGCCGCGCGGCGGCCAGTTCACCAGGTCCTCGTCCGCGGTCGCGGACTCCGGCGCGGCGGGAGCGAGCAGGCCCTCGGCGTGCACGGTCCACGGCGTCTGCGGGACGTCCTCGGCGCGCGAGCAGACGGACACCGGGCGGTGGCCGGACTCGGCGGGGGCGCCGACCAGCACCTGCACCTGGAGTCCGCCCTGCTCGGGCAGGACGAGCGGCGCCTGGAGGGTCAGCTCCTCCAGCACCGGGCAGCCGGCCTGGTCGCCCGCCCGGATGGCCAGCTCGGCCAGACCGGTACCGGGCACCAGGGTGGTGCCGTGGACGGTGTGGTCGGCGAGCCAGGGGTGGGTGGTGAGCGAGAGCCGGCCGGAGAGGACCAGCTGGCCGGTGGTGGCCGGCTCGGTGACGGCGGTGAGGAAGGGGTGGTCGAGGGTGTGCAGGCCGGCGGTGGCGAGGTTGCCGGTGGGGGCCTGGCTCCGGATCCAGTAGTGCTGGTGGTCGAAGGCGTAGGTGGGGAGGTCGACGGGTGCGGCGTGCTCGGGGAGCAGTGCGGTCCAGTCGACGTCGGTGCCGCGGGTCCAGAGGCCGGCGAGGGCTTCGGTGGTGGTCTGGGTCTCGGGGCGGGTGCGGCGGGTGAGGGCGACGGCGGTGAGGTTGGTGTCCTCGGTGAGGGTCTGGCGGGTCATGGCGGTGAGGACGGCGTCGGGGCCGACCTCGACGAAGGCGGTGATGCCGGTTGCGGCGGCGGCGGTGATGCCGTCGGTGAAGCGGACGGCGTCGCGGACGTGCTGGACCCAGTACTCGGGGTCGGTGAGCTGTCCGGCTTGGGCGAGGGTGCCGGTGACGTTGGAGACCACCGGGATGGTCGGCTCGGCGTAGGCGATCTGCTGGGCGATCTCGCGGAAGTCGGCGAGCATCGGGTCCATCAGCGGGGAGTGGAAGGCGTGGCTGACGCGCAGGCGCTGCGTCTTGTGGCCGTCCGCGGCGAGCCGCTCGGCGATCGCGGTGACGGTGTCGTCGTCACCCGAAATGACCGTGGCGTTCGGCCCGTTGAGGGCGGCGATGGAGGCCTTGTCCTCGTGTCCGGCGAGGAGCGGGAGGACGTCGGTCTCGGTGGCCTGGACGGCGATCATGGCGCCGCCGGTCGGCAGGGCCTGCATCAGCCGGCCGCGGGCGGCGACCAGCTTGGCGGCGTCGGCGAGGTCGAACACCCCGGCGACGTGGGCGGCGGCGATCTCGCCGATGGAGTGGCCGACCAGGATCTCCGGGCGGACCCCGAAGGACTCCAGGAGGCGGTAGGCGGCGACCTCGAAGGCGAACAGGGCGGGCTGGGTGTAGCCGGTCTGGTCCAACTCCTCCGACTCGAAGCACAGTTCGCGCAGCGAGCGGCCGAGGTGCCGGTCCAGCTCGGCGCAGGCCGCGTCGAAGGCCTCCGCGAAGACCGGGAAGCGCTCGTACAACTCCCGGCCCATACCGGTGCGCTGGGCACCCTGACCGGTGAACAGCGCAGCCATCCTCGGGGTGTCCGTCGCGACGCCCTGGACGAGACCGGCTACCGCCCCGCCCTGAGCCAGCGCGGCCAGCCCGGCGGTGGGTTCGTCGCCGAGCACCACGGCCCGGTGCTCGAAGACCGGGCGCGCGGCGAGGGCGCCGGCGATCGCGTTGAGGTCGGACTCCTCCTGCCGGCCGAGGAGTTCGCCGAGGCGGGCGGCCTGACCGTGCAGGGCCTGCGGGCTCTTGGCGGACAGCAGCCACGGCGCCGGACCGTCCACGGGGGAGGTCGCGGTGACGGCCACCGGTTCGGCCTGCTCGATGATGACGTGCGCGTTGGTGCCGCTGATCCCGAAGGAGGAGACACCCGCCCGGCGCGGACGCCCGACCTCGGGCCAGTCGCGGCGCTCGGTGAGCAGCTCGACGGCGCCCGCGGTCCAGTCGACGTGCGGGGTCGGCTCGGCCACGTTCAGGGTCTGCGGCAGCACGCCGTGCTGCATCGCCATGACCATCTTGATGACCCCGCCGACACCCGCCGCGGCCTGCGAGTGGCCGATGTTGGACTTCAACGAGCCGAGCCAGAGCGGCTCTTGGCGGTCCTGGCCGTAGGTGGCGAGCAGGGCGCGGGCCTCGATCGGGTCGCCGAGGGTGGTGCCGGTGCCGTGTGCCTCGACGGCGTCGACGTCGGCGGCTGCCAGTCCGGCCTGGGCGAGGGCCTGGCGGATCACCCGTTCCTGCGAGGGGCCGTTCGGGGCGGTGAGACCGTTGCTGGCGCCGTCCTGGTTGACGGCGGAGCCGCGGATGACGGCGAGCACGCGGTGGCCGTTGGCCGTGGCGGCGGACAGCCGCTCCAGCACCAGGACGCCGACGCCCTCGGCCCAGGAGGTGCCGTCCGCCGAGGAGGAGAACGACTTGCAGCGGCCGTCGCCGGCCAGCCCGCGCTGGCGGCTGAACTCGACGAACGCGGCCGGGGTGGCCATCACGGTCACGCCTCCGGCGAGCGCGAGGTCGCACTCGCCCTGTCGCAGGGCCTGTCCGGCGAGGTGCATCGCGACCAGCGAGGAGGAGCAGGCGGTGTCGACGGTGACCGCCGGGCCCTCGAGACCGAGCGTGTAGGAGATCCGGCCGGAGGCGACGCTGCCCGCGCTGCCCGTGCCGACCATGCCTTCGAGCTCACCCGGAACGGCGGCCAGCGGCGGCGCGTAGTCGTGGTACATCGTGCCCGCGAACACACCGGTTCGGCTGCCCCGGAGGCTGAGCGGGTCGATCCCGGCCCGCTCCACGGCCTCCCAGGAGGTCTCCAGCAGCAGGCGCTGCTGCGGGTCGGTCGCGGTGGCCTCGCGCGGCGAGATCCCGAAGAAGCCCGCGTCGAACCGGCCGGCGTCGTGCAGGAACCCGGCGTGGCGGCAGTACGAGGTGCCGGAGTGCTCCGGGTCGTCGTCGAAGAGGCCGTCGAGGTCCCAGCCGCGGTCGACGGGGAAGGTGGAGATGCCGTCCCGGCCGTCGGCGACGAGTTGCCAGAGGTCTTCGGGGGAGGTGACTCCGCCGGGGAAGCGGCAGGCCATGCCGACGATGGCGATCGGGTCGTC
>NZ_JBHVUV010000070.1:0-10496 GCF_042883905.1 Kitasatospora sp. NPDC058170
GGCCGGCGCGGGTCACCGGTGACCCGCGCCGGCCACCGCGATCGGCCCACGGGCGTGTCGCGGAATCGGAACGGCCGGGCCGTAGCCCTTGCCCCGGTCCGCCGCCTTGGGGAGGCTGGTCGGCGAGGGGGACTCATGAGGCGAAAGCCGGTACCACCACTGCGCGGCGGGGCCCTGGCGGTGGCCGGGCTGACGGCGCTGTTCCTACTGGTGTGCGCCGGTTCGGGGGTGACCGCGCGCGGCGGTGACCGTCCGGGGGCCGCCGCCGGGCAGGAGCGGTCGGGGCTCGCGCCGGTGCCCGAGGTCGAACACCTGCTGAGCGAGCTCGCCGCGCTCAGCGGGCATCCGGCCGCCGGACCGATGCCGGTGGTCTTCCACGGCGACCCCGGTACCTGGCTCGTCTGGACCACCCGGGCGGGGGAGACCTGCCTCGGGACCTACACGAGGTCCTACGACGGGGGCCGCGGCGAGGTCGCGTGTCCGCCGTCGGACGCGGGCACCGACGAGTCCGACGGCTCCGCCACGCTGAGAGCGGTGACCCGGAGCGCCGAACTGCCCGGTTACCGCGACTGGGTGCTGCTGTACTTCACCGACGTCGAGGAGCTGACCGGTGTGTCGTGCGGTGACACCCCGCTCACCCTGACCAGGGTGGCCGAGCTCCCGGTCGCCGGCAGGACGCGCACCTTCTACACGGTCGCGGCACCCTGGCTGCCGTACGGGACGCTGGTCTTCGACGTGCGACGCGAGGGTGCCCCCGCCATCGAGCGCATCAGGACCGGCGCCGGCATCGACTGGAGCGGCAGGGAGTACGCCCGGGTCTGCGAGTGAGCCGCCCGCCGGACGGCCCCCGCGCGAAGCGGCGGCCCGTCGCGCGCGCTGCGGGTCCCGGCGGATGGCCCAACTCCCGCTGTGGTACAGACCATTGACGGTGTGCGGGGGTGGCGTCTACGGTTCCGGTACCGACCTGGCGCAGGCATGCCAATCGACTCGGCGGTCAGCGCACCCCCACGCGCTTCCTGCGTCGGGCGCACTCTCCATCCACCCCCACGGAGGAGCATCATGCGTAGACGCCACATCATCGGTGCCGTGCTGGCCGCGGCCGCGGCCGTCCCGCTCGTGACAGCCGCACCGGCCCAGTCGCACGGCTTCATCAACCTCCCGCCGAGCCGCTCGGCGCTCTGCGGCGCGGGTGTCGTCACCAACTGCGGCGACATCCAGTGGGAGCCCCAGAGCGTCGAGGGCCCCAAGGGCTTCCCGAGCAGGGGGCCCGCCGACGGAACCATCTGCGCGGGCGCCGACGCGCGCTGGGCGCCGCTGGACAACCCGCGCAGCGGCAAGTGGCCGACCACCAAGGTGACCGGTGGTCAGCAGCTCACCTTCACCTGGGAGATCGAGGCCAGGCACTCGACGACGAACTTCCGGTACTTCCTCACCAAGCCCGGATACGACGCGACCCAGAAGATCACCCGGGCCGCCCTCGACCTCACCCCGTTCCTGACCGTCCCCTACAACGGGCGCCAGCCCGCCGCCACCACCACCCACACCGCGACCCTCCCCACCGGCCGCACCGGGCACCACGTGGTCGTCGCGGTCTGGGACGTCGCCGACACCGCGAACGCCTTCTACTCCTGCACGGACGTCCAGTTCTGACCCGTACGGCCCTGCCGTCCGTCCCGCAGGGCGGGCGGCTCCCGGGGAGGCCCGGCCGGCCGGTCGCTCAGTTCTCCGGGCGGGCCGGCCACACCGAGCGCGGGCCGAGCACTCCGGCGCCGAGGGCGATGACGCGGGCGCGCAGGCCGCGGTCCGCGGTGACGACCCGGCAGTCCCTCCGGGGCCGGGCGGGAGGGGCTTCCCCGGTCGGGGCGTCTTCGACCAGGACTTCCCCGGTCGGGGCCTCCTCGGCCATGGTCTCCTCGACCAGCTCGACGATCCGGTCGTCGCCGGACCCGGGGGCGGCGACGACCCGGACACCCGGGACCGACGCCACCCCGCGGGCCGCGCCCTCCACGACCAGGACCACCTCCACCGGGCCGGCGTCCGACCGGACGTGCGGCCCGTCCCGGTCCGCCGGTCCGTGCTGCGCGACGGCGACCAGCGCGTCGCGCAGCCGCTCGGCCGCACCGCGGCGGTCCCGCCACCAGCCGTCGGGTACCGAACCCACCACATTGGCGGCGTCCACCACCAGCAGCGGCACCCGCCCGTCCGTCCCACCCGCATCGCACTCGCTCATGGCGCGCAAGCCTGCCACGCCGGATCCCGCTCCGCGCCCCGCCGCCCCCCCGGGGGGGCTGAGCCCGCTGATCGGGTCGTACAGCTCGATGCCTTCCCCCCGACCGGTGCGGGGAGCGGAGCCGCCCGGGGCGGGCGGGGTGCGCCCACCCCGGGCAGCCGGGGGCGGTCAGCAGGTGTAGGAGATCGCCGAGTCGTAACTGGTGCCGCGCGCCGGGTTGTTGAAGTAGACGGCGTACAGGCCGAACCTGACGCCGTTGCCCCCGACGTAGGTGTACTGCAGGTACTGGTCGTAGGAGCCGTACTGGGCCTGGTTCCAGTAGTGCGCCGGGCAGCCCTTCCCGCCCAGGCCGACCGGGCCCGGGGGGAGCGCGGCGGCCGTGGCCGACCCGGTGAAACCGAGGAGCAGTGCTCCACCGACCGCTGCCGTGGCAGCGGCCTTCACGATCTTGCGCATGGTTCCTTGCCCTTTCGACTGACGAAGGATCACAGGACGTGCAAGGTACGCTTGGTGGGCCCCCCGAGCGTCGCCGATCCTGCTGCCTCGGACCCTCCCCCGTCAATGGTCTGGACCAAAGTGGCCAGGGTGGCGGCTCGACGGGCCGGCCGTCGATGGGGCCCGCAGGGAAACCCGGTGGACCCGGGTGCTGGGCGCGGGGATGCTACGGGCATGGAGTACTTCTTCTACCACCGAGACCGGCCCGGCTCCGCAGGGCTGCGCGAGGAGTTGCTGGAGGACCACTGGTCCTACATGGACGGCTACGCGGCCGAGATGATCGCCCGCGGTCCGACCCTTTCCGGCGACGGAGACACGCCCACCGGCAGTGTGCACATCGTCGACCTGCCGGGCCCTGCCGCCGCCCGCGCGTTCGCCTTCGAGGAGCCCTGCTACCAGGCCGGCGTCTACCGGGACGTGCTGGTGCGGCGGTGGCGCAATCTGCTGGGGCGCACGATGTGGGACTTCCCCGGTGGCCGGACCGGCGGCAACCGGTACCTCGTGCTCGGCCTCGGCTCCGGGCAGGCCGCCGACCTCGCGGTGCCGCCCGACCGGGAGGAGCTGATCGCGTACGGGCCGCTGCTGGCCGACGACGGCGTCACCTGGCTGGGCACGGCGGTACTGCTCCGGGCGCCGGACCGGGAGACGGCACGCGCCGTCCTGGCCCCGGACGGGTACGCCGACATCGAGGTGCACACCTGGCAGTTCGGCGGGCGACCGTCGTGATCTGAGGACATCCCGCCCACACTGCTCCGAGGACCGGCCGAGCTCCTGGAAGCTTCGGGGCTGCCGTTCAGTCGCTCAATGAAGCGGCAGGCCGGAAGGCCTGTGGCGTGGTTGGCAGCGACTGAAGCGACTGAAGGTCGACATGAGTGGCGGAGTCCGTGGTGCGGGTCTGAACCGGTGGGCGCCGTCGAGCCGTCGAGGGAGTGCGGGGTCCGGCTGTCCCGCGCATCGGGAGCCTCGGGAGGGCGGCTGTGCTGCGAATGAACGGGCCGTGGCGGATCACGGTCATCGGCAAGGACGCCGTCTTCGATCAGCGGGCGGTGGTCCGGGCCTCGTACGGGACCACCGTGCTGGCGGGTCGGGTGGGGGAGTTCCTGGACGTCCGGGAGGACGAGTGGGAGCTGGAGCTGGAGCACAGCTGGAACGGGCGCTGGTGTCCGAACATCCGGGTGCGGCTCGGCCCGGTCGAGAGCCTCGGTTCGGGGGAGCGCACGCAGGTGATCCGCAGCAAGGACGCGGACTGGACGGGCGGCCACCCGGAGCACCCGAACTTCGTGCTGCGCCTGTACTCACTGGCGGCCTTCGACTTCGCGGCGACCCCCGCTGCCGAGACGGCGACCGCGGGGGCGACGACGACGGCGGGGATGGGGGTGGGGGTGACGGCGGCGGTCCGTGCAGGAGTTCCGATGACGGCGTCGACGCCTGCCGGGCAGGACATCCCGGTGGCGACGCAGACCATCCGCACCAGCTCAGGCCCCGAGACCGGCGGAGCAACCGAGACCGGAGCAACCGAGACCGGAGCGACCGAGATCGCCGGAGCGGCCGAGGCCGCCGGAGCAGCCGGGACGGCGGCGGGCCGCGCGACCGCGCCGAGGCCTGCGGGCGGAGGAAGGCCCCACCCGCACCTGTGACTGTCGGTACTAACGGCGTGGGCCGTACGTCCAGTAGTGGTCGGGGTAGTCACCGCACGGGTACTGCATCAGGGGCGCCTGGGGAACGGTGCTGCGGTAGGAGACGGCGAGGCACTGGCGACTGTTGTCGTTGACGAAGCGGATGCCGTTCGGCCACTTCTCGATCCTCCAGGTCTGCCCCGGGCTGTTCCCGCACGCCGACTGGACCACCCCGGCGGCGGCCTCGGTGCTGGAGTCGCGCACGGAGAGGCACAGCGCGCTGTTGTAGCTGACGATTCGGTAGTGCGTCTCGCCCTCGGCGTCCGTGGAGGACTGCTGGGCCTCCCAGAAGTGGTCGGGGAAGTCCCCGCAGGGGAACTGCTGGACGCTCTGGCCGTTCTCCCGGGAGCCGCCGGGCGTGGCCACGCACTGCTGGCTGTTGCCGTTCCTGATCTCCACCGGCCCCGCGGGCGGCACCATCGGGGTGCCGCCGAGACGGCCGGGTGTCGAAGGCTCCGGCTGCGGTGCCGGCGGTGAGACGGGGGGAGCCGACGGCGGCGCGGTGCCGGTGGTCCCGGTCGGCGGCGAGGGGGCGGCGGGCGCCGGCGGAGCGCCGGCGTCCGGGGTCCGGGCGGCCGTGCCGGGTGGCACGGGGGTGGTCTGTGGCGTGGGGGCGGCCGGTGCGGGGGCGGTCTGCGGCGTGTCCGTCGGCAGGGCCCGGGCGGGCGTGCCGTTCGCCGGGGGAGCGACCGGGGGAGCGACCGGTGACGAGTCCGGCGACGTGCCCGGCGACGTGCCCGATGGCGTGCTCTGCGGCGGGCTCGACGTCGGCCCGGAGGGGCTCCCCTCCGGCGCGGAGGCGGGGCCGCCGCTCGCGCCGGTCCCCGGCCCGAGCCGGGCGCCGGCCGCCTGGGGGGCCGCGTCGACGGGCGTCGGCCCGGGTGCGCCCAGCCGGATTCCCACCACCACCCCGGCCAGCACCAGGGCCCCGGCCAGTACCGCCGCCACCGCACCCGTGACCGGGGCGGTCCACGCCGTGGAGCGCCGCGCACCGGCGGGCCGGCCGCGCTGCAGGCCGACCGACACCGGGCCGAGCGCCAACGGGCCGGTCGGGCGGATGTCCGGGGCCCGGACCAGCTCGCCGCGGACAATCCCGGGGCCGGACGCGGCCGGACCGGCCAGCTCCGGGTACCGGCCGCCCAGGGCCCGCCGTACCACCACGAGGTCGCCCTCCAGACGCCGCAGCACCGGCAGGTGGGCTCCCGTCCCGTCGGGCACCGCGACCTCGGCCCCCGGCTGCCCGCCGCCCGCACCGGCCCCGGCCCGGGACCGCTCCCTGTCGATCAGGAGCCCGACGGCGTCGAGTTCCTGCCCTGCCGTCCGCCGCACCTCACGGGCGCTGTCGCGGATGCGCCGCACCTCGCCCAGACACCACGTCGCCTCCCGCAGCCGGATCCGCCGCAGCGTCGCCGCGCCCCCACCCGAGCCCGAGCCGGCCCCGTCGCCCGCGCCCGTTTCCCCGCAACCGTCGGTGTCCAGCTCGCTCCGCAGCTCGGCGACGATCGCCACCAGGACGCGGATCAGCTCCTCGGCCTCCGCCACCGCTGCCTCGGCCTGCTGCTGCGCCTGCCGCGCCCGCTCCAACGCCTCCTGGGTGGCGGACCGTTCGGACCGGGGCGGTTGGAGGCCGCAGGCCGCCCGGGTGGCCTGTTCGTGCAGCCGGCCGGCGCGGGCCAGCAGCACCGCCCGGGTCCGCGGGTCCGTCACCTGGTCGTGGACCAGCCGCTGGAGCAGGTGCCACGGGATGTTCTTCTCCGCGGAGCGGTACTCGCTCCAACTGGTCCGGCCGGCGGGATAGCGCTGAGCGAGTCTGCGGACGGTCACACCGGAGGTCACCTCCCGTACGAACCGGGCCAGGGCGTCCGCCTGCTCGGTCTCCCCCTTCAGGCGCCCCTGCGGACGTCCGGCACTCCCCACCCCTTGCCCCCTCCGGTATCCGGGGCCGAACCGGATGCCCGGCCGCCCCAGCCGCCTACTTGTTGATGGTCAGTCAAACATGTGACAGGGGAGCCCAAAGGGCTCTTCGGACAACTCGTCGCGGTGACGGACCCGACCTCGGCGCGCTCTGCTCACGGGTGCGCCCGAGAGACCCGCCGGGCGCCCGGTGTTGTCCGCGGCCAAGCCCGGTTGTCCGCCGCCCACCTGCGCATTGGGCGCTTCCGGTAGTCGGACAATCGCGCCCTGCCGCACGGTGGAGCTCGCACCGACTCCTCGGACGGCCCGGAGATCCCGTGGCCGGCGTCCGGTCCGACGTCACGGGCACGACCGCCACCGGCTGCAGCGGCGGAACCGGCGCCACTTCGGACGGACCGGATGCGCGAGGGGCCGGAGCCCGTCCGTACCCATCTGTACCCACCCGTATCAACAGAGAAGGACACACCATGAAGCGACGAATCCTGGCGACCACCCTCGTGTCGGCCGCGGCGGTGGTGGGGCTGGCGATGCCCGCCTCGGCCGCGACGACGGGGGAGACGCGCCTGAACGACTGCATCAGCAGGAACGTGTCGAACAACGAGGGCCACGGCTGGGGCCAGGCGTGTGACGGCTTCAACGTGAACGGCTGGATGACGGACGACAGGGCCGACGGCCGCTGCCCCTACGTCATCTTCTACACCACGGCCGGTTCGGAGAACGGCCCCCTCGTCGGTCCCAAGGACACCACGCGCACCTTCGCCTTCAGGACGGTCAACCGGGTGACGGGCATCGGGATCGGCTGGGCCGGCTGCTGACGGAGCACCGCCAGCGTGCCTGCTGACTGCATGTGAACAGATGGGGTGCCCGCGCCGGTTCGGCGCGGGCACCCGCTCTTCTGACGCGTCGCCGCACGACAGTGATGCGATCTCGATCGTGTGGGATCCCCCGCGGCTTGAGCGCGGGCAGGTGGCGATGCCGGCCTGACAGGATCGGCTCGTGACGAAAACCTCGGTGACCGTGCGCGAGCTCGTTGTCGGTGACTGCCACGCGGTCCACGCCTTCGCCGGCCTGCCGGAGGCTTGTCGCTACCAGGCGTGGGGGCCGAACACCGAGGAACAGACGCGGGACTTCGTCCGAGGCGCGGTGGATGCCCGGCTGCGGTCCCCGCGGGCGAGGTTCGTGTACGCGGCCTGCCTCGACGGTGAACTCGTCGGTATCGGCGAGTTGAAGGTCCGTAGTTCGACCCACCGTCAGGGCGAGATCTCCTATCTCGTCCATCCCCGGGTATGGGGTCGGGGCGTGGGCACGGCCGTCGGCCGGGAACTTCTCGGCAGGGGGTTCGGGCTGATGGGACTGCACCGGATCTATGCGACCTGTGATCCTCGCAACGTCGCATCGGCCCGGGTGCTGGGCAAGCTCGGCATGACCCACGAGGGCCGGCACCGGCACACCGCGCGGATCCGGGACGGCTGGCGCGACTCCGACGTGTTCAGCATCCTCGACCGGGAATGGACGCACCGGCCCGGGCCCGAATGACCGGGCTACCGGTGGCCGGCCGCCGGTTGCGGACCCGGCGGCCGGCCCTGGGGAGGGGGCGCGCAGGGCCCCGGTCCGTGGTGGGTGCGGCTCAGTGAAGTGGTCAGAACGGGCCGGTGCAGCTGGTGACCCGCTGGGCGGCATCCAGGGCCGGGCCGCCGGTGGCGCAGATCATGGTGAGGTCGTCGGTGACGACGCGCGGCGTCACGGCCTTGGTGAACCCGGTCTGGAGGGCGGTCGTGGAGGCGACCGTCACCCAGGGGCTGCCCCAGGCGCGCTGGGTCCTGACCTCGACCTGAACCAGCGTCAGCTGCGCCGGGTGGGCGGGCGAGACCTGGGCGACGCCGACGACGCCTCCTCCGCCGTCCTTCTGCTGCCACACACAGGGGTGGTTGACCACGGTGGTACAGCTCGCTCCACCGGCCTCGCTCGTTGTCGTCGTCGCCGAGGCCGGTCCGGCCGTGGCCGCTGCGATCCCTGCCACCGCGACTATCAGGGCTGCGATACGAGTGCGCATGATGTGAACCTCCTTGGAAAGAAAGGGAATCTCACTCCGTGGGATGAGTCTTGCACACATTGTGAGCATGCCATATGTGGGCTGCATCACACTCAAGGTGACGGTTCAACTACATTCCGCAACTTATTTGAATGCTGTTCAAGGAGGTGTTCAGGAGGTTACCGAGGGGTTCGTCCACCCCTGATCGCCGCCCCCAACCCGTCCCGGGGAAACGCCTGTTGACGCGGCGTCCGGGTCGCGCCACCGGTGCCTTCACTCGTACGAGTGGCGGACCGGCGTGAAGTCGTTCGGGCCGATAGCATCGTCGCGACTCACGGAGGTGGCTGCGTGGACACGGTCATCGTTCAACTGCCCGAATCCTGCCCGGAATCCGCCTCCGGCGGCCGGCCGGCACTGCTGCGGATGGGCCCCGGAGAGGCCGCGCTGTTCGGTCGCGGCGAGCCCGGCCGGCCCGTCGCCATCCCGCTCGCCGACCAGGGCGTCTCGCGCCGGGCCGGCGAGGTCACCGCGGCCGAGGACTACTGGCGGCTCTCCAACTTCAGCACCAGCGCGACGTATGTCGTGGAGAACCTGGAGGGCGCGGGCGAGCACGTCAAGGTGGCGCCCGGCAGACTCGGCGCGCCGGTGCCGTTCGAGTTCTCCCGGGTGCTGCTGCCGGCCCTCGGCGAACCGGCCGCCTTCAAGGTCTTCGCGCCCCAGCACGCCTACCTGGACGGCGAGTTCGGCGGAGGCGGTGGCGAGCGCACGGTCAGCCCGTTCGCGCTCGATCCCACCTCCAAGTACTTCCTCGTGCTGCTGGCCCTGTGCGAACCGAGGCTGCGCTCGCCCTCCGCCGCCGCGGTGCCCGGCGCCACCGAGGTGGTGGCCCGGCTGCGCGCCCTGCCGTCCTGTCGCGGGCTCACCCGCTCGGCCGTCAACTACCACATCGACTACCTGGTGGTCACCAAGCTCCGGTTGCGCGAGGGCCCGGACGACGATCCGGCAGCCGTCGCCAGGACCGGTGGCAAGCGGGAGGAACTCGTGGCGCTGGCACTGAGGTTCGACCTGGTGCGGGAGGAGCACCTGGCGCTGCTCCCGCCCCGGCGCAGCTGCTGACCCGCGGTGCACCCCGACAGCCCCCGGCCTGACGGCCCGAGCCCCGAGAGCCCGAGCCCCGAGAGCCCGAGCCACGACGCCGCCGAACCGGCGTTCGACGTCCCGGACGGTTACCCCGTGGCGGGCTACCGCATCGGCGAGCTCATCGGCAGCGGCGCCTGGGGCAGTGTCCACGCCGCCAGCGGACCGGGCCAACCCCCGGACGCCGCCGTCAAGTTCCTCAGCCCCGCCCGGCTCAGCCCCGGCCAGCGCCGCACCATGGCCGAAATCGCGCGCAGCGAGACCCGCTTCAGCCGCCGGGCCGACCACCCCCACCTCATCCGCACCCTCGCCGTCGTCACCCTCGACGACCCCGCCCACCCCCGGCTCGACGGCGCCGTCGCCCTGGTGATGGAACGCGCCGCCCGCAGCCTGCAGGACGTCCTGGACTCCGCCCGGCCCGGCACGCCCTCTCCAGGGGCGGAACGCGTCCTCGCCGAAGTCTGCGCGGGCCTGACGTACATGCACACCGGAGGGTGGGTCCACGGCGACCTCAAGCCCGCCAACATCCTGCTGATGCCAGACGGCACCGCCAAGCTGGCCGACTTCGGCCTCACCGCCGAACTGGAGGGCACCCACGCCTACGCCCCGCCGCTCGGCTCGCCCGACCACGTCCCGCCCGAGTGGTGGTCCCAGCGCACCGGCGCCCGCGGCATGGCCCTGCGCCCCAGCGCCGACATCTGGGCCTTCGGCGTCCTCGCCCACCAGGTGCTCACCGGCGGACTGCACCCCTTCCTCGGCGCCACCGCGCGGGCCCGCTCGCTCGCCGCCCAGGCCTATGCGCGGGGCGCCGCGCCGCTGCGGCTGGACGACGCCCTGCCCGCGCCGTGGCGGCCGGTGGTGACGGCCTGTCTCGCCGCCGACCGCGAGGCGCGGGGCCGGGTCGACCTCGCCGCCCTGGTGGCCGGGTCGGCCCAGGTGGCCGGGCCCGCCCCGGCGGCGGGACGGGGTCGGCTGCGGCGGTCCGGCCCGCGTCCGGCGCGCCGGGGCGGCC
>NZ_JBHVUV010000071.1:0-9949 GCF_042883905.1 Kitasatospora sp. NPDC058170
GGTTACATTCCGAACCCGGAAGCTAAGCCTCACAGCGCCGATGGTACTGCAGGGGGGACCCTGTGGGAGAGTAGGACGCCGCCGAACAATCATTCAGAGAAGCCCCCGCCGGGTGAACCGGGCGGGGGCTTTTCTGTTGTAGGGTCAACATGCAAAGTCGTCACACGTACAGGAGGCCCCCGGGTGGAGGTCCAGGAGACGCGGGTCCAGACCGATCGCGTCCTCACCATCCCCAACCTGCTGAGCATGGGCCGGCTGGTCGGCGTTCCGCTCTTCCTCTGGCTGATTCTCTGGCCGGTGTTCGACGGGCCGAACAACGATGGCTGGGCACTGCTGATCCTGATGCTGAGCGGCATCAGCGACTACCTGGACGGCAAACTCGCCCGCAGGTGGGGGCAGATCAGCCGGGTCGGTCAGCTGCTCGACCCGCTGGCGGACCGCCTGTACGTCCTCTCCACCCTGCTCGGGTTGACCTGGCGTGAGATTCTGCCGTGGTGGCTCACCGCGATTCTGATCGCCCGTGAGCTGTTTATCGCGGGCCTGTTGCCCATTCTGAACCGGCACGGCTACGGCCCGTTGCAGGTGAGTTTCCTGGGGAAGGCCGCGACATTCAATCTGATGTACGCGTTTCCGCTTCTCCTGCTGGGCGCCGGTGACAGCTGGATCGCGCAGCCGGCCGAGGTCGTGAGCTGGGCCTTCATCTGGTGGGGGACGGCACTGTACTGGTGGGCCGGTATTCTTTACGCGGTCCAGGCCCGACAGATCATCCGGGCGGGCTCCGCGTCCACAGTCTGAGACGCGATCTGAGAGAAGTCCCACGGCGACACGGTGCGTCGGACGATACCTTCCGGGTAGAGAACCTCTGGAACGGTTTGATGGACCTGCAGGGTCCACCACCGCGAAGGAGGACGCACCCGTAATGAAAGCCGTTGTAATGGCAGGGGGCGAAGGCACCCGACTCCGCCCGATGACCTCCAGCATGCCGAAACCGCTGCTTCCGGTCGCCAACAGGCCGATCATGGAGCACGTGCTTCGGCTGCTGAAGCGGCACGGCCTCTCCGACACCGTCGTGACCGTCCAGTTCCTGGCCTCCCTGGTCAAGAACTACTTCGGTGACGGCGAAGAGCTGGGTATGCACCTGACGTATGCCAATGAGGAGACGCCGCTCGGCACTGCGGGGAGTGTCAAGAACGCCGAGGACGCGCTGAAGGACGATTCCTTTCTGGTGATCTCCGGTGACGCGTTGACCGACTTCGATCTCTCCGAATTGATCGCCTTTCACCGTAGTAAGAACGCACTGGTCACCGTCTGTCTGACCCGGGTACCGAATCCGTTGGAGTTCGGCATCACGATCACCGACGACGAGGGCCGGGTCGAGCGCTTCCTGGAGAAGCCGACCTGGGGACAGGTCTTCTCGGACACGGTGAACACCGGTATCTACGTCATGGAGCCGGAGGTCTTCGGCTACGTCGCCGCCGGCGAGTCCGTGGACTGGTCGAGCGACGTGTTCCCACAGCTGCTGAAGGAGGGCAAGCGGGTCTACGGGTACGTGGCCGAGGGCTACTGGGAGGACGTGGGCACCCACGAGAGCTATGGCAAGGCCCAGGCGGACGTCCTGGAGGGCAAGGTCGACGTCGAGATCGACGGGTTCGAGATCTCGCCCGGCGTCTGGGTGGCCGAGGGCGCGGAGGTGGATCCGGAGGCGGTACTCCGCGGACCGCTCTACATCGGGGACTACGCCAAGGTCGAGGCCGGGGTCGAGATCCGCGAGCACACCGTGCTGGGCAGCAACGTGGTCGTCAAGCGCGGTGCGTTCCTGCACAAGGCCGTCATCCACGACAACGTCTACATCGGGCCGCAGAGCAACCTTCGCGGCTGTGTGATCGGGAAGAACACCGATGTCATGCGGGCCGCGCGGATCGAGGACGGCGCGGTGATCGGGGACGAGTGCCTGATCGGCGAGGAGTCGATCATCGCGGCCAACGTCCGGGTCTACCCGTTCAAGACCATCGAGGCCGGTGCGGTCGTCAACACCTCGGTGATCTGGGAGTCGCGCGGGCAGGAGCACCTGTTCGGGCTGCGCGGCGTCTCGGGCATCCTGAACGTCGAGATCACCCCGGAGCTGGCCGTCCGGCTGGCCGGCGCCTACGCGACGACGTTGAAGAAGGGCGCCACCGTCACCATCGCGCGTGACCACTCGCGTGGCGCGCGGGCACTCAAGCGGGCGATGATCTCGGGGTTGCAGACCAGCGCGATCGACGTCCGCGACCTGGAGAACGTGCCGATGCCGGTGGCCCGGCAGCACACCGCGCGCGGAAGTGCGGGCGGGATCTTCCTGCGGACCACGCCGGGCGTGCCGGACTCGCTGGACATCCTCTTCTTCGACGAGCGCGGCGCCGACCTCTCCCAGGCCGGGCAGCGCAAGCTCGACCGGGTGTACGCGCGTCAGGAGTACCGCCGGGCCTTCCCCGGCGAGATCGGCGACCTGACCTTTCCGTCCAGCGTCTTCGACTCCTACGCGGGCAACCTGCTGCGGACCATCGACACCACGGGGGTCCGCGAAGCAGGGCTGAAGGTGGTGGTGGACACCGCGCACGGCAGCGCCGGGCTGGTCCTGCCGAGCATCCTCGGGCGGCTCGGCGTGGAGGCGCTCACCGTCTCCAGCGGGCTGGACGAGGCGAGGCCCACCGAGGACGCCGAGGAGCGCCGGGCCGGGCTGGCCCGGCTGGGCGAGCTGGTGGCGTCCTCCCGGGCGGCCTTCGGCGTGCGCTTCGACCCGGTCGGCGAGCGGGTGGCCTTCGTGGACGAGCTGGGCCGGGTGATCGACGACGACCGGGCACTGCTGGTGCTGCTGGACCTGGTCGCGGCCGAGCGGCGCAGCGGCCAGGTGGCGCTGCCCGTGACGACGACCAGGATCGCCGAGCAGGTCGCCGCGTACCACGGCACCCAGGTCATCTGGACCACGACCACGCCGGACGACCTGGCCAAGGCGGCCTCGGCCGAGGGCACGGTGTTCGGCGGCGACGGACGCGGCGGCTTCGTCGTGCCGGAGTTCGGCGGCGTGCTGGACGGCGCCGCGGCCTTCGTCCGGCTGGTCGGGCTGGTGGCCCGGACCCAGCTGACGCTGAGCCAGATCGATGCCCGGATCCCGCAGGCGCACATCCGGCGGCGGGACATCGGCACGCCGTGGGCGGCGAAGGGCATGGTCATGCGCTCGGTGGTGGAGGCGGCCGGCACCCGGCGGCTGGACACCACCGACGGGGTGCGGGTGGTCGAGGCGGACGGGCGCTGGACGCTCGTCCTGCCGGACCCGGCTGAGGCGGTCACCCACCTCTGGGCGGAGGGCCCCGACGACGCGGCGACCGAGGCGCTGCTGGACGAGTGGGCGGCGGTGGTCGACGGCGCCGGGCGGTGACGCCCCGGGCCTGACCGGCGCGGGCCGAAGCAGTGCGACAGCGCGGTGACAGCGGGGCGGCCGACCGGGCCGCCCCGCCGTTCGCCCGGCGTGCCGTCCCGTCGGCGCGATGTCCGGTTCGCGCGGTTGGTCACCTTGCATCCCTTTTGGCGTGTGCCCAGCTCAGGGGGTGTGCACGGGGTCCTTCGCCGACATGGGACGATGGTCCGCATGCCAGCGACGCCGACGCCGAGTGCCAGCAACGGACGGTACAACCGTCCGGATGCCTCGATGTCCCTGCTGACCAATGTGATGGACCACAGCCTGGACGAGGGGTACGCGGAGGCGGCCGAGGCGAGGGGCGGGGAGCACGACAGCCGGATACCCGGCACGGTCCGGGGCCTGCTCACGCTGGGCGCCGGGCTGGCCCTGGTCGGGGCGGTGGTGACGGTGGGCGCGGTGAACGCGCACGAGTCCGCGCCGACGCTCGCCAAGGAACGGGATGCGCTGATCCACCGGATCAACGACAGCAACGGTTCGGCGGACAACCTCCAGAAGCAGGTCCAGGACCTGCGGCGGAAGGTCGACAGCGCACAGCAGCAGGCACTCCCCTCGGGTGCCGGTGATCCGGCCTCCCTGGCGGGGGCGGTGGGCCTGGGCGAGGTCGCCGGGCCCGGCGCCAAGCTGGTGCTGGAGGACGCCGCGGGCACCGGCGCCGGAGGGAACGTCGACCCGCGCGCCGGGCAGGGGTTCGGGAACAGCGGCCGACTGCGGGACCGCGATCTGCAGCTCGTCGTGAACGGCCTCTGGGATGCCGGCGCCGAGGCGGTCTCCATCAACGGGCAGCGGCTCACCGCGCTCTCGGCGATCCGGGCCGCGGGTGAGGCGGTGCTGGTGGACAACCGGCCGCTCGTCCCGCCGTACAACGTGCTGGTGCTCGGGGACGGGCCGAAGCTGGTCACCGCGTTCGAGAGCACGATGGCCGGCCAGTACCTGCGGCTGTTGCAGGAGAAGTACGGCATCAAGTCGACCATCTCCGCGCAGAAGAACCTGACGCTGCCGGCCGCGGTGGGCGTCACGCTGCGGACCGCCCAGCCCTTCACGCCGGAACCCTCGCCGACGCCCACCCCGACCGCGCCGACTCCGGCCGCGCCGTCGTCGAACGCGTCCGGCAGCCCGTCGGCGAGCGCCTCGCCGACGTCGGCGGCGCCTGGCGGCCAGCCGTCGGGCAAGCGCTCGCCGAGCGCCACCACCAAGACCACGACCGCCCACTCGTCCGCGGCGACCACGCCGGGGTCGCCGCCCGCAGGGACAGGAGCAGCTAAGCCGTGATTGCCGTACTGGGGCTCGTGATCGGGGTGGTGGTCGGACTCTTCGTCCAGCCCGAGGTGCCGGACGCCGTGGTGCCGTACCTGCCGATCGCGGTGGTGGCGGCGCTGGACGCCGTGTTCGGCGGTGTCCGGGCGATGCTGGACGGGATCTTCAACGACAAGGTCTTCATCGTGTCGTTCCTGTCGAACGTGGTGGTCGCGGCGCTGATCGTCTTCCTGGGTGACCAGCTGGGCGTCGGCTCGCAGCTCTCCACGGGTGTGGTCGTCGTCCTCGGTATCCGCATCTTCTCCAACGCCGCTGCGATCAGGCGCCATGTCTTCCGCGCCTGAGTCGGGCCGGGAACGGCCGGTGGACGGGGACGCCCAGGTGCACGCGGACACGGACGGACGGGCAGGAGCCGGTGTGCGCGAGGGCAATGACGGGGGGCGGCGGGCGGCGGCGTCCGGCGAGGTGGCGGTGAGCGCGACCGGGAAGTCGACCGGGGAGCCCGCCGGGGCCGGGAAGCCTGCCGAGGCGGTGGCGGTGTCGGTGCCGGGGCAGTCCGCGCGGGCGTCCGTCGACGAGCCTGCGGCCGAGCCGGTGGAGGGATCTTCGGACAGCCCGTCGGAGCGGCCCGGGGCGGAGGGTGACGGCGGGGTCGAGCCGAAGGATTCGAAGCGGCCCGCGCCGGCGTCGGGGAAGCCCGAGGCCGAGCCTGAGGCCGAGCCGGAGGCTGACGTCGTACGGGTTCCGGCGCCGGAACCGGTGCCCGAGCCGGCGCCCGTGGCCGCCAGGACGGCCGAGCCGCAGCCCGCACAGGCCGAGCCGGTCGTCGATCCTGTCGCCGAGCCCGTCGACGATTCCGCCGCCGAGGAGGCCGCCGAGGCCGTTGCCGCGTCCGGCCAGGTGCCCACCGAGCCTGAGTCCGCGGCCGAGTCCGGGGCTGAGCCCGCGGTCGAGGCGAAGCCGGACCCGGAACCGGAACCGGAGGCCGGGCCGGAGCCCGCCGCCCGGCCCGCGGTGGACCGCGGCGCCGGCCGGCGCCGACTCCAGGCCGCCCTCTGGCCGCCGCGCCTGTCGCGCGGGCAGCTGGTGGTGGCGCTGCTGCTGTTCTCGCTCGGCCTGGGGCTGGCGATCCAGGTCCGTTCCACCAACGACCACCACAGCCAGCTGCGCGGCGCCCGGCAGGAGGATCTTGTCCGCATCCTCGACGAACTGGACGGACGCCAGCAGCGTCTACAGCAGGAGAAGGCGGAGCTCGAGCAGTCCCTGGCCAAGTTGGAGAACAGCTCCAACCAGGCCAAGGAGGCCCAGGAGCAGACCAGGAAGAAGGTGACGGAACTCGGCGTGCTCGCCGGGACCGTCAAAGCCACTGGTCCGGGCATCGTACTGACGGTCGATGATCCCCAAGGGCAGGTGAAGGCAGATATGCTGCTGGACACCCTGCAGGAACTCCGAGCGGCGGGGGCGGAGGCGATTCAGATCAACGATGTGCGCGTGGTGGTCAACACCTACTTCACCGACGCGTCCGGCGGCGGTGTGCAGATCGACGGCAAGAAGGTCTCGCAGCCCTACCGCTTCACCGTCGTGGGGAACCCGCAGGACCTCACGCCCGCGCTGAACATCCCGGGCGGTGTGGTCCGCACCCTGGAGAGTCACCAGGCGCGGGCGACGATCTCCCAGCAGCAGAAGGTGGTCGTCGACGCCCTCGTCGACCTGAAGACACCGCAGTACGCCAAGCCGGCTCCGAAGTGACGGGCCGCCCGCCGAACGTCCCGTCACCTGCGGGTGGCCCCCGGTGCGGGGTTTCCCGGGGACGTGGGCGACACTGGTCCATACCGCAGCACGCCGGAGCACCACACGTCGGAGCACCACTCCAGCCGGCCCGATCCACGACCGGGCCCGCAGCCTGTCCGAGGTTCTCACCCTGCCCCGCGGGCGGGTCTGTCACACGCAAGGGGATTCGCCCGTGAGTTTCTTCTCGAAGTTGTTCGGTCGCAACAAGGGTCGTGACGCGGCCGCCGTCGAGGCGCCCACCGCGCGTCACCGCCGCGCCGACGAAGAGCCCGCCGTGCCGGGCATGCGTCCGGCCCCGGAGGGCGTGGAGTACGCCGAGCACCAGATGTTCCGGGACGGCGCCGGCACCCAGTTCGCGGGGAATCAGGCGGGCTACGGCGCGTCGGTTGACCCCTCCGGCGCGCCGCGCATAGGTTTCCCGTCAGGACCCTCAACCTCTGGTGGAGGGTTTGCCCCGGACCCGTACGCCGGGCACAACCCGTCGGGTGTGCCGCGCCAGGAGGCTGTGAACATGGCTGGCCCCACTCCGTGCCCCAGGTGCGGCAACCAGAACCCGTCCGCGGCCCGCTTCTGTTCCAACTGCGGTACGGCGCTGCGCGGTGGCGCACTGCCCGAGGGGGCCGCGGAGACCACGTCGACCATCTCGATCTCCGGCCTGGAGTCCTACGACCCCAACACCACCACTGGCACCGGCGCCACTCCGGCGCTGTCGGCCGAGGTGCTGTCGGCGATCGACTCGCTGCCGCCGGGCTCGGCCCTGCTGATCGTCCAGCGCGGCCCGAACTCGGGCAGCCGGTTCCTGCTGGACTCGGACATCACCACGGCCGGCCGTCACCCGCAGGGCGACATCTTCCTGGACGACGTGACGGTCTCGCGCCGCCACGTGGAGTTCCGCCGCACCACGGCGGGCTTCAGCGTCGCCGACGTCGGCAGCCTCAACGGCACCTACGTCAACCGGGAGCGGATCGACGAGGTGCCGCTGAACAACGGCGACGAGGTGCAGATCGGGAAGTACCGGCTGGTGTTCTTCGCCGGCCACAACCGGGGGTACTGAACCCAACGTCGGCAGGAGCCCGAGTGAGCGCGAATACTCCTTCATCTCTCGGGGCGGCCAACCCCGCGCCGTCCGGTCCGCCAGCGGACCAGGGCATGCGCGGGGTGGTCGCGGCCCCCAGGCAGCCGATCCGCCCGGACCGGCCGGCCGGGGGCGGCCGACGGCGCGGCGGCGAGGAGCTGCTGAGCATCGGCGCGGTGCTGACCTTCCTGCGGGACGACTTCCCCGAGGTCACCATCTCCAAGATCCGGTTCCTCGAGGCGGAGGGCCTGGTCGAGCCCCAGCGCACCCCCTCGGGGTATCGCAAGTTCAGTCCGGCCGACGTCGAGCGGCTGGCGTACGTGCTGCGGATGCAGCGCGACCACTATCTGCCCCTGCGGGTGATCCGCGAGCACCTGGACGCGATCGAGCGCGGGGAGAGCCCGCCCGCGCTGCCCCCCGCGGACGCCCGGCCCGGACCGCTGGAGGAGGCGGACCGGGAACTGGTGGCGGCCGCGGAGTCCGGTGCCGGGGTCCGGCTGGGGCGGGCGGAGCTGCTGGCCGCCGCCGAGGCCGGTGAGCGCGAGCTGAACGAGTGGGAGGCCTACGGGCTGGTCGCTCCCGGCCCGGACGGCGGGTACGACGGCGAGGCGCTGCAGGTGGCCCGGCTGGTCGCCGAGCTCGGCCGGTTCGGCCTGGAGCCGCGGCACCTGAGAGCCATGAAGGCCGCCGCGGACCGCGAGATCGCTCTGGTCGAGCAGGTCGTCGCGCCGCTGCGCCGACACCGCAACCCGCAGACCAGGGCGCATGCCGAGGCCACCGCCCGGGAGCTGGCGACGCTGTCGGTGCGCCTCCACGCGGCCATGGTCCAGGCCGGGATGAAGACCCGCGGGTAGGCCTTTTCGCACCGGCCGCACCCCGCTGACCAGCGGTGTCCGCTCTGCGCTTTCATATCCGGGGCGCGGGCCATAGGGTTGCGTGTGTGAATGAGCTCGACGTCGTGGGTGTCCGGGTGGAGATGCCTTCCAACCAGCCGATCGTGCTGCTGCGCGAGGTGGGCGGCGATCGGTACCTGCCGATCTGGATCGGCCCCGGCGAGGCGACCGCGATCGCCTTCGCCCAGCAGGGCATGACGCCGGTGCGCCCGCTGACGCACGACCTCTTCAAGGACGTCCTGGAGGCGCTCGGCCAGCAGCTCACCGAGGTCCGGATCACCGATCTGCGGGAGGGCGTGTTCTACGCCGAGCTGGTCTTCACCGGCGGTGTCGAGGTGAGTGCCCGGCCGTCCGACGCGATAGCGCTGGCGCTGCGCACCGGCACGCCGATCTACGGGAGCGAGGAGGTGCTCGCCGAGGCGGGCATCGCGATCCCGGACGAGCAGGAGGACGAGGTCGAGAAGTTCCGCGAGTTCCTCGACCAGGTGTCGCCCGAGGACTTCGGCGGCAGCGGACCGCAGTAGCGCGGCCGTGGTGCGGCAGTAGATGAGCGCTCCGTGGTCGAAACACCGCGCGGCGTTTTGCCAAAAAGCGTCTACCTACCCACACTGGGGGCACGAAAAACCACTCTCCTGAGTGACGCGGTTTATCCGGCTCGGCGTGGCGATCGTTGACGGGCCATAGGGGACTGCCTACCGTCAGGAGTGGCTGCCCGGGTGTCTGTCGCCCGCAGTCTTGGGTTGCCCGCAGCACGAGTGGACGGAGGTAGGCATGACCAGCACCGGCGATGAAGCGGCCGTGGGAGGCCTGTGCGCCGTGCACATGCCGCGCACCGCTCGCAGCGTGGCCGACCTGTCCCGGTCGGACCTGCCCAGGGTGGGCCGGTTCCCGGCCGTACAGCCGGGCCAGCCGGCCATCGAGCGGCTCGCGCCGACCTCGGAACTGATCGGCTACCGGGGCCCGACGGCCTGTGCCGCCGCCGGGATCACCTACCGTCAACTGGACTACTGGGCCCGGACGGGGCTGTTGGAGCCCAGCGTCCGCTCGGTCTACCCGGCGAGCAGTCAGCGGCTCTACAGCTTCCGCGACATCCTGCTGCTGAAGATCGTGAAGCGGCTGCTGGACGCGGGCGTCTCACTGCAGAACATCCGGGTGGCGGTCGCCCATCTGCAGTCGGCCGAATCCGGCGACCTGACCGGGCTCACCCTGATGTGCGACGGTGCGACGGTCTACGAGTGCACCACGCCCCAGCAGGTGGTCGACCTGCTGAAGAGCGGTCAGGGCGTCTTCGGCATCGCGGTCGGTGCGGTCTGGCAGGAGCTGGAGCTGGCCGTCGGCCGGCTGCACGCCGAGCGGACGGACACCGGCGAGACGCTGGTCGGCCACGACCCGGCGGACGAGCTGGCGCAGCGCCGCAACCGGGCGGTCTGACCAGGGTACTGACGAGGCCGCGGGCCCGGACGGGGAACCGTCCGGGCC
>NZ_JBHVUV010000072.1:0-8952 GCF_042883905.1 Kitasatospora sp. NPDC058170
CCCCTACGGCCCCCCCGGCTCCCGCCTCTACCGCACCGGCGACCTCGCCCGCCGCCTCCCCAACGGCACCCTCGACTTCCTCGGCCGCGCCGACAACCAAGTCAAAATCCGCGGCTACCGCATCGAACTCGGCGAAATCGAAGCCCGCCTCCGCGAACACCCCACAGTGAGCGACACCGTCGTCACCGTTCGCGAACCCAGCCCCGGCGTCAAGCACATCGTCGCGTACCTCGTCACCGACATCCCGATCGACGCCGCCGCCCTGCGCGAGCACCTCGCCGCGGACCTGCCCGACTACATGCTCCCCACCGCCTACACGGCCATCGATCACATTCCTCTGACCGGCAACGGCAAGGTCGACCACCGTGCCCTGCCCGCACCGGAACTGTCCGGGAGCGCGGGCGGCGCGCGTACCGCCCCGCGCACCCCGGTCGAGCGGGACCTCGCGGCGACCTGGGGCCAGGTCCTCGGCCTGGAGCACCTCGGTGTCGAGGAGACCTTCTTCGACCTGGGCGGCGACTCCATCGCCGCCGTGCGACTCGTCGGCGCCCTGCGCGCCGCCGGCTACGAGCTGTCGGTCCGCGACGTCTTCGAGCACCGCACCGTCGCCGACCTCGCGAACCTGCTCTCCGGCCAGACCGCCGGCCAGTCGCTCATCCAGGCCGTCGCCCTCTTCGCCCTCATCAGCGACGAGGACCGCACCACGCTCCCGGCCGGCATCACCGACGCCTACCCCCTGTCGCAGATCCAGACCGGCATGCTCGTCGAGATGCTGGCCGCCCGGGACGACCGGGGCACCCGGACCCGTACTCCGTACCACAACGTCGACTCGCTCCGGGTTCCCGACCGGCACCCCTTCTCGGCAGAGGCGCTGCGGGAGGCACTGGACGTCCTGGCGGCCCGCCATGACGCACTCCGCACCTCCATGCACCTCGACGGCTACTCGCAGCCCCTCCAACTCGTCCACGATACCGCCGAGTTGCCGCTGACCGTCCACGACCTGCGCGGTCTCGACGCCGAGGAACAGACGCGGCGCCGGACCGAGGACCTGGCCCGGGAGCGAGCCGACCTCTTCGAGCTGTCCGCCGCTCCCCTGCTCCGCGTCCAGGTGCACATCGAGAACGACGAGGCCTGGCGGCTGACGGTCAGCCACTGCCACGCGATCACCGAGGGCTGGACCCTCAGCCTCCTGGTCACCGAGATCGTGGAGTGCTACCAGCACCTGCGTGACGGCCGTGAACTCCCCGAGTACCAGGCGCCGTCGGTGCGTTACGCCGACTTCATCGCCGCTGAGCTGGAGTCACTGGCCAGTCCCGAGGACCGGGCGTTCTGGCAGGACGTCGTCGACGGACACGCTCCGCTGCGCCTGCCCGCCGACTGGTCACAGGCCGACGCCCCCACGGGAGTCCGCCACGGCAGGCAGGTCCCGTTCGCCGACCTCGAAGACGCGCTGCGCGCCCTCGCCCTCAAGGCCAACACCTCGCTCAAGAGCGTGCTGCTCGCCGCCCACCTCAAGGTCATGAGCTCGCTGACGGCGGACGACGCCTTCCACACCGGCGTCGTCTTCCACGGCCGACTCGAAGCCCCCGGCGCCGACCGCGTCCTGGGCATGCACCTCAACACCCTGCCCTTCCCCGCCCACCGCCCCACCGGCACCTGGCGCCAACTCGTCGAACACGTCTACGCCCAGGAAGCCGAAATCTGGACCCACCGCCGCTACCCCCTCCCCGCCGTCCAACGCGAGGCAGGCAACGGCCAACGCCTCATCCCCGTCATGTTCGAACAGCAGAACTTCGAACAGCTCGACCCCACCACCAACAACAACGGCACCGACACCGGCACCGGCGGTAATGAGTTCGACCTCGGCATCATCGCCGCAGACGGCGCACTCAGCCTGGGGACAACAACGGCTGTTCTCAGTGCGGTGGCCCTGGAGCGCCTCGCCTCCATGTACCGCCAGGTCCTGGAGGCGATGGCCGCCGACCCCGACGGCGACGCCACCACCACCCACCTCCCCGCCGACACCCTCGAACCCCTGCACGGCCACCACACCGAATGGCCCGGCACCAGCCCCCTGCACCTCTTCCAGACCCACGCCGCCACCACACCCCACGCCACAGCCGTCATCTGCGGCGACGACCAACTCACCTACCAGGAACTCGACGAGCGTTCCAACCAGCTCGCCCACCACCTGCGCGCCCTCGGCGTCACCCCCGGCGACCACATCGGCATCTGCCTCGACCGCAGCCCCGCCGTCCTCACCGCGATGCTCGCCACCTGGAAGGCCGGCGCCGCCTACATCCCCGTCGACCCGGCCCTACCCGCCGAACGACGCCACTACATGCTCACCGACGCCACCGCCACCATCCTCATCACCGACAACGACCAGGACGCCGACCAGGACACCGACACCCAGGACACCGCCTTCACCGGGCAGCGCGTCCACCCCGACCACGCCCAGCACCACCCCACCACCCCGCTCCACACCCCCCACGACGGCGACGCCCTCGCCTACCTCCTCTACACCTCCGGCTCCACCGGACGCCCCAAGGGCGTCATGATCCCCCACGGCGCCCTCCACAACCTCCTCTCCTCCGTCCAGAACGACATCGGCGTCGGCGTCGGCGTCGGCGTCGGCCGGGGCGGCACCTGGCTGGCGTCCACCTCGATCTCCTTCGACATCTCCGGCCTCGAACTGTTCCTGCCCCTCACCACCGGCGCCCGCATCGCCATGGCGACCAGCGAACAGGCCAAGGACCCCGAGGCCCTGACCCGGCTGATCGACACCCACCGGGTCACCCACGTCCAGCTCACACCCTCCGGATGGCGGCTGCTCCTCACCGCCGGCTTCGACAACCACGAAGTGACCGCGCTGGTCGGCGGTGAGGCCTGCACTCCCGACCTGGCGAACGAACTCACCAGCCGCGTGCAGCGACTCGTCAACGTCTACGGCCCCACCGAGACCACCATCTGGTCCACCTACTGGGAAGTCCCCGAGGAAACCGACACCGTCGCCATCGGCACCCCCCTCGCCAACACCCACGCCCACATCCTCGACACCAACACCCAGCCCGTCCCCGACGGCATCCCCGGCGAACTCCACCTCGCCGGCACCGGACTCGCCCACGGCTACCACCACCGCCCCGCCCTCACCGCCGAACACTTCATCCCCAACCCCCACGGCCCCGCCGGCTCCCGCCTCTACCGCACCGGCGACCTCGCCCGCCGCCAGCCCGACGGCACCCTCCACTACCTCGGCCGCATCGACACCCAGGTCAAAATCCGCGGCTACCGCATCGAACTCGGCGAGATCGAAGCCCGCCTCCGCGAACACCCCGCGGTCCACAACACCGTCGTCGCCGCCCAGGAGCCCAGCCCCGGCGTCAAGCACATCGTCGCGTACCTCGTCACCGACACCCCGATCGACGCCGCCGCCCTGCGCGAGCACCTCGCCACGGACCTGCCCGACTACATGGTCCCCGCGATCTACATCGCCATCGACCGGATCCCCCTCACCAACAGCGGCAAGGTCGACCACCGCGCCCTCCCCACACCCGACACCAACGCCCTCCCCACCACCCGCTACATCGCCCCCCGCACCCCCGTCGAAGAACGCCTCGCCGCCATCTGGTCCGACGTCCTCGGACTGCCCCGGATCGGCATCGAGGACAACTTCTTCGACCTCGGCGGCGACTCCCTCCGCGCCGTGCGACTCGTCGGAGCGATGCGCGCCGTCGGGTACGACGTGTCGATCCCCGACGTCTTCCGGCACCGCACCATCGCCGGCCTGGGCGCCGGCCTGGCCGGCCAGGCGGCCGACGAGTCGCTGATCCGCGCGGTCGCACCGTTCTCGCTGATCAGCGACGAGGACCGCGCCGCCCTGCCCGCCGGCATCACGGACGCCTACCCCCTGTCCCAGGTCCAGACCGGCATGCTCATCGAAATGCTGGCCACCGCCGACCCGGCAGCCGGCCTCTACCACAACATCAACTCCTTCCGGATCCCGGCGGAGCACGCGTTCTCCCTCCCCGCTCTGCGCCAGGCCGTCGACACCGTCACCCGACGCCACGACATCCTGCGCACCTCCATGCACCTCGACGGCTACACCCAGCCCCTCCAACTCGTCCACGAAACCGCCGAGTTGCCCGTGACCGTCCACGACTGGCGCGGAATCGACACCGCACAGCTCCACCAGGCCCTGCGCGACTACGCCGGCCAGGAATGGGCCACCGGCTTCGACCTCACCACCGCCCCCCTCCTGCGCATCGCCGTCCACCTCGAAGACGACGACGCCTGGCGCCTCACCTTCAGCTACAACCACGCCATCGCCGAAGGCTGGAGCCTCAACACCCTCCTCATGGAGATCGTGGAGTGCTACCAGCACCTGCACGACGGCCGTGAACTCCCCGACCACCAGCCGCCGTCGGTGCGTTACGCCGACTTCATCGCCGCCGAGCTGGAGTCACTGGCCAGTCCCGAGGACCGGGCGTTCTGGCAGGACGTCGTCGACGGACACGCTCCGCTGCGCCTGCCGGAAGGCTGGGGTGCCAAGGACGGAACCGGTGAGTCGCTCCGGCTCGTGACGGACTACCAGGATCTCGAAGAGGATCTCCGAATCCTGGCGAAGCAGTCCGACGCGTCCTTCAAGAGTGTGCTGCTCGCCGCCCACCTCAAGGTCATGAGCTCCCTGACCGCGGACGACGCCTTCCACACCGGCGTCGTCTTCCACGGCCGCCTCGAAGCCCCCGGCGCCGACCGCGTCCTGGGCATGCACCTCAACACCCTGCCCTTCCCCGCCCACCGCCCCACCGGCACCTGGCGCCAACTCGTCGAACACGTCTACGCCCAGGAAGCCGAAATCTGGACCCACCGCCGCTACCCCCTCCCCGCCGTCCAACGCGAAGCAGGCAACGGCCAACGCCTCATCCCCGTCATGTTCGAGCACCTGGACTTCCACCAGGTCGACGCCGAAACGATCGACGTCGGAGCAGGCCTCGGCACCGGAGCCAACGAGTTCGCCGTCAGCGTGGTCGCGACCGGCGGAACCCTTGTCGTCAAGGCGAGCACCGACTCGCTCGGCCGGGCCGCCGCAGAGCGGCTCGCCTCCATGTACCGGCTCGTCCTGGAGTCGATGGCCGCCGATCCCGACGGCGACGCCACAGCCGCACGTCTACCCGAAGTGGAGAACAACCCCGTGTCCCGCCTGCGCACCGAACCGACCAACCAGGTACTGACCCTCGGCATGTTCGAGGCCCAGGCGGCCGCCAAGCCGCGGTCCGTGGCCGTGGTGTGCGGCGACGAGCGGCTGACGTACCAGGAACTCGACGAGCGCTCCAACCAGCTCGCCCACCACCTCACCAGCCTCGGTGTCACCCCCGGCGACCACATCGGCATCTGCCTGGACCGCAGCCCCGCCGTCCTCACCGCGATGCTCGCCACCTGGAAGGCCGGCGCCGCCTACATCCCCGTCGACCCGGCCCTACCCGCCGAACGACGCCACTACATGCTCACCGACGCCACCGCCACCATCCTGATCACCGACAACGACCAGGACGCCGACCAGGACACCGCCTTCACCGGACAGCGCGTCCACCCCGACCACGCCCAGCACCACCCCACCACCCCCCTCCACACCCCCCACGACGGCGACGCCCTCGCCTACGTGCTCTACACCTCCGGCTCCACCGGACGCCCCAAGGGCGTCATGATCCCCCACGACGCCCTCCACAACCTCCTCTCCTCCGTCCAGAACGACATCGGCGTCGGCCGGGGCGGCACCTGGCTGGCGTCCACCTCGATCTCCTTCGACATCTCCGGCCTCGAACTGTTCCTGCCCCTCACCACCGGCGCCCGCATCGCCATGGCGACCAGCGAACAGGCCAAGGACCCCGAGGCCCTGACCCGGCTGATCGACACCCACCGGGTCACCCACGTCCAGCTCACGCCCTCCGGATGGCGACTGCTCCTCACCGCCGGCTTCGACAACTACGCGGTGACCGCACTGGTCGGCGGTGAGGCCTGCACACCCGACCTGGCGAACGAACTCACAAGCCGCGTCCAGCGACTCGTCAACGTCTACGGCCCCACCGAGACCACCATCTGGTCCACCTACTGGGAAGTTCCCGAGGAGACCGACACCGTCGCCATCGGCATTCCCCTCGCCAACACCCACGCCCACATCCTCGACACCAACACCCAACCCGTCGCCGACGGCATCCCCGGCGAACTCCACCTCGCCGGCACCGGACTGGCCCACGGCTACCACCACCGCCCCGCCCTCACCGCCGAACGCTTCATCCCCAACCCGTTCGGCCCGGCGGGCTCGCGCCTCTACCGCACCGGCGACCTCGCCCGCCGCCAGCCCGACGGCACCCTCGACTACCTCGGCCGCATCGACACCCAGGTCAAGATCCGCGGCTACCGCATCGAACTCGGCGAGATCGAAGCCCGCCTCCGCGAACACCCGGCCGTGCGCGACGCCGTCGTCACCGCCCACGGGCAGAACGAGGACAAGACACTCATCGGCTACATCGTCACCGCCGACGGCTCCCCGTGCCCCAGCGAGGAACTCCGGGCCCACCTGACGATCGCACTGCCCGACTACATGGTCCCGGCCGCCTACATCGCCATCGACCGCGTCCCCCTCACCAACAGCGGCAAGGTCGACCACCGCGCCCTGCCCGATCCGGACGCGAGCGCGTTCGCCACCAGCCGCTACATCGCGCCCCGCACCCCCGTCGAGGAGCGGCTGGCCGCCATCTGGTCGGACGTCCTGGGCCTGCCCCGGATCAGCATCGAGGACAGCTTCTTCGAGCTCGGCGGCGACTCCATCCGCGCCATCGGGCTCGTCGGCGCCCTGCGCGCCGCCGGCTACGAGCTGTCGGTCCGGGACGTGTTCCAGCACCGCACCGTCACCGACCTCGCGAACCTGCTCTCCGGCCAGACCGCCGGCCAATCGCTCATCCAGGCCGTCGCCCCCTTCGCCCTCATCAGCGACGAGGACCGCGCCGCACTCCCGGCCGACGTGGTCGACGCCTACCCCCTGTCGCAGATCCAGACCGGCATGCTCGTCGAGATGCTCACGGCCGCCACCGACTCAGCGGGCGAGAACCTCTACCACAACATCAACTCCTTCCGGATCCCGGCGGAGCACGCGTTCTCCCTGCCCGCCCTGCGCCAGGCCGTCAACACCGTCACCCGACGCCACGACATCCTGCGCACCTCCATGCACCTCGACGGCTACTCCCAGCCCCTCCAACTCGTCCACGAAACCGCCGAGTTGCCCGTAACCGTCCACGACTGGCGCGGACTCGACACCACACAGCTCCACCAGGCCCTGCGCACCTTCGCCGACCAGGAATGGGCCACCGGCTTCGAGCTCACCACCGCCCCCCTCCTGCGCATCAGCGCCCACCTCGAAGACGACGACGCCTGGCGCCTCACCTTCAGCTACAACCACGCCATCGCCGAAGGCTGGACCCTCAACACCCTCCTCATGGAGATCGTCGAGTGCTACCAGCACCTGCACGACGGCCGTGAACTCCCCGACCACCAGCCGCCGTCCGTCCGCTACGCCGACTTCATCGCCGCCGAGCTGGAGTCACTGACCAGTCACGACAGCCAGGCCTTCTGGCGGCAGATCGTCGACCGGCACACGCCGGTCCGGCTTCCCGCCGAATGGGCCGACGAACGCGGCGACACCGCGGACCACCACCGGGCACTCGTACCGTACCGAGACGTGGAGGCGGGTCTGCAGCGGCTGGCCGTCCAGGCGAAGGCCTCGCTGAAGAGCGTGCTGCTCGCCGCGCACCTCAAGGTGCTCAGCACGCTCACTCCCGAGGAGGCCTTCCACAGCGGCGTCGTCTTCCACGGCCGCCTGGAGGCCCCCGGCGCCGACCGCGTCCTGGGCATGCACCTCAACACCCTGCCCTTCCCCGCCCACCGCCCCACCGGCACCTGGCGCCAACTCGTCGAACACGTCTACGCCCAGGAAGCCGAGATCTGGACCCACCGCCACCACCCGCTCCCGGCCATCCAGCGCGACACCGGCACCAACGAGCGACTGCTCACCACGCTCTTCGACCACCAGGACTTCCACCAGATCGACTCCGACACGGTGGACACCGACTCGACCGAGAACGCCGGTGCCAACGAGTTCGCGCTGAGTGCCATCGCCACGGGCGGCACGATCAAGCTGGTCACGACGACCGGTGTGCTGAGCGAGGCGAACCTGGAACGGCTGGCCGCGATGTACCGGCTGGTGCTGGAGGCCATGGCGGCGGACGCCGCGGGCGACGCGACCGCGGACTGCCTGTCGGATGCGGAGCGTGAGCGGTTGCTGGTGGAGTGGGCCGCCGGCCCGGACACCCAGTGGCCCACCGGCACCACCATCGAACTCTTCGAACGCCAGGCCGCCACCACCCCCGACGCCACCGCCGTCATCATCGGCGACCGACACCTCACCTACCGCGAGACCGACGAACGCGCCAACCAGATCGCCCACCACCTGCGCACCCTCGGAGCCGGCCCCGACACCCTCATCGGCGTCGCCCTCGACCGCGACCACCACCTCCTCCCCGCCCTCCTCGGCATCTGGAAAACCGGCGCCGCCTACCTCCCCCTCGACCCCGCACTCCCCACCGAACGCCTCACCTACATCCTCGACGACACCCACACCACCACCATCCTCACCACCACCCACCACACCCCCACCCTCCAAACCCTCCCCCACCCCACCACCCTCATCACCCTCGACCAACACCCCAACCCCACCGACCACCACCCCACCACCCCCCTCCACACCCACCACGACCCCCACAACCTCGCCTACGTCATCTACACCTCCGGCTCCACCGGACGCCCCAAAGGCGTCCAGATCCACCACCACGGCCTCGCCAACTACCTCAACTGGACCACCCACTCCTACGCCCCCCACGGCACCACAGGAGCCCC
>NZ_JBHVUV010000073.1:0-6937 GCF_042883905.1 Kitasatospora sp. NPDC058170
AGATCGTCGAGACCCTGATCGAGGAGGCCCTCAAGCTCGCCGAGCAGATGCAGGCCGACGGCGTCGAGTCCGGCGCCCCCACCGTCACCGCCGCGGAGTGAGTGGCGGACGGTAGTTTTCCGGAAGCGGGGCCGTCCGTCCACGGACGGCCCCGCGGCCGTAGCCGGGTGGGGCCACGGAGTAGGGTGCGGCCAGAGTCGTCTCAGTGAGGTGCTGTCTCGATGCTCGATCGAGGTGTGATGCTCCCCAGCTCGTTCCAGGTCGCCCGCGCGCTGGCGACCACCCGTGTCCTGGAGGCACCGGACCTGGCGGACACCTTGGAGGTGCTGCGCCGCAACCCGGTCGCCAACGCCTTCGTCGCCACCCGGGTCGAGGCCGTCGGGCTCGACCCCTGGCGGCTCGGCGGGGAGATGTGGGGCTGGTACGACGAGCACGGCGAGCTGGACGCGCTCTGCTACGCCGGGGCCAACCTGGTGCTGGTGAACGCCGGGCCGGCCGCCGTCCAGGCCTTCGCCGAACGCGCCCGCCGCCAGGGCCGCCGCTGCTCCTCGATCGTCGGCCCGGCCGACGCGACCGCCTCCCTCTGGGCGCTGCTGGAGCGCAGCTGGGGGCCGGCCCGCGAGGTCCGCGCCCACCAGCCGCTGATGGCCGCCACCGTGCCGTCCGCCGAGATCGCCCCCGACCCGCTGGTGCGGCGGGTGGAGCGGAGCGAGGTCGAGACCGTGATGCCGGCCTGCGTGGCGATGTTCACCGAGGAGGTCGGGGTCTCCCCGCTGGCCGGGGACGGCGGGCTGCTCTACCAGGCCCGGGTCGCCGAACTCGTCGCCACCGGGCGCTCGTTCGCCCGGTTCGCCGACGACGGCCAGGTGGTCTTCAAGGCCGAGATCGGCGCCGTCACCGAGGGCGCCTGCCAGGTCCAGGGCGTCTGGGTCGCCCCCGGGTACCGCGGCCGGGGCCTGTCCGAGACGGGCATGGCGGCCGTCCTCGACATCGCCCTGCGCGAGGTCGCCCCGGTGGTCTCGCTCTACGTCAACGACTACAACCTGCGGGCCCGCGCGGCCTACCGCCGGGTCGGCTTCCGCGAGGTCGGCGCCTTCATGAGCGTCCTGTTCTGATCCCCGACCGCGTCCGGGCCGTACGGGTAGTAACGTCCGGGGCATGGATCAGCTGACCGGGGTGACGATCGAGGCCATCGACCTTGCGGCGTGGGCGCCGCAGGCGCTCGAGGTCCAGGCGGTGGCGTTCGGGCTGACGCCCGAGGAGGTCGCGGTCCGGCTGCACATCGTCGGGCGGCACGCCCAGCAGCCCGGGGTGATCGCCCTGGGGGCGCTGAGCGGGGACCGGCTGGTCGGCTTCGGGTACGGGATGCCCAACCGCCGCGAGCACTGGTGGAGCACGGTGATCCAGCCGTACCTGGAGCAGCGCGGGTACGGCGGCTGGCTGGACGAGGTCTTCGCGATCACCGAGCTGCACGTGCTGCCCGGGTTCCAGGGCCAGGGCATCGGCTCCTCGCTGATCCGGACCCTCTGCGAGCGGTCCGGGCTGCCGCGCAGCATCCTCTCCGCGATCGACGCCGAGACGCCCGCGCGCCGGCTCTACCGGGCGCTCGGCTACCAGGACCTCGCGCGTGCCGTGCACTTCCCGAACACCGACCGGCTGTACGCGGTGATGGGCGCCGCACTGCCGCTGCGCGGGCGGCCGGATCAGAGCGCCCCGGCGAACTCCAGGTAGAGCTCGGCGTCCTCCCGGCGGCCCACCGCGAGGGCGCGCAGGCCGGTGGCCGCGGCGCGGAACAGCGTCCAGCCGCGCAGGCGCTCCTGGTCGACCTCCAGGGCGTCGGAGAGCTGGTGCAGCCGGCGGCGGACGGCGGCGGCCGCGCCGGGGGAGCCGATCAGGGTGTCGGCCCGGTCCATGGCCAGCCGGGCCAGGTCGTAGGCGCGTTCCCCGACCAGCGGCCGCGGGTCGATGGCCAGCCAGGGCGCGCGGTCGGCGGCGAGCACGTTGCCGTGGTGGAAGTCGCCGTGCAGCAGGAAGTCCTCCGTGGCGGAGGCGGCCAGGCCGTCGGCGCGCTCCAGGGCCTCGGCGACCAGGCCGGCGGCGTCGGCCGCGCCGGGCAGTTCGCGGTGGCGGCGCAGTTCGTCGGAGGTGGTCGCGACCCGGTCGGCGAGGGACGCGAACGGGTGGCCCTCGGAGGCCGGCACCCAGAGGCGGTGCAGCAGGCTGGTGGCCTCCAGGGTGGCCTTCGCCTCGGCGAGCGAGCGCAGCGGGATGTCGCCGTGCAGCCGCTCCAGCAGCAGGACCCCCTCGGCGGGGTCGGCGTTCAGCAGCAGGACGGCGCCGCGGCCGGCCCAGTGGGAGAGGGCTGCGTGCTCCTGGGCGGTCTCCGGGGTGACCAGCCCGGTCTTCAGGACGGCGGGGGTCAGGTCGTCGCGGTGGACGTACCCGACCAGGCTCAGACTGCCCCCGGGGTCGAGCACCCGTTCCAGCGTGAGGTCCCAGCGCGCGAGGTGGGCGGCCACCCGGGCGGGCAGCTCCGCGAGCCACTGCCGCCCTGCCGCGCCCCCGCCTTCGCCGACGCTTCGCGCCAGCCACTCGGGGACGGTGATCTGCCCTGGTGCTGCCGACATGCTGGCCTTCCGGTTGGTGCTTCCCCCGTGGTGCTACCTGTCCATTGTCGGCCATGCGACCGAAACCGCAGGTCAGTGACGAGGGGAGGGAGACGGAGGCCTGACCGGGGCGGTCTCAGGAGGCGGCGGGGGAGGTCGGGGAGGGCGTGGGGGCCGCAGCGCCGGTCGCCGGGCCGGTCGGGGAGCCGGTGACGGGGCCGGTCGGGGAGCCGGTCGGGGCGGTGGCGGGGTCGGGCAGGCCCGGGAAGGCGGTGGGGGCGGCGCCCCAGCGCCTGGCGCGCAGGGCGCTCTCGCGCAGCGCGTCTGCGGCGGCGGTGCGCTGCGGGCCGGTGACGGCCGTGACCAGGTCGGCGTAGACCGTGGTGAGCCTGGTTTCGAGGTGGGCGGCGAGCTTGGCGGCGCCCGCCGCGTCGGTGACCGCGAACGGCAGCTGGTACCCGGCCGCGGCGGCGCTCGGGGTGGCGCCGGCGCTGCTCACCAGCCGCTGCCAGGCGTCCCGCCGGGCCTGGTGGGCGGCGTAGGCCGTCCGGGCGTCGGTGCGCTGGTCGTCGGGGAGCCGGGCGCCGACCACGCCGTAGCCGTAGACGGCGGCGTGCTCGGCGCTCAGCGCGCCCTGGAGGGCGGCGACCGCCTCGGGGCCGAGGGCCGCCCCGGTGCCGGACGCGGAGGCGGTGGGAGAGGCCGAGGGCGAGGGCGAAGACGAGGGTGAGGCGGACGTGGAGGCCGAAGCGGAGGCGGAGGCTGACGAGGACGAGGAGGCGCCGGCGGAGGCCGTGGGCGACGCCGCGGGCGCGCTCGTCGGCACCGCGACCGGGGCCGGGGTGAGCGGGGCGCTGTCACCGAGGGCGACGGCGTGCAGCACCCCGGCCGCGGAGACCGAGGCGAGCAGCCGGGCCAGCTGCGGGGAGGCGGCGCCCAGGTCGGCGAGCCGGGCCTGTGCGGTCTGCCGTTCGAGCGAGGCGAGCGCCGTGGCGGTGGCGACGCCCGCCCCGGCGGCGGAGGCCGGTGCAGAGGCCGATGCGGAGGGCGAGCCGGAGGCCGTGGTCGAGCCGGTGGCCGAAGGGGAGAGGGAGGGGGAGGGGGAGGCCGACGGCAGCCCGGCGGCCAGCGCCGCCCGGTGCTGGACGGCCTCCGCCCGCAGCGGCTGGAGCTGCGCCGCCTGCCCGGCGCCGGGGCCGGCCAGCAGGGCGTCGTACCCGGCGAGCAGGGTGTCGGTGGCGGCGACCGCGCGCAGCCGGACCGGTTCGTCCGGGTCCGGCCGGCCGCGTTCGCCGGGCGCGGTGGTGGTGTCCTTGCCGTCGTCGGTGCAGGCGGTGAGTGCGGTGCCCGCGGTGAGGAGCACCCCGAGGGCCAGGAAGGTCCGTCGGCTGGGCGGCTGCATCGGCGTCACTCCGGGGCGTGTACGGGAGGACGGCCTGCCCGGCTGCCCTCGTTGGCGTGAATGATTACAGAATCCTCACCTGACCGGGCCCCGATTTCACCGGGCGGTGCCGTGGTCGGCCGGTGTGAGCTTGCTCGCAGTGGGTGTCGCACGGCGGCCGGGCGCCGTCCGGAATCGGTGGTTGGTGCCGCGACCGGATAGGCTTTGGGCCGAGCTGCCGCGACCCGGCCTGCGCCGAACCGGGCGCCAGGGGGCGCGGTGCGACCTTCTGACAACAGCAGACGCGGCCGAGGAGTCCACCCGGATGAGCACCACCCACATCGACCGGCTGCGTGTGTTGCTGGAGCCGCTGGCCGCCCAGGCGGGCCTGGACCTGGAGGACGTCAAGGTCACCCAGGCCGGCAGTCGCCGGCAGGTACAGATCGACGTGGACGCCGACGGCGGCGTGGACCTCGACGCCATCGCCGAGTTCAGCCGCGAGGTCGGCGAGGCCCTGGACGCGTCCGAGGTGATGGGCAGCGGCGCGTACGTGCTGGAGGTCGGTTCGCCGGGGGCCGAGCGCCCGCTGGGCGAGCCGCGCCACTGGCGCCGCGCCGAGGGCCGGCTGGCGAAGATCCACCTGGTCGACGGCGGGGAGATCGTCGCCCGGGTGCTGGAGGCCGACGAGGACGGCGCCCTGGTCGAGGTGCAGCCCGTGAAGGGCCGCGGCCGGGCCAAGGAGCGCCGTCTGGAGTACTCCGAGGTGGACCGGGCGCGCGTCCAGGTGGAGTTCAACCGCAAGGACGAGAAGCTCCTCGACGAGGCCCCGGATTTCGCGGACGACGAAGCCGACGAAGCCTCCGAGGAGGGGGACGACGGTGCGCAGTGAAGACCTGCGCACCGACCGCACCATGACGAACGTGACGAAAGACGAGGAGGCGTAGCCGTGGACATCGACATGAGTGCCCTGCGCACGCTGGTCAACGAGAAGAACATCCCTTTCGACCTGCTGGTCGAGTCGATCGAGTCCGCCCTCCTCACCGCGTACCACCGCACCGAGGGCTCGCGCCGTCGGGCCCGGGTCGAGCTGGACCGCAAGTCCGGCCACGTCACGGTGTGGGCGACGGAGGACCCGGCGGAGCTGGACGAGGGCGTCGAGCCCAAGGAGTTCGACGACACCCCGAACGGCTTCGGCCGGATCGCGTCGAGCATCGGCATCCAGGTGATGATGCAGCGCCTGCGGGACGCCGCGGACGACCAGACCTTCGGTGAGTACGCCGGCAAGGAGGGCGACATCGTCACCGGTGTCGTCCAGCAGGGCAACGACCCGAAGAACGTGCTGGTCGACATCGGCAAGCTGGAGGCCATCCTGCCGCCGCAGGAGCAGGTCCCGGGCGAGGACTACCGGCACGGCACCCGCCTCAAGTGCTACGTGGTCGCGGTGCGGCGCGGTGTCCGCGGGGCGTCGGTGACGCTCTCGCGCACCCACCCCAGCCTGGTGAAGAAGCTCTTCGCGCTGGAGGTCCCGGAGATCGCGGACGGCAGCGTGGAGATCGCGGCGATCGCCCGCGAGGCCGGCCACCGCACCAAGATCGCGGTCTGGTCGCGCCGGGCCGGCCTGAACGCCAAGGGCGCCTGCATCGGCCCGATGGGCAGCCGGGTGCGCGCGGTGATGGGCGAGCTGCACGGCGAGAAGATCGACATCGTCGACTGGTCGGAGGACCCCCGGGACATGGTCGCCTCGGCGCTGTCCCCCGCACGGGTGACGAGTGTGGAGATCGTGGACCTGCAGCAGCGCTCCGCACGGGTGATCGTTCCGGACTACCAGCTGTCGCTGGCGATCGGCAAGGAGGGCCAGAACGCCCGCCTGGCCGCCCGCCTCACCGGCTGGCGGATCGACATCCGCCCGGACACCGAGGGCCAGCCGGAGGACCGCCCCGAGGGCGGCCACCGGGAATCCTCGGACCAGTAGTCAGCGTCGTCCTGGGCTCCCCGCCGGTCCTCCCCGGATTGGCGGGGCGGCGCCATGTCCCTTCGGAGGGGTAGACTTGCCTTCGTCTGGCCGGACGCATGTCCGAGCACGCCCGGAACGCACCTGCGTGGGCTGCCGCAAGCGAGCGGCCAAGCACCAGCTGTTGCGTGTCACGGCGGTCGAGGGCGTCTGCGTCCCCGATCCCCGTGGCGCACTGCCGGGCCGGGGCGCGCACCTGCACCCCGATCCGACCTGCCTCGACCTCGCGGTCCGCCGCCGGGCGTTCCCCCGGGCCTTCCGCCTCCAGGGCACGCTCGACACCGAGCGGCTCCGCGAGTACATCGGGGAGCGGGTGGACGGCACCCCGGCGCCCTGATCCACTCAGGCCCGTTCGGCGGAGCACCTCCCGCTACGGCCGCCGCTCCACGCGGCGGAGAACCACCGCAACAAGCGCAGTGCGCGGGCAGCCGCGCGCCGTGCCACCAGTCAGGTACCTCGCGATGTGGAAGTAGGTCGAGATTGCGATGAGCACTCGATGAGTACGCGATGAGTACGCGATGGGTACGCCCATGAAGTAGCGACGGTCCGGCGGACGAGACACCCCGGACTCATAGACAGGAGTGAAGTGGCTAAGGTCCGGGTATATGAACTCGCCAAGGAACTTGGCTTGGAGAGCAAGGCCGTCATGGCCAAGCTCACCGAGCTCGGTGAGTTCGTCCGTTCGGCGTCCTCGACCATCGAGGCGCCGGTCGTACGCAAGTTGACTGACGCGCTGGGCGTCGCCCCCACCGGTGGCGCTGCCAAGCCCGGCCCGCGGAAGCCCGCGGCGCCCCAGCCCGCCGGCGGTTCCGCCGCCGGTGCGGCCGCACCCAAGCCGGGTGCCCCGACCCCGGGTCCGCGCCCCGCCGCGACCCCGGGACCCCGTCCCACCCCCGCTGCCGCGGCGCCCGCCGCCCCGGCCGCGACCCCCGCCGCCGC
>NZ_JBHVUV010000074.1:0-6318 GCF_042883905.1 Kitasatospora sp. NPDC058170
GGCCGGGGCCGTGCGCGGGTCCCCGGGCGGCGGGGGGGGCCGGCCGCCCCCGGGGGGTCGGGGGGCGCCCCCGCCCCCCCAGGGGGGGGGGCCCGACGCCGTTGCGCTGCCCCCGGCCGCGCAGCGCCACGGCCGGGGGCAGCACAGACCGGGAGCAAGCACGGGCGGTGAACAGCCCAGGCCGGGAACAGCGCAGCGCCCCGCCGGACGGCCGGCGGGGCGCTGCGAAAAATGGGCGGGCGCTGCTCAGAAGGCCGCGCCGAGCCGTTTCACCGCCTGCTCGATCCGCTCGTCGGTCTCGGTCACGGCCACCCGCACGTGCCGCGCGCCCGCCTCGCCGTAGAACTCCCCGGGCGCCACCAGGATGCCGAGCTCGGCCAGCGCGCCCACGGTCGACCAGCAGGGCTCGTCCCGGGTCGCCCACAGGAACAGCGAGCCCGCCGACCGGTCGATCCGGAAGCCGCTCCCCAGCAGCGCCGAGCGCAGCAGGGACCGCCGCCGCGCGTAGCTCTCGCGCTGCCGCACCAGGTGGTCGTCGTCGCCGAGCGCCGCCACCATGGCGGCCTGTACGGGGCCGGGCACCATGTGCCCCGCGTGCTTGCGCACCTCCAGCAGCGTGGCGATCACCACCGGGTCCCCCGCGGCGAACCCGGCCCGGTAGCCGGCCAGGTTGGAGCGCTTGGAGAGCGAGTGCACGGCCAGCACGCCCTCATGGCTGCCGCCACTGACCTCGGGGTGCAGGACCGAGCGGGTCGCGCCCTCCCAGACGTGTTCGAGGTAGCACTCGTCGTTGACGACGAGGGCGCCGCGCTCCCGGGCCCAGGCGACGATCGCGCGCAGCTCGGCGGTGTCGAGGACGCGGCCCTCCGGGTTGGACGGCGAGTTCAGCCAGACCACCTTGGGGTCGGGGCCCTCGTAGGTGAGCGGCGAGGCCGTCCGGATCAGCCGGGCGCCCGCCAGGCGGGCGCTCACCTCGTAGGTGGGGAAGGCGAGTTCGGGCACCAGGACGACATCGGCGGGGCCGAGGCCGAGCATCGTGGGCAACCAGGCGATCAGCTCCTTGGTGCCCACGGCCGGGATCACGGCGGCCGGGTGGACGGTCGCGCCCTCGTGGCGCAGCAGCCAGGCCGCGACGGCCTCGCGCAGCTGCGGCGTGCCCTCGGTGGACGGGTAGCCGGGGGCGTCGGCCGCGGCGGCGAGCGCCGCGCGGACCACGGCCGGCGTCGGGTCCACCGGGTCACCGAGTGCCAGGTTCACCAGCCCGTCGGGGTGGGCGGCGGCCCGCTTGCGGTAGGGGAACAGGACGTCCCAGGGGAACTTGGGCAGCCGCTCGATCATGCCCGCACCCCGTTCGCGACGTCGCGGGCCAGCGGCGGTGCCTGGCAGTCGGAGTCGATGCCCCAGGAGACGATCCGCTCCGGGGTGATCCGGATCAGCTCGTCGTCGACGTGCGGCAGGATCTCCTTGCCGCCGACCGGGAGCGCCTCGGCCGTGCCCCGGATCTCCAGGCCCCTGACCACCCAGTTCTCCGGGTCCACCACGTCGTCCACGACCAGCGAGACCTTCGGGTGGTTCTGGACGGTGCGGTACTTGAGGCTGCGGGCCATGCCGCGCCCGGTCACGTCGACGGTGCCGAGCTCTGCGTTGTAGTGGAAGCCGAGCGGGACGACGTGCGGCTGCCCGCGGCCGTCCACGGTGGCCAGGCGGGCGAGCGACTGCGAGGCCAGGTAGGCGGCCTCGTTCGCGGTGAAGGGCATGACGGGTCCTCCGTCGGTCGGATCGGGATTCCCGCCGACGCTAGGTGCTCCGCTTCGAGCCGGTTTGGTGCCCGGGCGCCCGCCGCGGCGGCCAACGGCGCTGGACACCGACTCGAAGCGCCGCTGGCACGGTGGGCCCGTCGTACAGGATCGGCAGCGGAGGTCGCGGTGGACTGCGATGTGGTGGTGGCGGGTGCGGGGCCGACCGGCCTGATGCTCGCCTGCGAGCTGGCGTTGGGCGGAGCCCGGACGCTGGTGGTGGAACGGAGAAAGGAGCCGGAGAAGCACTCGAAGGCCATGGGGATGCAGGGCCGGACCGTGGAACTGCTCGAACTTCGCGGGCTGCTCGACCGGTTCCTGGACGGAGCCGGTCTGCTCAAGGGCGGGAACTTCGCCAGCCTGGGCGTGCCGATGCGGTTCGAGGAGTTCGACACCCGGCACCCGTACGTGCTGCTGGTGCCCCAGCTGCGCACGGAGGAACTGCTGGCCGAACGGGCGCTGGAGCTCGGCGTCCGCATCGTCCGGGGCGATCCGGTCACCGGGTTCACCCAGGACGCGGACGGGGTGACGGTCGAGACCGCGGGCGGCACCGTCCGGGCGCGCTACCTGGTCGGCTGCGACGGCGGCGGCAGCGTCGTGCGGCGGCAGGCGGAGATCGGCTTCACCGGCCAGGACCCGCACATGTACGCGCTCATCGGGGACATGCGGTTCAGCGGCGACCTGCCGCGCGGCGAGGGCCTGGGCCCGATGCGCCCGGTGGGCCTGGTCAACCCCGAACGGCGGTCCTGGTTCGGCGCCTTCCAGCACCAGCCGGGCGTCTACCGGGCCACCGTCGCCTGGTTCGGCGAGCCCTTCCCCGACCGCAACGCGCCGGTCACCGAGGAGGAGATGCGCGCGGCCCTGGTCGAGCACACCGGCGGCGACCACGGGATGCACGATGTCACCTGGCTGTCCCGGCTCACCGACGTGTCCCGGCTGGCCGACTCGTACCGCAGCGGCCGGGTGCTGCTGGCCGGCGACGCGGCGCACATCCACCTGCCGGCCGGCGGGCAGGGGCTCAACCTCGGCCTCCAGGACGCAGTGAACCTCGGCTGGAAGCTGGCGGCCGTGGTGCGCGGCCAGGGCGGCGAGGAGCTGCTGGACAGCTACCAGAGCGAACGGCGGCCGGTGGCCGACGGCGTGGTGCACAACACCCGCACCCAGGCGGTGCTGATCGACCCGGACCCGCGCTACGACGCGCTGCGGCAGACCTTCCGCGAGCTGATGGCGCTGCCGGACACCAACCGGTACATCGCGGGGATGCTGTCCGGGTTCGACGTCCGCTACGGGACGGACGAGCACCCCTCGGTCGGCCGGCGGATGCCGGACGCCGACCTGCTGACCGCCGAGGGCACCGGGCGGATCAGCGACCACTTCGTCGAGGGGCGCGGGCTGCTGCTGCTGCCCGAGACGGCACCGGCCGCACCGGCCGCCGCGCCGCTGGCCGACTGGGCGGACCGGGTGACCACCCTGACCGCCACGATCGCGGGCGCGGAGCCCGACACGGCCTTCCTGATCCGACCCGACGGCTACGTCGCCTGGGCGGGCCACCCGGCCTGCCACGAGGAGCTCCGCAGCGCCGCGACCACCTGGTTCGGCGCCGCCGGCTGACCGCCGGACCCCGGCCCACCCGGCCGTCCGCATGACCAGGCAGAACGCAATCAGTACACCGCGAGAGGAAGCACAATGACGTCAGAGACCGGCAGCCCCGCTGCCCGCGCGCGCCGGATCGTCGCGCTCAACACCGCCTACTTCCAGGCCAAGGCGCTCCAGAGCGCGGTGGAACTCGGCCTCTTCGAGCTGCTGGCCGACCGGTCCGCCGACATCGAGGAGATCCGGACCGAACTGGGCATCACCCACCGGCTGTTCAAGGACTTCCTGGACGCCCTGGTCGGCCTCGACCTGCTGGAGCGGGAGGACGGCCGCTACCGGGTCGCCGCCCTGGCCACCGAGTTCCTCGTCCCGGGAGCTCCGACCTACCTGGGCGGCACCGCCCAGCAGCACGCCCGGCTGCACTTCCACGCCTGGGCGCAGCTCACCGACGCGCTGCGCGACGGCAAGGCGAAGTCCGCCGTCGCCGCGCAGGGCCCGCTGGCCTACCCCAAGCACTACGAGGACCTCGACCGCGCCCGGCAGGTCATGATGCACATGGACGCCCACAACGGCTTCACCGCCGACGAGTTGGCGCGCCAGATCGACTGGAGCGGCTACACCTCCTTCGTGGACGTCGGCGGTGCGCGCGGCAACGTCGCCTCCCGGATCGCCGCGGCCCACCCGCACCTGAAGGGCGGGGTCTTCGACCTGCCGGCGCTGCGCCCGCTCTTCGACGAGCTGGTCGGCGCGGCGGGGACGGCCGACCGGGTCACCTTCCACGGCGGCGACTTCTTCGCCTCGCCGCTGCCCGAGGCCGATGTGGTGATCTTCGGGCACGTGCTGCCGGACTGGCCGGTGGCCGACCGCCAGGAGCTGCTGCGCCGCGCCTTCAAGGCGGTGCGGCCCGGCGGCAAGGTGGTGCTCTACGACGCCATGATCGACCCGGACGAGCGGGACCCGGAGGTCCTGCTCCAGCGGATCAACCACACCATGATCCGGGACGACAGCTCGGCCTACTCGCTCGACCAGGCCCGCGCGTACCTGGAGGAGGCCGGCTTCACGGTCGACCGGGTCATCGCCACCGACACCATCACCAGGGACCACTTCGCCATCGGCACCAAGTCCGTCTGACCGGAGGGGAGAACGGCATGGCAGCGCACACCACGGAACAGCAGGCCGGGCAGCCGTACGACGTCGTGATCGTCGGCACCGGGCTGTCGGGCACGATGCTCGGATCGATCCTGGCCAAGCAGGGCTTCCGCGTCCTGCTGCTGGACGGCACCCACCACCCCCGGTTCGCCGTCGGCGAGTCGACCATCGGGCAGACCCTGGTGGTCCTGCGGCTGATCGCCGACCGGTACGGCGTGCCGGAGATCGCCAACCTGGCGAGCTTCGAGGACGTCCTGGCCAACGTCAGCAGCGCGCACGGGCAGAAGAGCAACTTCGGGTTCATGTTCCACCAGGACGGCGAGGAGCCGGACCCGACGGAGACCAGCCAGTTCCGCATCCCCGCGATCGTCGGCAACGCCGCGCACTTCTTCCGGCAGGACACCGACGCGTACATGTTCCACACCGCCGTCCGCTACGGCTGCGACGCGCGGCAGGACTACCGGGTGGAGCGGCTCGACCTCGACGACGAGGGCGTGACGGTGGTCGGCACGGACGGCAGCAGCTACCGCGCCCGCTACCTGGTCGACGCCAGCGGGTTCCGCTCGCCGCTGGCCAAGCAGTTGGGGCTGCGCGAGGAGCCGAGCCGGCTCAAGCACCACGCCCGCTCGATCTTCACCCACATGGTCGGCGTGGGGGCGATCGACGACCACGTGGACACGCCCGAGGAGCTGCGCCCGCCGGTACCGTGGAACGACGGGACGATGCACCACATCTTCGAGCGCGGCTGGATGTGGGTGATCCCCTTCGACAACCACCCGGGGGCGACCAACCCGCTGTGCAGCGTGGGGATCCAGCTCGACCCGCGGACCTACCCGGCCCGCCCGGACCTCACTCCCGAGGAGGAGTTCTGGTCCCATGTGGAGCGCTTCCCCGCGGTGGCACGGCAGTTGAAGGGCGCCCGCAGCGTGCGGGAGTGGGTCAGCACGGACCGGATGCAGTACTCCTCGACCCGGACGGTCGGCGACCGCTGGTGCCTGATGTCGCACGCGGCCGGGTTCATCGACCCGCTCTTCTCCCGCGGGCTGTCCAACACCTGCGAGATCATCAACTCGCTGTCCTGGCGGCTGATGGCGGCGCTGCGTGAGGACGACTTCTCGGCGGAGCGGTTCGCCTACGTGGAGACGCTGGAGCAGGGCCTGCTGGACTACAACGACCGGCTGGTGAACAACTCCTTCATCTCCTTCTCGCACTACCCGCTCTGGAACTCGGTGTTCCGGATCTGGGCCTCGGCCAGCGTGATCGGCGGCAAGCGCATCCTCAACGCGCTGACCGCGACCAAGGAGACCGGGGACGACTCGCACTGCCAGGCCCTGGACGAGAACCCCTACCCGGGGCTGTGGTGCCCGGTGGACTTCTACAAGGAGGCCTTCGACAAGGTCACCGAGGTGTGCGAGGCGGTGGACGCGAAGCGGATGACGGCCGAGGAGGGCGCGGCCGTCCTGGAGCGCCAGGTGCGGGAGTCGGACTGGATGCTGCCCGCGCTGGGCTTCAACGACCCCGACACCCACCACATCAATCCGACGGCGGAGAAGATGTTCAAGATCGCGCAGTGGGCCACCGACCACGCGCGCCCGGAGATCCGGGAGCTGCTGGCCGCCAGCGCCGAGGAGGTCCAGGCGGCCATGCGCAGGAAGCCGTAACGGCAGGAGCGCAGACCAGCGGCGGGGGGCGGGGGGGGGGGGGCCCGGCCCCCGCCGGGGCCCCGGCCCCGGGGGGGGGGGGGCCCGCCCCCCGGGGGGGGCCGGCCCCACCCGCCCCC
>NZ_JBHVUV010000076.1:0-5591 GCF_042883905.1 Kitasatospora sp. NPDC058170
TTCCGCGTAGGTGAGTTCGGTGTCGGCGAAGACGAGGGCGGTGGCGTCGGGGGTGCGGGCGGCCTGGGCGTGGAAGAGCTCGGGCAGGGTGGTGGCGGGCAGGTCCCGGTCGGTGTCGTTCCAGCCGGTGAGGATCAGCTCGCGCTCGGCCGGGTCCAGGATCTCGATCCGGCTGACCGGCAGCTCGGGGTCGGCGACAGCGGCCTGCAGAACCCGCACGAAACGCTGCGCGATCGCCTCGGTGGTCGTCTCGTCGAAGAGGTCGACGGCGAAGGTGATGGCTCCCTGGAGGCCGGCGGGCCGGCCCTGTCCGTCGAAGAGCTCGCCGAACTGGAAGTCCAGGTCGAACTTCGCGGGGAGCTCGCCGGTGGTCAGTGCGGTGGCGGTGAGGCCCGGGAGTTCGAGGGCGGCCTCGGTGTTGTTCTGGAGGCTGAGCATGACCTGGAACAGCGGGTGCCGGGCCATGGAGCGGGTGGGGGCGAGGTCCTCTACGAGGCGCTCGAACGGGATGTCCTGGTTGGCGAAGGCGCCGAGGCCGGTGTCCTGGACGCGGCCGAGGAGCTCGCCGAAGGTCGGGTCGCCTGAGACGTCGGTGCGCATGACCAGGGTGTTGACGAAGAACCCGACCAGGTCGTCGAGGGCTTCGTCGGTGCGGCCCGCGATGGGGGTGCCGACGGGAATGTCGGTGCCCGCACCCAGACGGGAGAGCAGGGTCGCGAGCCCGGCCTGGAGGACCATGAACAGGGTGACGCCGCGCGACCGGGCGAGGTCGGCGAGCTGCTGGTGCAGGTCGGCGGGCACCTCGACGGGCAGGGTGGTGCCGTGGTGGGTGGCGATGGCCGGGCGGGGCCGGTCGGTGGGCAGCTGGAGCTCTTCCGGCAGGCCGGCCAGGGCGTCGCGCCAGTGGGCGAGCTGCTGGGACAGGACGCTCTGCGGGTCGGTGTCGTCCCCGAGGAGCTTCTGCTGCCACAGGGTGTAGTCGGCGTACTGCACCGGCAGCGGCTGCCACACCGGCGCGTTGCCGTCGAGTCGGGCCGCGTAGGCCTCGGACAGGTCCCGGGCCAGCGGGCCCATCGACCAGCCGTCACCCGCGATGTGGTGGACGATCAGCAGCAGGACCTGCTCCTGCGGTCCGGTGGTGAACAGCTCCGCGCGCAGCGGGATGTCACGGGAGAGGCTGAAGGTGTGGCTCGCCGCGTCGGCGAGGGCCTGCTCCAGGTCGGCCTCGGCCACCTCGGTGACGGGCAGGTCGAGGACGACCGCCGCCGGGTCGAGGATGTGCTGGTGGGGCTGCCCGTTGTGGGTCGGGTAGACGGTGCGCAGGACTTCGTGGCGCCCGATGACGTCGCCGAGCGCGGCCCGCAGGGCCTCACGGTCCAGGGCGCCGCTGAGCCGCAGGGCCGCCGGGATGTTGTAGGTGGCGCTGGGGCCTTCGAGTTCGCCGAGGAACCACAGCCGTCGCTGGGCGGCGGACAGCGGCACCGCGTCCGGGCGCTCGCCCGCGGTCAGCGCGAGCCGGGTCGTACCGGCCCCGCCCAGACGGGCGGCCAGACCGGCGACGGTCGGCGCCTCGAACAGGGAGCGGATGCCGACCTCGACACCCAGCACCGCACGGATCCGGCTGACCAGCCGCGTCGCCAGCAGGGAGTGGCCGCCCAGCTCGAAGAAGCTGTCGTCGATGCTGACCGTGGTGATGCCGAGGACCTCGGCGAAGACGGTGCAGAGGGCGGCTTCCTGCTCGGTGCGCGGTTCGCGGCCGGAGGTGTCGGCCGCGTAGTCCGGCGCGGGCAGAGCGTTCCGGTCGAGCTTGCCGTTGGCCGTCAGCGGCAGGGCCTCCAGCACCACGATCGCGCTGGGGACCAGGTACTCCGGCAGCTGCTGCTGGAGGTCGGCCCGGATGGTGGCGGTGAGCGCCGCGTGGTCGTCGCCGCCGGTGGCCGGGACGACATAGCCGATCAGGCGCTTGTCACCGGGGGTGTCCTCGCGGACGACGACGGCGGCCTGGGCGGCGGCCGGGTGCGCGGCCAGCGCGGACTCGACCTCGCCGAGTTCGATGCGGAAGCCGCGGATCTTGACCTGGTCGTCGGCACGGCCGGCGAACTCCAGGCTGCCGTCGGCGCGCCAGCGCACCAGGTCGCCGGTGCGGTACATCCGCTCGCCGGGAGTGCCGAAGGGGTTGGCGACGAAGCGCTCGGCGGACAGGCCCGGGCGGTTGAGGTAGCCGCGCGCCAGACCCTCACCCGCCGCGTACAGCTCGCCCACGGCGCCGGGCGGGACCAGCTGCAGCCCGCTGTCGAGGACGTAGAGGCGGGTCGCGGAGATCGGGCCGCCGATCGGCACGCCGGCCCCGCGGTCGAGGTCGGCGGTCCGAATCGCGTGGGTGGTGGTGAAGGTGGTGTTCTCCGTCGGCCCGTACCCGTTGAGCAGCCGGACGTGGGGCAGGCGCTCCAGTACGGTCCTGCACTGGGACACCGAGAGGACGTCGCCCCCGGCCAGCAGGTAGCGGAGCCCCTGGAGCGCCTCGACGTCCGACTCCACCACTTCGTGGAAGAGCCCCGCCGTCAGCCAGAGAGCGGTCACGCGGTGTGAGGCCAGGAACTCGCGCAGCTCGAAGACGGACAGCCCCTTCGGCGGGGCGATCGCCAGGGCGGCGCCGTTGAGCAGGGCGCCCCAGATCTCGAAGGTCGCCGCGTCGAACGACACCGAGGCCAACTGGCCGATGACGTCGCCGGCACCCAGGTCGACGTAGTTGGTCTCCCACACCAGTCGGCCGATCGCCTGGTGGGGGACGGTGACGCCCTTGGGCCGGCCGGTGGAGCCTGAGGTGTAGATGACGTACGCGGGGTGGCTGGGCAGCAGGCCCGGCGCGGGGTTGTCGGCGGCGAGGTCGGCGAGGCGCGCGAGGGTGTCGGGGTCGTCGAGGACGATCCGGGCGGTGGCCTCGGCCTCAGGGAGCGTCGACTGCGCGGACCGGTCGGTGATGACCAGGGCGGGTCGGGCGTCGTCGAGCATGTAGGTGATGCGGTCGGCGGGGTAGTTGGGGTCGATCGGCAGGTAGGCGCCGCCGGCCTTGAGGATCGCCAGCAGGGAGACGACCAGCTCGGTGGAGCGTTCCATGAGGACGCCGACCAGGGTCTCCGGGCCGACGCCGTGCTCGGTCAGCAGGTGGGCGAGGCGGTTGGCGCGCTCGTTCAGCTCCGCGTAGGTCGACTCGGTGCCCTGGTGGACGAGGGCGGTGGCGTCGGGGGTGCGGGCGGCCTGGGCCTGGAACAGCTCCGGCAGGGTGGTGGCCGGTACGTCCCGGGCGGTGTCGTTCCACTCGGTCAGCAGCTGTCGGCGCTCGGCCGCGTCCAGGATCTGGAGGTGGCCGACGGGCAGCTCGGGGTCGGCGGCGACGGCCTCCAGCACCCGGACGAAACGCTGCGCGACGGCCTCGATCGTCGCGTGGTCGAAGAGGTCGACGGCGAAGGTGATCGCGCTCTGGAGGCCGGCGGGCCGGCCCTGCCCGTCGAAGTGCTCACCGAACTGGAAGTCCAGGTCGAACTTGGCCGGGGCCTGCCCGGCGGGGAGCAGTTCGGTTGCCAGGCCCGGGAGTTCGAGGGCGGCGGTGGTGTTGTTCTGCAGGGTGAGCATGACCTGGAACAGCGGGTGCCGGGCCATGGAGCGGGTGGGGGCGAGGTCCTCGACGAGGCGCTCGAACGGGATGTCCTGGTTCGAGAAGGCACCGAGGCCGCTGTCCTGGACACGGGCGAGGAGCTCGCCGAACGTCGGGTCCCCGTCCAGGTCGGTGCGCATGACCAGGGTGTTGATGAAGAAGCCGACCAGGTCCTCGAGGGCTTCGTCGGTGCGACCGGCGATGGGGGTGCCGACGGGGATGTCGGTGCCCGCACCCAGACGGGAGAGCAGGGTCGCCAGGGCTGCCTGGAGGACCATGAACATGGTCACGCCGCGTGAGCGGGCGAGGTCGGCGAGCTGCTGGTGCAGCTCGGCGGGGATGTCCAGGTCGTAGGTCGCGCCCCGGTGGCTGGCGACGGCCGGCCGCGGCCGGTCGGTGGGCAGCCGGAGCTCCTCGGGCAGGCCGGCCAGCGCCTCCCGCCAGTGGGCGAGCTGCTCGGACAGGACGCTCTCGGGATCGGTGTCCTCGCCGAGGAGGTCCTGCTGCCACAGGGTGTAGTCGGCGTACTGCACCGGCAGCGGCTCCCAGGTGGGGGCGTGGCCGGCGAGCCGGGCGGCGTAGGCCTCGGACACGTCCCGCGCCAGCGGGCCCATCGACCAGCCGTCACCGGCGATGTGGTGGACGATCAGCAGCAGGACCTGCTGCTGCGGCCCGGTGGTGAACAGCTCCGCGCGCAGCGGGATGTCCCCGGAGAGGTCGAAGGTGTGGCCGGCCGCGTCGGCCAGGGCCTGCTCCAGGTCGGCCTCGGCCACCTCGGTGACGGGCAGGTCGAGGGTGACCGCCGCCGGTTCGAGGATGTCCTGGTGGGGCTGCCCGTCGGCGGTGCTCGAAAAGACGGTGCGCAGGACTTCGTGCCGCTCGATGACGTCGTGCAGCGCGGCCCGCAGGGCCTCCCGGTCCAGGGAGCCGGTGAGGCGCAGTGCGGTGGGGATGTTGTACGTGGCGCTGGGGCCCTCAAGCTCGCTGAGGAACCACAGGCGCTGCTGGGCAAAGGACAACGGGATCATCAGAACTCCTCCTACCTACGCCGCGGCCGCAGAGCCGGCCTGGCCTTCTTTTGGGTTTCGAGTCGTGTGGCGAGGCCGGCGACGGTGGGTGTCTCGAACAGGGCGCGGATGGCCACCTCGGCCCCGAGCGCGGAACGGATCCGGCTGATGAGGCGGGTCGCGTCGAGGGAGTGGCCGCCCAGGTCGAAGAAGTTGTCGTCGATGGTCACGGAGGTGACGCCGAGGACTTCGGCGAACACACCGCAGAGGAGTTCTTCCTGTGCGTTTCGGGGGCTCCGCCCGGACGCGCTGGTCGTGCGGGTGGGTGCGGGCAGAGCATTGCGGTCGAGCTTGCCGTTGGCGGTGAGGGGCAGGGCCTCCAGCTGGACGATGGCGCTGGGGACCATGTAGTCGGGGAGTTCCGAGGCGAGGTGCTTGCGCAGCTGCTCGGTGTCCACGGCCTCCGGCGAGGCGGGGACGACGTAGCCGACGAGGCGCTTGTCGCCGGGGTTGTCCTCGCGGGCGATGACGGTGGCTTGGGCGACGGCGGGGTGCGCGGTCAGCGCGGCCTCGACCTCGCCGAGTTCGATGCGGAAGCCGCGGATCTTGACCTGGTGGTCGGTGCGGCCGAGGTAGTCGAGGGTGCCGTCGGCGCGCCAGCGTACGAGGTCGCCGGTGCGGTACATGCGTTCGCCGGGCTGGCCGTAGGGGTTGGCGGTGAAGCGTTCGGCGGACAGGCCCGGGCGGCCCAGGTAGCCGCGGGCCAGACCCGCACCCGCCACGTACAACTCGCCTGCGGTGCCTGGGGGGACGAGCTTCAGCTTGTCGTCGAGCACGTGGACGCGGGTGTTGGGGATGGGGGTGCCGATGTGGGGGGTGCCGGCGGTGGGGGTGAGGGCGTTGGTGGTGGTGGCGCAGACGGTGGTCTC
>NZ_JBHVUV010000077.1:0-5003 GCF_042883905.1 Kitasatospora sp. NPDC058170
AGGGCGAGCGGGAGGTGGCCGAGGTCGGCGGCCAGCAGGCGGGCGTCCTGGAGGTCGCGCGAGGTCGGGGCTGTCCCCTCGACGACGTAGGTGCAGAGGAGTTGGGCGGCGTCGTCGGGGCCGAGAGTGCCGAGGGGCAGGGCGGGCACTCCCCGGGGCCAGCCGGTGGCACGGCGGGAGGTGATGAGGTGTCGGCCGTGGGAGAAGGCGCCGGTGTAGGGGCGGAGGTGGGCCGGGTCCTCGGCGTTGTCGAAGACGAGCAGCCAACCCGGGTGCCAGTGCAGCCAGTTGGTCGCCCAGGCGGCCCGCTCCTGTTCGGACGCCCGGCCGGCCCATCCGGGGTAGAGCTGAATGGTGAGCGCGGCGAGGGACTGCTCGATCCGGGCCGGGGATTCGGCGTTGACCCACCAGACCAGGGTGTAGTCGCCCCGGTGGCGGTGCGCGTAGTGCAGGGCGAGGGTGGTCTTGCCGATGCCGCCGAGGCCGTGCACGGTGGGCGCCTGGGTGACGGCGGTACCGCCGTTGGTGTTCAAGGTGCTGTGCAGCCAGCCGAGTTCGTACCCGCGTCCGAGGCAGGGCGGTGGCGGGGCGAGGTTGCTGGTGGACGGCGGTGCCTGGATGTCGCGGGCGGCGTTGAGGACGTCGAGCGGCAGCACGATGTCACCGGTGAAGGCGTTGCCGATGGTGTGGGCGGCGGTCGACCGCTCGCCCGCCGCCGTGACCGGCCGGTGCGGTTCGGTCACGGCGCGCCCGCCGTGGCGGCGGCCCGTGCAGCGTTCAACAGATCCACCCCTGGGAGGAGTCGGCCGGATGTCGGCGGCCATTCTCGCACCCGGGAGCCGGTTCAGGCGGCGCGTGCCTCGCGGCGGTAGCCGCCGGGGGCCTGGCCGTACTCGCGCTTGAAGGCCTTCGCGAAGGCGTACTCGGAGCCGTACCCCGTCCGCGCGGCGACCGTGGTCAGCGGGGTCTCGGACTCGCGCAGCAGCCGGGCGGCGGTGGTCATCCGCCAGCGGGTCAGGTAGGCCATGGGCGGTTCGCCGACCAGGGTGGTGAAGCGGCGCGCGAAGGCGGCGCGGGAGAGCCCCGCCCGGTCGGCCAGCGACTCGACGGTCCACTGGGCCGAGGGGGCCTCGTGGATGGCGGTGAGGGCCGGGGCCACGGCGGAGTCGCCGAGTGCGGCGGCCCAGCCGGCCGCGGCCGCCGGGGGCTGGTCCTCGAACCAGGCGCGCAGGATGTAGAGGAGGAGTGAGTCGATCAGTGCGGGGACGATGCCGGCCGAGCCGATCCGGGGGTTCTCCAGCTCCGTGCCGAGGAGTTGGACCGCCGCGCTCAGCTCGGGGTGCCGGCCGTGCCGGGTGGGCAGGTGGATGACCTCGGGCAGCTGGCGGACCAGCGGGTGCGGACGGCCCTGGTCCAGGTGGTAGTTGCCGCACAGCAGGCTGGTCCGCGGGCCGTCGCCGCCGAGGGTGACCGTGCCGATCGGGGTGCTCGGCCGGTACTGCTCCGGCCGCTCCGGCTCGGCCGGGGTGGCGGGGTGGTCGGCGAGGATGTGGCCGCGGCCGTCGCGCAGGAAGACCACGTCGCCGGGGCTCAGGGCGATCGGCTCCGCGTCGGGTGCGTCGGCCAGCGGGACCAGCCAGCACGTCCCGTACAGCACCACGTGGAAGCCGGCGCCCGCGACCGGGGGGAGGCGAAGACCCCAGGGGGCGCGGCCCTCGGTGCGGACGGACGTGGGGTGCCCCGTCCGCATCGAACTCAGCGCCTCGCTCAGGATGTCCAACGCCGTCCCCCCTCGTGCCGTGGCCAACACCCGCCCCCTGCCGGCCCCACTGTAGGGCTTGTCCGACGGCTCCCGCCGCTCACGTCCGACCGGACAGGACCTAGTGCCGCGTCAGGCAACCTTCGCCCCGTCGCGACGCCCGGCAAAAGTTGCCTGACGCGGCACTAGACGACGGTGAGTACGACCTTGCCCTGGACGCTGCCGGAGCCGACCAGCTCGTGGGCCTTGGCGGCCTCGGTGAGCGGGAAGGTCCCGGTGACGTGCGGGCGGATGCGGCCCGCGTCGACGAGGGCGGCGATCGCCTCCAGCGAGGCGTAGTCGGGCTCGACCGAGACGCCCGCGAACCGGCGTCCGGCGGCCTCGACCTCCGCGGCCAGCTGCTGGTTCCAGTGCTCCATGATGCTGACCAGGGTGCCGCCGGGCCGCAGCACCTCCAGGGCGCGGGTGCCCTCGGAGGACGAGTCGAAGACGACGTCGACGTCGCTCACCACCCGGGTGTAGTCGGTGGTCCGGTAGTCGATCACCTCGTCGGCGCCCAGACCGCGGACGAACTCGTGCTTGGCCTCGCTCGCCAGGGCGATGACGTGGGCGCCGCGGGCCTTCGCGATCTGGACGGCGAAGTGGCCGACGCCGCCAGCCGAACGGTGGATCAGGACCCGCTGGCCCTCGCCCAGTCGGGCCGCGTCGACCAGGCCCTGCCAGGCGGTCAGGGCGGCGAGCGGGACGGCGGCGGCGTGGACGTGGTCGAGCGTGGCGGGCTTGCGGGCCACCTGCCGCGAGGGGACGGCGACGTAGTCGGCGTACCCGGTGGCGGCGCGGGGGAAGAACGGCAGGCCGAAGACCTCGTCGCCGGGCTTGAACCGGGCGCCGGGGCCGGCCTCCTCGACGACGCCGGAGATGTCCCATCCGACGCCGAACGGCGGCTCTCCGAGCAGCCGGTACCCGCCCGAACGGACCGCCACGTCCACCGGGTTGACGCCGCTCGCGTGGACGCGGACGAGGACCTCGCCGCCGAGCGGGGTGGGGCGCTCGATCTCGACGGTCTCAAGGACCTCGGGGCCGCCGAAGGTCTTCTGGACGACTGCACGCATGGGAGGACTCCTCGGTGATCGGCCGGCCAGGTCGTCCGGCCGCTTCGTTCTCGATGTCCTCAACTCTAGGAAGATCGAACGATCCGATGAATATCCTTCTGTCTCCCGAAGATGTCCCAGCGTCTCGCCGGCCGGGCTTCTGGGCTCTTCCGGGCTCCGGGGCGGCGGGGTTGTGGTGGGGCCGGTCAGTCGGAGCTGTCCTTGGGACGGCGCCGCCACCACTGCCACCGGCGGCGGCCAGGCCGGGCCGCGGCGCGCCGGCGACGGGCGCGGGCGAGGTTCTCGCGGGTCAGGACGGTGTTGGCGTGGGCGGGGCCGAAGACCTCCTCGGCCTGGACGAGCACGGTCTCGTAGAGGGGGATGGCGCGGTCGAGGTAGCCGAGCTCCTGGCAAAGGTAGGCGACCTCGTTGCGGGTGATGACGGTGTCGGGGTGGGTGGGCCCGAGGGTCTGTTCCTGGTGGGCGAGGCTGGTTTCGAGCAGGGAGAGAGCGCGGTGGAGGTCCCCCGCCATCGAGTGGAGGAGGGCGAGGTTGTTGCGGGTGGTGACGGTTTCGAGGTGGGCTTCGCCGAGGACCTGTTCGCACTGGGGGAGGCTGGTCTCGTTCAGCGCGGTGGCGCGGTCGAGGTCGCCGGCCTCCCGGTAGGCGAACGCGAGGTTGTTGCGGGTGGTGAGGGTCCGGGGGTGCGTGTCGCCGAGGACCTGCTCGCTCTGGGCGAGGGCGGTCTCGTACAGGGGGATGGCGCGGTCGAGCTCGCCCGCTGAGGCGTAGGCGGCGGCGAGGTTGTTGCGCGTGGTGATGGTTTCGATGTGAGTCTCGCCGAGGACCTCCTCGCACTGGGTGAGCGTGGACTCCAGCACGGGGATGGCACGGCCGAGGCCGTCGATGGCGGCCTGGATCTGGGCGAGGTTGGTGCGTGCGGCGATGGTGTCGGGGTGGGTGTCGCCGAGCTGCTGCTCGCACCGGGCGAGGCTCTGCCCGGCCAGGGTGATGGCGAGCTCGACCTTGCCGGCCGACTCGTAGGCGTTGGCGAGGTTGCTGCGGGTGGTGAGGGTGTGGGGGTGGGTGGGGCCGAGGGCCTCCTCGCTTCGGGCGAGGGCGCTCTCGTAGAGGGGGATGGCGCGGTCGAGGTCGCCCGCCGCGTCGTGGGCGGCGGCGAGGTTGTGCCGGCTGGCGAGGGTGTCGGGGTGGGTGTCCCCCAGCAGCAGTTCGCAGCGGGCGAGCACGATGTGCCGCAGTGGGATGGTTCGGGCGTCGTGGCCCTGGCGGTAGAGGTGCTGGGCGGCGGTGAAGTAGTGCTCGGCGGCGAGGTCCTCGTGGTGGTCGGGCGGGGTGGTGGCGGCGAGGGCGGTGAGGTGGGGGATGAGCTGGTCCCAGGCGGGGGCCGGTCCGAGTTCGGGGGGTTCGGGGAGCGCGTCGAGGGCTTGGGCGAGGGCGAGTTCGGCCTCGGTGCGGCCGGGGTGGTCGGCTTGACCGCGCAGGACGGTCTGGACGAGGCGGTGGATGCTGATGGTCTCGCGAGTGAGGGTGATCATGCTGTAGCTGCGCAGGATGCCCAGCGCCTCGGCGAGTTCCTCCTCGGCGTCGAGGTGGCCGAGGTGGCCGAGGTGACCGAGGTGGCTGAGGTGGCTGAGGTGGCTGAGGTGACCGAGGAGCGTGACGGGGATGTCGTCGGGGGCGAGCCAGGCGAGGGTGTTGAGGATGGTGACGGCGAGGGGGCTGCGGTCGTCGAGGACGGCGAGGGTGTGGGTCCAGATGTTCGCGATGGTGCGTTCGGGGTCGATGCCGTCGGCGGCTTTGGCGAGTTTGGTGTCGAGGGTGCGTCGGTAGGTGTCGAGGGTGACGGTGGGGTGTTGGGCGAGGTAGGCGCCGGCCTGGTCGAGGGCGAGGGGGAGGTGGCCGAGGTCGGCGGCCAGTAGGCGGGCGTGTTGGAGGTCGCTCGGGGTCGGTTCGGTGTCGCCGAGGGCGTAGGTGCACAGGAGTTGGGCGGCCTCCTCGGGGGCGAGGGTGCCGAGTGACCGGGTCGGGGTGGTACGCGGCCAGCCGGTGGCGCGGCGGGTGGTGATGAGGTGGTGGCCGGAGGCGAGGGCGCCGGTGTAGGGGCGGAGGTGGGCCGGGTCCTCGGCGTTGTC
>NZ_JBHVUV010000078.1:0-4941 GCF_042883905.1 Kitasatospora sp. NPDC058170
CGGTGAGTGCGGTGGTGGAGGCGGGGGTGTGGTCGGTGTCGAGGAGGAGGAAGCGGCCGGGGTGTTCGGACTGCGCCGTCCGCACCAGGCCCCAGACCACCGACTGGGCCAGCCCGCTCACCGGTTCGTCCGCCTCGACGGCCGTCGCGTGCCCGGTCACCAGGACCAGCCGGGAGCCGTCGAAGCGCTCGTCGGCCAGCCAGCCGCGCAGCTCGCCGAGCACCTCGTAGGCCGAGGGCTGCTCCGCGACCTCCGCCAGCACGAAGCTCGGCGGCTGGGCGCCGGCCTCGACCAGGCGGACGGCCTCGTCGTACGGCACCGGTCGTTCGGAGCCGCTGCCCGCCGTGACCGGTACCGGCACCCACGCGACCCGGTACAGGTTGCGGGTGGTGCGGCGGCCGGCGGTGAGCCGGGCCGGGTCGGTCTCCCGGACGGCCAGCGCCCCGGCGGAGAGCACGGGTGCGCCGGCGGTGTCCGTCAGCAGCAGCGCGGTGCGGTCCGAAGCGCCGCCCGCCGGGGTCAGCTCGACCCGGAGCGCCCGGGCGCCGGTGGCGTGCAGTCGGACGTCGTGCCAGGAGAACGGCACGGGCAGCCCGCCGGACGCGCCCGGTCCGGCGAGGGCCAGCGGGTGCAGCGCCGCGTCGAGCAGGGCGGGGTGGACGGTGAACGGCGAGTCCGGTGCCCCGGCGGGTAGTTCGACCTCGGCCCACCAGACGGCGTCGCGCCTCCAGGCGGCCCGCAGGCCCTGGAACAGCGGACCGTAGGTGTACCCGTGGTCGGCCAGCTGCCGGTAGGCGTCGGCGAGTTCCACGGGCTCCGCGTCGGCGGGCGGCCAGTCGGCCGGGCCACCGCTCGCGGGCACCGGGGTGTCCGGGGAACCGGGGGCGTCGGCGGCCAGCAGGCCGGTGGCGTGGGCGGTCCACGGCTGCTCGGTGCCGTCCTCCCGGGCGTGCACGGCGACGGTCCGCCGGCCCTCCTGGTCGGCGGCCCCCACGGTGACCTGGAGCTGGACGGCGCCCTCCTCGGCGAGGAGCAGAGGCGCCTGGAGCGTCAGCTCCTCGACGGTCGGGCTGCCGGCCCTGGCGCCCGCGTGGAGGGCGAGTTCGAGCAGGGCCGTGCCCGGCAGGAGCACCGTCCCGAGGACGGCGTGCTCGGCCAGCCACGGGTGGGTCGCCAGGGAGAGGCGGCCGGTGTGGACGGTGCCGGAGCCGTCGGCGAGTTCGACGGCGGCGCCGAGCAGCGGGTGGTCGGTGGCGCCGAGGCCGGCCCGGCCGAGGTCCCCGCCGAGGGGTGCGGCCGGGGCGTCCAGCCAGTACCGCTCGCGCTGGAACGGGTAGGTGGGCAGCTCGGGCCGTGTGCCGACGGGTCGGTCGGACCCGTCCGGGAGGTCCGTGCCGTTGGGGAGGTCAGGGTCGTTCGGGCCGTTCGGGCCGTCAGGTCCGGTACCGAAGTACGCGGGCCAGTCGACCGCGCCGCCGGCCGTGTGCAGCGCGGCGAGCGCCTGCGGGACGGCCACCGGCTCCGGCCGGTCGCGGCGCAGGACGGGGAGCAGGACGGCGTCCGGCAGGGTGTCGGCGGCCATGGTGGCGAGCACCGCGTCCGGACCGAGCTCCAGGTAGGCGCCGATGCCGTCCCCGTGCAGGGTGCGCAGGCCGTCGGCGAAGCGGACGGCCTCGCGGACGTGCCGCACCCAGTACTCGGTCGAGGCCAACTCCTCGGCGGTGGCGAGCCGTCCGGTGAGGTCGGAGACGACCGGGATCCGCGGCGGGTGGAACTCCAGCCCCGCCACCAGCTCCCGGAACTCCGCCAGCATCGGCTCCATCAGCGGGGAGTGGAAGGCGTGACTGACCGTCAGCTGCTTCGTGCGGGCGCCGAGTTCGGCGGCCCGGGCGGCCACCGCGAGCACGGCGGACTCCTCGCCGGAGACGACCGTCGCCCGGGGGCCGTTGACGGCGGCGATGTCGACCGCTCCGCCGACCGCGGCCAGGAGTTCGGCGGTCGCCTGCTCGTCCAGCGAGAGCGCCGCCATGGCGCCGCCCGCCGGCAGGGCCTGCATCAGCCGGCCCCGCGCGGCGACCAGGGCCGCCGCGTCCGCCAGGGAGAGCACGCCGGCCGCGTGGGCGGCGGCGATCGAGCCGATCGAGTGGCCGAGCAGGGCGTCCGCCCGGACGCCCCAGTGCTCCAGCAGCCGGAACAGCGCCGTCTCCAGGGCGAACAGGGCGGGCTGGGTGTAGCGGGTCTCGTCCAGCAGCGCGGCCTCGGGCGTACCGGGCTCCGCGAAGACGATGTCGCGCAGCGGGCGGTCCAGATGCCGGTCCAGCGCGGCCAGCGCGGCGTCGAAGGCTGCGGCGAACCGCGGCTGTGCGGCGTGGAGTTCGCGACCGGCGCCGACGCGCTGGCTGCCCTGGCCGGTGAACAGGAAGGCCGTCCGCAGGGCGGCGGGCACGGGGGTGTCGCCGGTCGGTGCGGCGAGGGAGCGAAGGGCCTCCTCGGCCGTCGCGGCGACGAAGCCGGTCCGGTACTCCTGGGCGGCCGGGCCGGTGGCCAGCGCCCGGGCCACCGCGCCGAGCGGGACGTCCGGGTGCTCCGCGAGGTGGCGGGCGAGCCGGTCGGCGCGGGCGCGCAGGGCCTGCGGCGTGCGTCCGGAGAGCAGCCAGGGCTGCGGGCCGGCCGGCGCTGGGGGCGCGTCGTCCGCGGGTGCCTGCTCCAGGATGACGTGCGCGTTGGTGCCGCTGATGCCGAAGGAGGAGACGGCGGCCCGGCGCGGCCGGTCGGCCTCGGGCCAGGCGGTCGGCTCGGCGAGCAGGGCGACGGCGCCCGCCGACCAGTCGACGTGCGGGGTCGGTTCGTCGATGTGCAGGCTCTTCGGCAGCACGCCGTGCCGCATCGCCAGCACCGTCTTGATCACGCCCGCCACGCCGGCGGCGGCCTGGGTGTGGCCGATGTTGGACTTCAACGAGCCCAGCAGCAGGGGTCGTTCGGTCGGCCGGCGCTGCCCGTAGACGGCGATCAGGGCCTGCGCCTCGATCGGGTCGCCGAGCCGGGTGCCGGTGCCGTGCGCCTCCACGGCGTCCACGTCCGCCGGGGCGAGGCCGGCGCCGGCCAGGGCCTGCCGGATGACCCGCTGCTGCGCGGGCCCGTTCGGGGCGGTGAGGCCGTTGCTGGCGCCGTCCTGGTTGATCGCGGAGCCGCGCAGCAGGGCGAGCACCGGGTGCCCGTTGCGGCGGGCGTCGGAGAGCCGCTCGACCAGGAGGAGGCCGGCGCCCTCGGCCCAGCCGGTGCCGTCGGCGGCGGCCGCGAAGGGCTTGCAGCGGCCGTCGGCGGACAGGCCGCGCTGGCGGCTGAACTCGACGAAGGTCGCCGGGCTGGCCATCACGGTGACGCCGCCGGCCAGCGCGAGGTCGCACTCGCCCTGGCGCAGGGACTGGGCCGCCAGGTGCAGGGCGACCAGCGAGGAGGAGCAGGCGGTGTCGACGGTGACGGCCGGCCCCTCCAGGCCGAAGGTGTACGAGACCCGGCCGGAGGCCACGCTGCCCGCGCTGCCGCTGACCAGGTACCCCTCGAAGCCCTCCGGCGCGGTGGGCGCCTGGTGCAGCCGGGCGCCGTAGTCGTTGTACATGACGCCGGTGAAGACGCCGGTGCGCGAGCCGCGCAGCACGGCCGGGTCGAGGCCGGCGCGCTCGAAGGCCTCCCAGGCGGTTTCGAGCAGCAGTCGCTGCTGCGGGTCGGTGGTGAGGGCCTCGCGCGGGCTGATGCCGAAGAACTCAGGGTCGAACTCCGCGGCGTCGTACAGGAATCCGCCCTGGCGGGTGTACGAGGTGCCGGGGCGCCCGGCGTCCGGGTCGTAGAGCGCGTCGAGGTCCCAGCCTCGGTCGGTGGGGAAGGCGGACACGGCGTCCCGGCCCTCGGCCACCAGCTGCCACAGCTCCTCGGGGGTGGTGACACCGCCCGGGTAGCGGCAGGCCATGGCCACGATCGCGATCGGGTCGTCCTCGGTGCCGGTCGTCCGTGCCGCGGGCTCCTCGGCGGCCGGGAGCGGCCGGTCGCCGAGGAGTTCGGTGCGGAGCAGGTCGGTGAGCGCGGCCGGGGTGGGGTGGTCGAAGACCAGGGTGGTGGGCAGCCGCAGACCGGTGACCGCGCCGAGGCGGTTGCGCAGGTCGACGGCGGTGAGCGAGTCGAAGCCCAGGTCGGTGAAGGCGCGCCCCTCGTGGACGGTGCCGGGGTCGCCGTGGCCCAGCACGGTGGCCGTGGTGGTGCGGACCAGGTCCAGCAGCAGCCGGTCCGCGTCGGCGGCCGGGAGTCCGGCGAGCCGCTGGGCGAGGGAGTCCGCCTCGGGGGCGGGGGCCGCCGCCACCGCGCGGCGGCGGGCCGGCCGGACCAGGGAGCGCAGCGGTGCGGGCACCTCGGCGCCGGGGGCGGCGAGCGCGCCGGTGGTGAAGCGGGCCGGGACGAGCAGCGGGCGGTCGGAGGCGAGCGCCTCGTCGAACAGTCGCAGGGCCTGCTCGGTCGGCAGCGGTGCGATGCCCGTGCGGGCGAGCCGGGCCAGGTCGGCCGCGCTGAGTGCGGCGCCCATGCCGTCCGACTCCCACAGGCCCCAGGCGAGGGAGGTGGCGGGCAGGCCGAGGGCGTGCCGGTGGGCGGCCAGGGTGTCGAGGTAGGCGTTGGCGGCGGCGTAGTTGGCCTGTCCGGCGGTGCCGGTCGTGCCGGTGACGGAGGAGAACAGGACGAAGGCGTCCAGGTCGAGCTCGCGGGTGAGCTCGTGCAGGTGCCGGGCGGCGTCGACCTTGGGGCGCAGGACGGTGTCCAGCCGTTCGGGGGTGAGGTCGGCGAGCAGGCCGTCGTCGAGGACGCCTGCGGCGTGGATGACGGCGGTGAGGGGGTGGGTGGTGGGGATGGTGGTGAGGAGGTGGGTGAGGGCTTGGGGGTCGGTGGTGTCGCAGG
>NZ_JBHVUV010000079.1:1716-3066 GCF_042883905.1 Kitasatospora sp. NPDC058170
ACGTGGGTGTCCTGGTGGTGGGTGACTGGTCGTTGTTTGAGAACTGCACAGTGGACGCGAGCATCTGTGGCCAAGTTTTTAAGGGCGCACGGTGGATGCCTTGGCACCAGGAACCGATGAAGGACGTGGGAGGCCACGATAGTCCCCGGGGAGCCGTCAACCAGGCTTTGATCCGGGGGTTTCCGAATGGGGAAACCCGGCAGTCGTCATGGGCTGTCACCCATACCTGAACACATAGGGTATGTGGAGGGAACGCGGGGAAGTGAAACATCTCAGTACCCGCAGGAAGAGAAAACAACCGTGATTCCGGGAGTAGTGGCGAGCGAAACCGGATGAGGCTAAACCGTGATGGTGTGAGACCCGGCAGGGGTTGCCATTACGGGGTTGTGGGAATGAGCTTCAGTCGTCTGCCGGCGGCTGGGCGAGTCAGAAACCGTATGGATAGTCGAAGGACATGCGAAAGGTCCGGCGTAGAGGGTAAGACCCCCGTAGACGAAATCTGTACGGCTTGCTTGCTCATCTCCCAAGTAGCACGGGGCCCGAGAAATCCCGTGTGAATCTGGCGGGACCACCCGCTAAGCCTAAATATTCCCTGGTGACCGATAGCGGATAGTACCGTGAGGGAATGGTGAAAAGTACCGCGGGAGCGGAGTGAAATAGTACCTGAAACCGTGTGCCTACAAGCCGTGGGAGCGTCGGACATGCAGCTTGCTGTGTGTCTCGTGACTGCGTGCCTTTTGAAGAATGAGCCTGCGAGTTTGCGGTGTGTAGCGAGGTTAACCCGTGTGGGGTAGCCGTAGCGAAAGCGAGTCCGAATAGGGCGTTTGAGTTGCATGCCCAAGACCCGAAGCGGAGTGATCTAGCCATGGGCAGGTTGAAGCGGAGGTAAGACTTCGTGGAGGACCGAACCCACCAGGGTTGAAAACCTGGGGGATGACCTGTGGTTAGGGGTGAAAGGCCAATCAAACTCCGTGATAGCTGGTTCTCCCCGAAATGCATTTAGGTGCAGCGTCACGTGTTTCTTGCCGGAGGTAGAGCACTGGATAGGCGATGGGCCTCACCGGGTTACTGACCTTAGCCAAACTCCGAATGCCGGTAAGTGAGAGCGTGGCAGTGAGACTGTGGGGGATAAGCTCCATGGTCGAGAGGGAAACAGCCCAGAACACCGACTAAGGTCCCTAAGCGTGTGCTAAGTGGGAAAGGATGTGGAGTCGCAGAGACAACCAGGAGGTTGGCTTAGAAGCAGCCACCCTTGAAAGAGTGCGTAATAGCTCACTGGTCAAGTGATTCCGCGCCGACAATGTAGCGGGGCTCAAGCACACCACCGAAGTCGTGTCATTGCAGCAATAC
>NZ_JBHVUV010000079.1:3159-4561 GCF_042883905.1 Kitasatospora sp. NPDC058170
CACATAGTCTGAGACCTGATGCCGAGCCGATTGTGGTGAAGTGGATGATCCTATGCTGTCGAGAAAAGCCTCTAGCGAGTTTCATGGCGGCCCGTACCCCAAACCGACTCAGGTGGTCAGGTAGAGAATACCGAGGCGTTCGGGTGAACTATGGTTAAGGAACTCGGCAAAATGCCCCCGTAACTTCGGGAGAAGGGGGGCCATTCCTGGTGACGGCACTTGCTGCCAGAGCTGGGGGTGGCCGCAGAGACCAGCGAGAAGCGACTGTTTACTAAAAACACAGGTCCGTGCGAAGCCGTAAGGCGATGTATACGGACTGACGCCTGCCCGGTGCTGGAACGTTAAGGGGACCGGTTAGCTCCATTTCGGTGGGGCGAAGCTGAGAACTTAAGCGCCAGTAAACGGCGGTGGTAACTATAACCATCCTAAGGTAGCGAAATTCCTTGTCGGGTAAGTTCCGACCTGCACGAATGGCGTAACGACTTCTCGACTGTCTCAACCATAGGCCCGGTGAAATTGCATTACGAGTAAAGATGCTCGTTTCGCGCAGCAGGACGGAAAGACCCCGGGACCTTTACTATAGCTTGATATTGGTGTTCGGTTCGGCTTGTGTAGGATAGGTGGGAGACTTTGAAGCAGCAACGCCAGTTGTTGTGGAGTCGTCGTTGAAATACCACTCTGGTCGTGCTGGATGTCTAACCTGGGTCCGTGATCCGGATCAGGGACAGTGTCTGGTGGGTAGTTTAACTGGGGCGGTTGCCTCCTAAAGAGTAACGGAGGCGCCCAAAGGTTCCCTCAGCCTGGTTGGCAATCAGGTGTTGAGTGTAAGTGCACAAGGGAGCTTGACTGTGAGACTGACGGGTCGAGCAGGGACGAAAGTCGGGACTAGTGATCCGGCGGTGGCTTGTGGAAGCGCCGTCGCTCAACGGATAAAAGGTACCCCGGGGATAACAGGCTGATCTTCCCCAAGAGTCCATATCGACGGGATGGTTTGGCACCTCGATGTCGGCTCGTCGCATCCTGGGGCTGGAGTAGGTCCCAAGGGTTGGGCTGTTCGCCCATTAAAGCGGTACGCGAGCTGGGTTTAGAACGTCGTGAGACAGTTCGGTCCCTATCCGCTGTGCGCGTAGGAGTGTTGAGAAGGGCTGTCCCTAGTACGAGAGGACCGGGACGGACGAACCTCTGGTGTGCCAGTTGTCCTGCCAAGGGCATGGCTGGTTGGCTACGTTCGGGAGGGATAACCGCTGAAAGCATCTAAGCGGGAAGCCTGCTTCGAGATGAGCACTCCCACCTCCTTGAGAGGGTAAGGCTCCCAGTAGACGACTGGGTTGATAGGCCGGATATGGAAGCCCTGTGAGGGGTGGAGTTGACCGGTACTAATAGGCCGAGGGCTTGTCCTCAG
>NZ_JBHVUV010000080.1:0-4531 GCF_042883905.1 Kitasatospora sp. NPDC058170
GTACTGGACGTACTTGGGCTTTCGGCCGGTGCGGCGAGAGTGCGTGCCGGGCGTCGCGACGGGGCGAAGGTTGCCTGACGCGGCACTAGGGCACGTATTCGGTCGTGATCAATCTGTGCGATTCACCCTCGCGGCGGGTTCCGATCCGGTAGACCGTGGTGTGTGACGCGAGCGCAACTGACGGATGCGGAGTGGGAGTTCATCGGGCCGTACCTGCCGATCGGCGAGTACGGCCCGTACCCGGAGCGGCTGCGGCAGCAGTTCGAGGGGGTGATCTGGCGGTTTCGGACGGGCGGGCAGTGGCGGGAGATGCCGAAGGAGTTCGGCGCCTGGTCGACCGTCTCCAACCGGTTCCGGCAATGGAGGGACGCCAGTGTCTTCGAAGCCCTGATGGAGGGCCTGATCGCGGAAGCCGCGAAGCGCGGCGAGGTGGACTTGTCCCTGGTCAGTGTGGACTCCACCACTGTGCGAGCCCATCATGACGCCGCCGGGATGCACCTCGACTCCGACACCATGGACGCCCTGGAGAAGGCCGCCGAGGAGGCGGAGAAGGCCAGACAAAAGGGGGAGGCCCGGAGGAACAAGACGGGCGGGACGCCTCAGACGACCCGGACCGGGAGGAACGGCGACGTATCCGGCGTCGGCACAAGCTCCGACTGAAGGCCGCCCTGCTCGGACGCTCCAGGGGCGGGCAGACCAGCAAGGTACATTGCGCCGGCGACCGGAAGTGTCGCCCGCTGGCGTTCATCCTGACCGAGGGCCAGGCCGCGGACAGCCCGCAGTTCATTCCCGTGCTGAAGAAGGTCCGGGTCCGTGGGCCCGTCGGCCGTCCCCGCACCCGGCCGGACGCGGTAGCCGGGGACAAGGCCTACTCGTCACGCGGCAACCGCGCCCACCTGCGAAAGCGCCGGATCAAGGCGGTCATCCCGGAGAAGAAGGACCAGAGCGCCAACCGGAAGAAGAAGGGCAGCCAGGGCGGTCGACCCGTCAGCCACGACGCGGAGCTCTACAAGGAGCGAAACACCGTCGAGCGCCTGATCAACAAGCTGAAGGCCTGGCGAGGCATCGCCACCCGGTACGACCAGACCCCGGAAAGCTACCTCGCCGGCCTCCACCTCCGCGGCGCGGTGATCTGGCTCAAGGACCTCATCCAGGCCCATTGATCACGACCGAATACCTGCCCTAGATCGAATCCCTCCGGAGCCGCCGCCGGATTGGTGGCGGGCACCGACGCGACCCGGACCTCGGGATGGTCTCGCAGCCAGGTGGCGAAGGTGCTGGCGGCCCGGTCGGGCAGGGCGTCGATCGGGCGACGGGTGGTCATGTCGACGAGGATCGTCGCGTAGGTCCGTCCGCGTCGGAGGGTGAACTCGTCGGCTCCGAGCTGTGGCACTGTTCCCGCCGCAGGCAGTGGCAGCGCTCGGACAAGTCGGATCAGGGTGTCCTTGCAGGTGTCGACGGCCATTCGCCGGAACAGACGGGCGCCGGGCCGACCGCCGAGGAACAGGGCCACCTCGGCGAGATGGGCGGTCAGCGCGTCCGTCCGTCGCGCGTGGCGACGGGTCAAGGCCGGTATCTGCTCGGCGAACGTCCGCCGATCGCAGCGCTCGTTCCCGCACACGAGCCGCCGTGCTCGCAGTTCAACACGGACACGTCGGCCCGCGACCGGCCGGTCCGCCAACGTCCGAGGGTAGTAGCAGTGCACCCTCGACGATCCCCGCCCACATCCGGAACAGGCCGCCGACCCCGCCCGAGACGACACAGCAACCCGTACCTCGGTATCGGTCAGCACCAGCCGCTCGACCCGCACCTCAATGCCAGGCAACAGAAGGTCCGCAATCTCAACCCCACCCATCACATCTGATAGCTGCCCAACCACCCCCGAAATAGCGACAGAGCCCGGAAGTTGAGCCAGAACCACGACTGGTGATTACTGACTTCGGCGCTTCGAGGTGGTTGGCCTGTTTGTGTAGCTGACTGACGGTCATTTGCGCCCTATGCCGTTGGTATGCGCTATGCGGATGGGGGTGGTCTGACGCCGAAGGCGCGTCAGTACCGCGAGTCGGTGCGGCTGGAGGCGGCCGTGTTGTTCGACGAAGGCGTCCCGCCGAGGGAGGTGGCCCGCAGGCTGCGGGTGACCGCGAAATCGGCCTACCAGTGGCATCAGGCCTGGCGGGAGTACGGGGCCGGGGGGCTGGCGTCACGGGGACCGGGCGGGCAGCGGTGCAAGCTGTCGGCGCGATGTCGGGAGAAGCTGGCCGAGTACCTGGAGTAGGGGCCGGCCGTGCACGGCTGGGACCAGGACCAGGTGTGGGCCGGCGCGCGGGTGGCGACGCTGATCGGCCGCAAGTTCCATGTGTCCTACAGCGTCTCGGGGGCCACCCGGCTGATGCGCCGGCTCGGTTTCACCCCGCAGGTCCCTGTGCGGCGGGCCGCGGAACGCGACGAACAGGCCGTGGCCGCGTGGAGGGAGGTGACTTGGGCGGAGGTAAAAGCGCCCGGGCGGCCTGCGACGGATGGCTCTGCTTCGAGGACGAGGCCGGGTTCACCCGCAGACCGCCCACAGGACGCACCTGGGGACGACGCGGCACCACTCCGGTCGTGAAGGTCTGCGGCCGGGGCTCCGGGCGGATCTCGGTCGCCGGGCTGCTCGCGATGCGTCCCGGCTCGCGCACCCGGCTGTGCCATCGCGTCCTGCGGCACAGCGGCCGCAGGGGCGAACGCCGCAGCCTGTCCGAGCGCGACTACATCGGCCTGATAGACGGGCTGCACCACCTGGTCAGGGCACCGATCGTGCTGGTGTGGGACCGGCTGAACACCCACGTCTCCCACGCCATGCGCGACCTGATCAACGCGCGGGACTGGCTGACCGTGTTCGTGCTGCCCGCATACGCACCGGAGCTGAACGCGGTCGAGTACCTGTGGGCCCACGTCAAACGAAGCCTGGCAAACCTCGCAAGCGTCGCCCTCGACCGACTCGAAACCCTCGTCCGCAACCGCCTGAAACGCCTGCAGTACCGATCCGACGTCCTGGACGGCTTCCTCGCCGCGACCGGACTCTCCCTCGACCTCCCGCCACCGTCACCTTGAAGCGCCGAAGTCAGTAAGCGGCCCAGACACCGACGCTGGCCGCGGGTGTGGAGTGCTGCGACGGACGGAGCCGTCAGGGAGTCGCCGTGGCCGACGTAGACGGGGGGCGAGGCGATGGCGCGCATGCTGCGTGCAGCTTTGTCCAGGTCGGTGGCGAACGTCGGCTTGCGAGCCATCCGGGCCCGCATGAGGCTGCGGCGTCGCCGGCCAGGATGCTGTGGTCGGGGAGAAGGAGGCAGGTGGATCCGGGGGTGTGGCCGGGGGTCACGAAGGACCGGCCCGGCCGCTCTCCCAGCCGCGGTGGGCCATCAGACGTTCAATGCTGTCCCGGCAGGAGCAGCAGTGGAACGGAGGTGAGGACCGCCCCGGCCATCACCAGCGCGGCCGCCCGGGCTGCCCGCTGCGCCAGGGTGTCGATCACCGCAGTGTTCGGCGTCCCCGGAAGGTACAGCACCGGCACCTGACGGCCGATCGGCCAGCCCCGGGCGGCCGGAGTACGCGCTCCGGCATTCCCGTACCGTGCCGTCCCGGTCAGTGAAGGCCACCACGGGGAAGTAGACGTACGAGTCGTCGGCCGGTTCGCCCAGCACCTGGTCGGAAAGTCCAGCAGCCGGGAGGCATCGGTTCCCGTCGGGCGCTCCGCCCGGGTCTTCCTGACACGGGAAGGCGGGGTGACATACCCGAAGGAGCAGTGCGAAGGGCAGTGGCAGCTGCTCACCGTGGAACAGAAGATTGCTGTTCATCGTGGTGGCTTCATGGACGGTTGCGTGAATCCGGCCTAGCCCGCCCGCACTCCTCTCCGGCGAGCAGACCGGGTGTGGCTGCACTCGGGCCCTCCGGGGCGGGCCAAGGGTCCGGGCCGAAGCCGCACCTTCTGCTGTCACGACGAGTTCCGTGATCAATCAGTGTTCGGACGCCCACCGCTTCACCCGCTCGATCACACCGTCCGGGTCGGGAACGGTCGAGTGGACGGTGAACTCGGCCTACCCGGGATCGTCGATCGGAAGGGCGGGCAACGGATGCTCGCGCAGCCGCGCGACGAGGTACCCGGCGGCCAGCAGGTCACGGGACTTCTCCTCGTCGACACCGGCCTTGTCCGCGTGCCAGTAGGACCCGTCGTACTCCACGGCGAGCTTCCGGCCGCCACCGAGTTCGGCCGTGATGTCGACGTGCCAGACGCTGCGCCGGACGAACACGTTGTGGCGTACTGCCTGGCCGGACGATGCCCCTGCCGAATGCGCGTTCCGCGGCCTCGTGGTGGTCGAGCTCGATCTAGGACATGACCCAGGAGCGTTTGGAGGAGCTTGCGCGGCTGGCGGAAGAACGGCGTCGCGGTCGTGCCTCGGGGTGCGAGCTTCGTGGCGCCGGCGAATGCATGACGAGCCGGAGCAGATGCTACGCCGCCGGTGATCGGTGTCAAGCACGGTCGGCAAGGGCAGGG
>NZ_JBHVUV010000081.1:0-4163 GCF_042883905.1 Kitasatospora sp. NPDC058170
GGTACTGCAGGGGGGACCCTGTGGGAGAGTAGGACGCCGCCGAACAATCATTCCGAAGAACCCCCACCCGATTCCGGGTGGGGGTTCTTTGCGTTCCGGGGCCATGGAAGCGGCCCTTTGCAGGGCCCTTTCCCGCGCGCTATTACTCCTGGTCCGACGTCGCCCGGTCCGACGTCGCGGATGCTGTGGGTGTCGTGGGTGTCGTGGACGCTGCGGGCGTCGTCGGCGTCTCGGACGAGGTGGGCGTCTCGGACGCGGGGGGAGTCGCAGGCGACGTGGGTACGGCGGGCGCCGAGGGCGAGGTCGGGACTGCCATCCCCCAGTCGGGGCGGCTCTCCCAGCGGTCGGGGGTGTTGGTCAGCGGGGTGACGTTGCTGCCGTCGCTCCGCATGACGTAGAGGTCGGCGTTCCCGTTCGCGGGGGCCTGGGCGAAGACGATGGACCTGCCGTCCGGGGCGTACGAGGCGAGGCCGTAGAAGACGCCGGACGGGCCGGGGGTGAGGGCACCGATGGCGGTCCCGTCGGAATGCATGGTGTAGATGCCGCCGCCGGGGGCGAACTCGGGCCCGGCCGGGAAGGTGGTGAACACGATCTGGGTGCCGTCCGGCGACCAGCTGGCGCGGTCGCCGGCGCGGAGCTCCCAGGGGGTGAGCTGGCGCAGGCCGGTGCCGTCGGCGTTGACCGAGAAGATGGCCCGGCCGTTGGCGGGCTGGCCGGTGGAGCTGGTGCGGTACTCGAAGGCCAGCTGCTTGCCGTCGGGGGACCAGCTGGGGCTGGTGACCTGGCCGGAGTACGGCTTGTCGTTGGTGAGGAAGGTGAGCCGCTGGGCGCTGGAGCCGTCCGGGCTCATGACGTAGATGTCGGAGTACTGCACCTGTTCGGTCGCGGGGTCGAGCGAGCCCCAGGAGCGGTTGAAGGCGAGCAGCTTGCCGTCGGGGGAGAAGGCGGGGTGGCTCTCCTGCTCGTTGACGCAGTCGACGGCGCCCTCCTCGCAGAGGGAGCCGACCTGGTGGGCGCCCTCGCCGTCGGCGCCGGCGAGCCAGACCCGTGCCGAGGCGGTGCCAGGGGTGGACCGGTCGAAGGCGATGGTGGCGCCGTCGGGGGACCAGTCGGGGTTGTCGTCGCGCGCGCCCTGGGGCGGCTGGGTGAGCTGGTGCTCGTCGGTGCCGTCGGGCGCGATCGTGAGGATGGCGCTGGCGTTGCGCCGGGTGTCGAGGAAGATCCGGCTGGCGATCGCGCCGTTGCGGGCGGTGCTCGCGGCGGCGTCACCGGCCGGGGCGCTCGGGGCGGAGACCGGGGCGATCACGGCCTCGGGGGTGGGGGTCGCCGTGGGCGGGTCCGCCCGGATCTCGCTGAGCGGGATCTCGCCGGGTTCGGCGCCGCACCCGCTCAGCAGCGATCCTGCGATCAGCGCGCCCGCACAGGCACGGGCAGCGGTCGTGAGCGTCAGCCGTTTGCCGGTCATCCGCGTGTCAACTCCGTATCCGACTCAGGAGGCCCCCGGGGAAGCTGTCACTGTGTCAGATCAGGAGCGCGGGTGGCCGGGCGACACGCGACGGCGCGCGGTCGCTCGGTCACACGGAGTACGGCGTGTCGGCGGCTGCCGCTACTTGCCGGCGGAGCGGCGCTCGGCCTTCGCGGTGGCCTTCGCGGCGGCCTCCGCCTCGTCCTCGGCCTCGGCCACCTCCAGGGTCGGGGCGGTGCCGTCGAGGTGGGTGGGCAGCCACCAGGTGTCCTCCGGACCGGAGGGCTTGCCGGGGTACTCGCGCTGGGCGCGGTCCAGCATCTCGCTCATCGCGGCCCGCAGCCGCCGGGTGACCATCACGGGCTTGTCCGTGGGGGACAGCTCGATCGGCTCGCCGATCATGATGGTGACCGGGACGTGGCGCTTGGTGAGGGTCTTGGGGCGGCCCTTGGTCCAGAGCTGCTGGGTGCCCCAGAGGATGACGGGCAGCAGGGGAGCGCCGGAGTCGGCGGCCATCCGGGCGGCGCCGGTCTTGAACTTCTTCAGCATGAACGAGCGGCTGATGGTCGCCTCGGGGAACACCCCGACCACCTCGCCGGCCCGCAGGGCGGCCACGGCGGCCTCGTAGGCGGGCTGGCCGTCGGCGCGGTCGACCGGGATGTGCTTCATGCCGCGCATCAGCGGGCCGGAGACACCGTGCTTGAAGACGTCGTCCTTGGCCATGAACCGGGTCATGCGCTTGCCGCCGCGGTAGGCACCGAGACCGGCGAAGAGGAAGTCGAGGTAGCTGATGTGATTGCTCACCAGTACCGCTCCACCCTTGGCGGGGATGTGCTCGGCGCCGACGATCTTGATCCGCACGTCGAGCGCGCGGAAGACGGTCAGCGCGGCACCGATCACCGGCGGGTACACGAAATCTGCCACGGTCAGTCCTGACTTCCACGGGCGGGTGGGCCCGGTACGGCGGGACCCGTGCCGTACGAGGGGGCCGACCGAAGGCGCGGCACGCCGCGGCGGCCACGGGTGATACACGGAGATGATCCCCCGAACGAGTGCCCCCTGTCACCTGAGGCGGGCCGTCAAGCGAAATATCAGCCGGTGATCATGTGATGAACGCGGTGGGTGTCGGAGGGGTCGCTCAGACGGTGGCGTCCAGCCGCCCCCGGGCGCGGCGGAGCAGCAGGTACATCTCGCAGCCGAGGCAGTAGCCGAAGGCGGCGTTGAGGAAGGCCGCGGCGAGGGCGAAGGCGGTGGCGAGCAGGCCCAGCCAGGTCACCCCGGCGAGGTGACCGAGCGTGCCGACGGCGGCGAAGACCAGGCCCACGCCCTGGGCGAAGCGGGGCGGGCGCTCGTCCTCGGTCTCGGTCGGCGGCGCGAGGCGGGGGCGGATCAGCCGGCGGTACAGCAGCCCGTACGGGGAGTAGCGCAGGCCGGCGATGGCGCCGAGGCCGAAGACCGCGCCCTGGAGGGCGAGCAGGATTCCGCTGCCGCTGATCAGGGCGGCGGCGAGGACCAGGGTGGTGAGCACGGCGGCGAAACGCGGGCCGCGGGGGTCGATCTGCACGGGGGCTCCGGAGGTGGGGACGCGACGGGGCGGGCGGCGGGGCGCGTCAGCGACAGCGCGAGGCCGTGGCCCGGCACAGGTCGACCACCCGGCGGGTGGTCAGCAGCGGCTGTGCGGGGCGGTCGGAGTCCACCCGGCGATGCTACGCGGCCCGGGCCCGGTGGTCGACCTGCTTGTCGGCGGCGGTCGGGGCGGGCGCAGACTGGGGGCATGACCGGGTTGGTGGTGTGCGTTGTCGTGCTCGCGGTGGCGAGCGCGTTCGGACTGCTGCGGGCCAAGCGCGACGGGAGGCTGCGGGTGCGGACGAAGGACGGGGCGGTACGGCTGTCGGAGGCCGAGCTCGGTACGGGGCTGGGCGAGCGGGCCACGCTGGTGCAGTTCTCCACCGCCTTCTGCCAGCCCTGCCGGGCCACCCGCCGGGTGCTGGGTGAGGTCGCGGGCATGGTCGACGGGGTGGTGCACGTCGAACTGGACGCCGAGGCGCAGCTGGACCTGGTCCGTCGGCTGGACATCCTGCGGACGCCGACCGTGCTGGTACTGGACGCGGGCGGCCGGGTGGTGCGCCGGGCGGCCGGTCTGCCGCGTCGGGCCGATGTGATCGCGGCCCTCGGCGAGGCGGTCTGACCACCTGGCCGTGCGGTGGGTGCCTCGTGGCGGGCGCCGTGTCGTGGGCGCCTTGCCGCGGGTGCCGCCCGGCCGGCCCGCGGTGGCGGCAAATCTCACAGGGGATGTGCCGCGCAGTCAGGTGGTAGCGGCTGCGGGCTGGGGCAGGATGGGCGGGGACGGCAGTGCAGCCGTCCCGCCGCTCCCCGTCCGACCAGGGTCCTCCCCGGCCGTCGCGGGTGCCGTGCGGGACGTTCGGACGGGCCCGGCAGCGTAAGCTACTGGCCAGTAGTGACCCTTGGAATACTGGCGAGTATGCTGCCAGGAAGTTCCGGACTGGCACGGGAACACGCTGCCCGGAGCGGGTGCGTGCCGAGTTCGCGCCCGCTTGCACAGCCGCAGCCGCCGGACGAGACCAGTACAGGAGACAAGGCCGTGAGCTTGAGGATCGTTGTCTGTGTGAAGCACGTGCCGGACGCGACGGGTGACCGTCGTTTCGCGGACGATCTCACCACTGACCGGGAGGGCGTG
>NZ_JBHVUV010000082.1:0-4147 GCF_042883905.1 Kitasatospora sp. NPDC058170
CTGCATGGCCTGCACCATCTTGATGATGCCGCCGACCCCGGCCGCCGCCTGGCTGTGGCCGATGTTGGACTTCAACGAGCCCAGCAGCAGCGGCTCGGCCCCTTCGCGGTCCTGTCCGTAGGTGGCCAGCAGCGCGTGCGCCTCGATCGGGTCGCCGAGCCGGGTGCCGGTGCCGTGCGCCTCGACCGCGTCGACCTCGCCGGCCCGCAGGCCGGCCGCGGCCAGGGCCTGCCGGATGACCCGCTCCTGGGAGGGGCCGTTGGGGGCGGTGAGGCCGTTGCTGGCGCCGTCCTGGTTGATGGCCGAGCCCCGGACGACCGCCAGGATCCGGTGCCCGTTGCGGCGGGCGTCGGAGAGCCGCTCGACCAGCAGCAGGCCGACGCCCTCGGACCAGCCGGTGCCGTCGGCGGCCGCCGCGAAGGACTTGCAGCGGCCGTCGGCGGACAGACCGCGCTGGCGGCTGAACTCCACGAAGGTGTCGGGGCGGGACATCACGGTGACGCCGCCGGCCAGCGCGAGGTCGCACTCGCCCTGGCGCAGCGCCTGCGCGGCGAGGTGCAGCGCGACCAGCGAGGAGGAGCAGGCGGTGTCGACGGTGACGGCCGGCCCCTCCAGCCCGAAGGTGTAGGCCAGGCGGCCGGACACCACGCTGGAGGTGTTGCCGGTGAGCAGGTAGCCCTCCAACTCCTCGGGGGCCTTGGCCAGTCGTGAGCCGTAGTCGTTGTACATCACGCCCGCGAACACCCCGGCGCGCGTCCCCCGGACGGTGGCGGGGTCGAGGCCGGCCCGCTCGAAGGTCTCCCAGGCGGTTTCGAGCAGCAGTCGCTGCTGCGGGTCCATCGCCAGCGCCTCGCGCGGGCTGATGCCGAAGAACTCGGCGTCGAACTGGGCCGCCTGGGCGAGGAATCCGCCCTGGCGGGTGTACGAGGTGCCGATCCGCTCCGGGTCCGGGTCGTAGAGCGCGTCGAGGTCCCAGCCGCGGTCGGCGGGGAAGTCGCCGATGGCGTCGCCGCCCGAGGTGACGAGCCGCCAGAGGTCCTCGGGGGAGGCGACGCCGCCCGGGTAGCGGCAGGCCATACCGATGATCACGATCGGATCGTCGTCGGCGGCGACGGCGGTGACCGGCTCGACCGGTCCGCGGGTGGCGGCGGCGCCCGGGAGCAGGGACTGCAGGTGGGCGCCGAGCGCGGCCGGGGACGGGTGGTCGAAGACGGCGGTCGCGGCGATCCGCAGGCCGGTGCTGGCGGCGAGGCGGTTGCGCAGGTCGACGCCGGTGAGCGAGTCGAAGCCCAGCTCCTTGAACGCCCGGGTGGCGTCGATGGTCGCCGGGGTCGCGTGGCCGAGCACGGTGGCCACCGTCGTCTGCACCAACTCGGCGATGGCGCGCGAGCGTTCCGGCGCACCGAGGGCCGCGGTGCGGTCCGCCCAGGAGTCGCCGACCCGGGGGGAGGCGTCGGCCCGGCGGCGCGGGGCACGCACCAGGGCGCGCAGCGGTGCCGGCAGCGGGCCGGCGGTGGCGCGGGCCCGCAGGGCGACCGGGTCGAAGCGGACCGGTACCAGGGCGGGGGCCGGGTGCCGCAGGGCCGCGTCGAGCAGGGCCAGGCCCTCTTCGGTGCCGAGCGCGGGCAGTCCGGCCCTGGCCCAGCGGGCCAGGCCGGCCGTGCCGAGGCCGCCCGCCATGCCGTCCTGGTCGGCCCAGAGGCCCCAGGCGAGGGAGGTGGCGGGCAGGCCGAGGGCGTGCCGGTGGGCGGCCAGACCGTCCAGGTAGGCGTTGGCGGCGGCGTAGTTGGCCTGTCCGGCGGTGCCGGTGGTGGCGGTGACGGAGGAGAACAGGACGAAGGCGTCGAGGTCGAGCGCGCGGGTGAGCTCGTGCAGGTGCTCGGCGGCGTCGGCCTTGGCGCGCAGGACGGTGTCCAGACGCTCGGGGGTGAGGTCGGCGAGCACGCCGTCGTCCAGGACGCCCGCCAGGTGCAGCACGGCGCCGAGCGGCCGCTCGGGCGGCACGGTGGCGAGCACCGCGGCCAGGGCGTCCCGGTCGGCCGCGTCGCAGCCGGCGAAGCGTACCTCGGCGCCCGACTCGGCGAGTTCCAGGGCGAGTTCGGCGGCTCCGGGGGCGTCCGCGCCGCGTCGGCTGAGCAGCAGCAGGTGCCGTACGCCGTGCCGGGCCACCAGGTGCCGGACGACCTCGCGGCCGAGGGCGCCCGTGCCGCCGGTGACGAGCACGGTGCGGTCGGCGAAGTCCGGCTCGGGGCGCGACGGGGAGTCGGCGCGGGCGAGCCTCGGGGCGAGCAGGGCGCCGTCGCGCAGGGCGAGTTGGGGCTCGTCGGCGGTGGCGAGGGCGGTGGCGAGGGTGCTGAGGGCGGCGGTGTCGGCCTCCGCGTCCGGGGCGAGGTCGGCGACGGCGAAGCGGCCGGGGTGCTCGGCCTCGGCGGAGCGCAGCAGGCCCCAGACGGCGGCGGCCCACGGGTCGGGCACGGTGTCCGTGTCGGTGGCGGCGACCGCGCCGCGGGTGAGCAGGAGCAGTCGCGCGCCGGTGAAGCGGTCGTCGGCGGACCAGGAGCGCAGCAGCTCCAGTGCCGCCGCGACGCCGGGCCGGCCGGCGGGCACGGCCACGGCGACCACGGCCGGGACGGGCTCGTCGGCGGGGAGCTCGCCGAGGCCCGCGACCAGTGCCACCGGTGTCGCCGGAGTCGGCGCGGCGGCGGAGACAGAAGCGGCAGAGGCAGCGGCGGCGGTCGGGACCGGCGTCCAGCCGAGCCGGTACAGGTCCTGGGCCGGGCGGTCGGCGGCCGCCAACTGCTCGGCCCGGACGGGAAGGAGGGCGAGCGATTCGACGCTCAGCACCGGACGGCCGGTGGTGTCGGTGGCGTCGAGCGCCGATCCGTGCCAGTGGACGCGCAGTGCGTCGGCGCCCGAGGCGGACAGCTCCACGCCGGACCAGGAGAACGGCAGCGGCAGCCCGTCGGCGCTCTCGGCGGCCCGGCCCACCAGCGGGTGGAGGGCGGCGTCCAGCAGGGCGGGGTGCAGCGGGTAGCCGGCCGCGGTGTCGCGGACCTCCTCGGGCAGCGCGAGTTCGGCGAACAGCTCGTCACCTCGCTGCCAGCCTGCGCGGACGCCCCGGAACGCCGGGCCGTACGCGTAACCCAGCTCCGCCAGGCGGGAGTAGAGCTCCTCGACGTCGATCGCCTCGGCGCCGGACGGGGGCCAGGCGCGCGGCTGCGGGCCGGTGGCCGGCTCGGCCGTGGCGGCGGTGAGCCGGCCGACGGCGTGCCTGGTCCACTCGCCGGTGCCGGCGGCCGGGCGGGCGTGGATCGCGAGGGCGCGCGAGCCGGTCCCGGACTCCGCCGGGCCGACCGCGAGCTGCAGGGTCAGCGCGCCTTCGGCGGGCAGCAGGAGCGGGGCCTCCAGGGTGAGTTCGTCCACCCGGGGCGTCTCGGCGCGCTCGCCCGCCGTGAGGGCGAGGTCGACGAAGGCGGTGCCGGGCAGCAGCGCGCGGCCCAGGATGTCGTGGTCGGCGAGCCAGGGGTGGCTGCTGAGGGCCAGTCGGCCGGTCAGCAACAGGCCGCCGTCCTCGGCGAGTTCGACCGAGGCGCCGAGCAGCGGGTGGTCGGGGGCGTCGAGGCCGAGGCGTTCCGGTCCGCCGGCGGGTGTGCTGGGCAGCAGCCAGTAGTGGTGGTGTTGGAAGGGGTAGGTGGGGAGGTTGGTGTGGGTGGTGGTGGGTGGGTGGGTGGTGGGGTTGTGGCCGTGGGTGTGGGTGGTGGCGAGGGCGGTGAGGTAGGTGTGGGTTTCGGGGTGTTGGTGGTGGAGGGTGGGGGTGGTGTTGGGGGTGAGGGGGGTGAGGACGGGGTCGGGGCCGAGTTCGAGGTGGAGGGTGATGCCGTGGTTGGTGAGGGTGGTGGTGGTGTCGTGGTAGCGGACGGGTTGGCGGATGTGTTGGGTCCAGTGGTGGGGGTCGGTGGGGTTGCCGTGGGTGGTGATGGGGGTGTGTGGGGGGTGGTAGTGGAGTTGGGTGGCGGTGTGGTGGAAGTCGTCGAGGATGGGGTCCATGTGGGGGGAGTGGAAGGCGTGGCTGACGTTGAGGGGGTGGGTGCGTCGGCCTTGGTTGGTGAAGTGTTGGGCGATGGTGTGGGTTTGGGTGTGGTCGCCG
>NZ_JBHVUV010000083.1:0-2542 GCF_042883905.1 Kitasatospora sp. NPDC058170
TGATGCGGTCGGCGGGGTAGTTGGGGTCGATCGGCAGGTAGGCGCCGCCGGCCTTGAGGATCGCCAGCAGGGAGACGACCAGCTCGGTGGAGCGTCCCATGAGGACGCCGACCAGGGTCTCCGGGCCGACGCCGTGCTCGGTCAGCAAATGAGCGAGACGGTTGGCCCGCTCGTTCAGCTCCGCGTAGGTGAGCTCGTTGTCCGCGAACACCAGGGCGGTCGCCTCCGGCGTGCGCGCCACCTGGGCCTGGAACAGCGCGGGCAGCGTGGTGGCGGGCAGGTCCTGAGCGGTGTCGTTCCACTCGGTCAGCAGCTGTCGGCGCTCGGCCGCGTCCAGGATCTGGAGGCGGTTGACGGGCTGCTCGGGGTCGGCGACGGCGGCGTGCAGAACCCGCACGAAACGCTGGGCGACGGCCTCGATCGTGGTCCGGTCGAACAGGTCGGTCGCGAAGGTGACCCAGCCGTGGAGGCCGGCGGCCCGGCCGGTGGCGTCGAAGGCCTCGCCGAGCTGGAAGTCCAGGTCGAACTTGGCCGGGGCCTGCCCGGCGGGGAGCAGTTCGGTTGCCAGGCCCGGGAGTTCGAGGGCGGCCTCGGTGTTGTTCTGCAGGGTGAGCATGACCTGGAACAGCGGGTGCCGGGCCATGGAGCGGGTGGGGGCGAGGTCCTCGACGAGGCGCTCGAAGGGGATGTCCTGGTTCGAGAAGGCACCGAGCCCGGCGTCCTGGACGCGGCCGAGGAGCTCGCCGAAGCTCGGGTCGCCGGAGACGTCGGTGCGCATGACGAGGGTGTTGACGAAGAACCCGACCAGGTCGTCGAGGGCTTCGTCGGTGCGTCCGGCGATGGGGGTGCCGACGGGGATGTCGGTGCCCGCACCCAGACGGGAGAGCAGGGTGGCCAGTGCTGCCTGGAGGACCATGAACACGGTCACACCGCGCGAGCGGGCGAGGTCGCTGAGCTGCTGGTGCAGCTCGGCGGGGATGTCCAGGTCGTGCGTCGCGCCGTGGTGGGTGGCGATGGCCGGGCGGGGCCGGTCGGTGGGCAGCTGGAGCTCTTCCGGGAGGCCGGACAGGGCCTCGCGCCAGTGGGCGAGCTGCTGGGACAGGACGCTCTGCGGGTCGGCGTCCTCGCCGAGGAGCTTCTGCTGCCACAGGGTGTAGTCGGCGTACTGCACCGGCAGCGGCTGCCACGCGGGGGCGTGGCCGTCGAGTCGGGTCGCGTAGGCCTGGGAGATGTCGCGGGCGAGCGGGCCCATGGACCAGCCGTCGCCCGCGATGTGGTGCACGAGGAGAACGAGGACGTGCTCGTTCTCGGCGGTGGTGAACAGCTCGGCGCGCAGGGGTATCTGGGTGGACAGGTCGAAGACGTGCCCGGCCGCGTCGGCGAGGGCCTGCTCGAGCTCCGCCTCGGTGACCTCGGTGACGGGCAGGTCGAGGGTGACCGCCGCCGGGTCGAGGACGTGCTGGTGCGGTCGGCCGTCGGCGGTGCGGAACACCGTACGCAGCACCTCGTGGCGCCCGATGACGTCGCCGAGCGCGGCCCGCAGGGCCTCCCGGTCCAGGGCGCCGCTGAGCCGCAGCGCGGTGGCGATGTTGTAGGTGGCGCTGGGGCCTTCGAGCTCGCCGAGGAACCACAGCCGTCGCTGGGCGGCGGACAGCGGCAGCATGTCCGGGCGCTCGCCCGCGGTCAGGGCGAGCCGGGTCGTACCGGCTCCGCCGAGGCGCTCGGCCAGGCCGGCGACGGTCGGGGCCTCGAACAGGGTGCGGATGCCGACCTCGATGCCCAGCGCGGTACGGATCCGGCTGACCAGCCGCGTCGCCAGCAGGGAGTGGCCGCCGAGTTCGAAGAAGCTGTCGTCGATGGTGACCGTGGTGATGCCGAGGACCTCGGCGAAGACGGCGCAGAGGGCTTCTTCCTGCTCGGTTCGGGGTGCGCGGCCGGAGCCGGCCGCCGTGAACTCCGGTGCGGGCAGGGCCTTGCGGTCGAGCTTGCCGTTGGCCGTCAGCGGCAGGGCGTCCAGCTGCATGATCGCGCTGGGGACCATGTAGTCGGGGAGTTCTGAGGCGAGGTGCTTGCGGAGCTGCTCGGTGTCCACGGCCTCCGGTGAGACCGGGACGACGTAGCCGATCAGGCGCTTGTCGCCGGGGGTGTCTTCGCGGGCGAGGACGGTGGCGTGGGTGATGGCGGGGTGTGCGGTGAGCGCCGACTCGATTTCGCCGAGTTCGATGCGGAAGCCGCGGATTTTGACTTGGTGGTCGGTGCGGCCGAGGTAGTCGATGCTGCCGTCGGGGCGCCAGGTGACGAGGTCGCCGGTGCGGTACATGCGTTCGCCGGGTTGGCCGTAGGGGTTGGCGGTGAAGCGTTCGGCGGTGAGGGCGGGGCGGTTGAGGTAGCCGCGGGCGAGTTGGGTGCCGGTGAGGTAGAGCTCGCCGGGGGTGCCCACCGGTACCGGCTGGAGGTGTGCGTCGAGGACGTGGAGGCGGGTGTTCCAGATGGGGTGTCCGATGGGGACGGTGGTGGTGGTGGGGTGGGTGTGGCAGGGCCA
>NZ_JBHVUV010000084.1:0-2449 GCF_042883905.1 Kitasatospora sp. NPDC058170
GTACGTCCAGTACGAGGACTTCCGGCCGGCACGCCGATAGCACGCACCGGACGCCGCTCCTTGACGGGCAAAAGTTGCCTGACGCGGCACTAGGTAGTGGGTACTGCCGCCTCGACAGCATCGTCCGGGCCGAGTTGGCGCGGTACGGCGTGGAAGGACGGCGGCGTGCTGGCCTTCAGCAGCTCCTGGACGTTGGCTAGGAGTTGGACGAGCAGCAAGGGCGGATTGTCTTCCGCGCTGCTGGCGGCTTCCCGGTAGGTGGGGGCGTTCTTGCCGGGGAATCCCTCGCCGGAGTCGATCAGCTGCTTGAGTCTCCTGGACCATGCGGGCCAGGCACCCTTGAGGTACTCCTCCAAGTTGTCGTCGAAGACGGTGTAGGTCGAGGTGGACACTGACTCCGGCCAGGGGACCCGCCTCTGCGCGCCCAGATATCCGAGCAGGTCCACGTTCATCCGGGCCGCGTCGTCGGCCGCCGCGGTGATCTTCTTCTTGGCTTGGAAGTAGTCGTCGCCCTCCCGTCCTTGGATCGAGGCCAGTTTCCGCTCCTCCATACCGCAGTCACCGTCGAAGACGACGTAGCAGGGCACTCCGAGGGCGGTGAGGATGGCGTGGCAGAGAATCAGGTTGTTCTTGCCGCTGACGTGAATCACGCTGACGCCCTGGGCGGCGAGGCCCAGGTTCATGTTCTGGGCGCAGCCGGTGATCAGGCCGCCGTCGGTATCTCCCTCCACGAGCACGGCGGCCAGGGCGAAGAAGCCCTCGGCGAGGGTGTCGGTGCAGCGGAGGCCGGCGTGGCGACGCACGCTGTCCGGCTTCACGTAACCGGCGAGCGCCTCGCAGAGGTCGTCCACGGTGACCTGGCTGGTATGGGTCGTGGGGTGGTTGTCGACGAAGTCCCGGCGAAGCCGGCGTACTTGGTGGAATGCGCGGTGGTCCACGAAGACGGTGCTGTGGGTGGCGTACGTGACCTGGACCCGGCTTCCCTTGGCGGTGGCGAGGTCGCGCAGGACGTCGGCGAAGATCCTCGCCTGCGCGGGGTGTTGGAAGAGTTCGGGCTCCTCAATGGCCAGACACAGGGTGCGCGTCTCCTGGCTGGGCCGCCTGGTCTCGGCGAGGAGCTTGAGGGCGGCGATGATCAGCGCGCGCTGGAAGCCGTGGCCCTGGCGGCTGACGGAAGTCTCGGCGGCGCCGTCCCAGATACTGACCTTGAAGCTGGTCCTGGCCGGCTTCGGCGCGTGGACGACTGGTGCGAGCGCGATCCCGCGTCCCGTCGTGAACTGTGCGAGCTCTCGCGAGAGCGCACCCGAAATCCTCTTGAGGACCGGCTTGTACGCCTCGTTCTGGATCTTCAGGCGCTCCTCGTGGGCAGATTTCTCGAGTTCGCCGAGTGCTGCGATCTCCTGGGTCCGGTTCACCGCGTGGTCGAGGATGCGGCCCAGCGCGGAGGCCTTCTGGTCGTCGGCCTCCTCCGCGGCGCGCAGGTCGGCCGAGACAAAGACGAAGTCGATCAGCTCGGCGAGTTTGCTCTGGCCCGCGAAGCCGAAGAAGTGGGTGCCGTTGCGCTCGGTGGGGACGAGCCGGTCGCGATGCTCACGCTCCCATGTCAAAAGCGCCTCCATTACGGCGGCCTCGGAGCCCGCGGACGGCAGCTCCAGGTCCGGCTGCTGATCGCGCAGCTCCCCGTACGCCTTGCGTTTGGCCATCGCGGTCGGCGCACCCCTGACGGCTTCGAATTGCGGGAAGGCAAGCGCCCTTCCGCTGATCTTGTCCTCGCCGTCCTCCCAGGTGCGCCACACGATCACCGTGTCGCTCTCGGGCGGGGCGTAGCTGCCCAGCACGCCCCGGTCGTACTCGGTAAGGTCGTTGAACTCGACCTCGACGGTGATCCGGCGGCTGTCAGCCGCGGAGTGGAGATCATGCTCGTCCAGTGAGAGCGTCTTCTCCCCGTTGAAGAACCAGTCGAGCGCACGCAGGACGGTGGACTTCCCCGCGCCGGTCGGCCCGATGAAGCACGTCGTCGCATCGAATTCGATGTCCACCTCCCGCAAGCTGCGGAAGTTCTGGATGCGTGCTCGCTTGATCTTCATCGTTACCTTGTGGCGTGCGAGGGCGGTGGGACGGTCGACGATCTGCGACGTATGGGAATGGTAGTAGCCGACGTGTCCGGAGGTCAGCGAAATAGCAGTTGGTGCGGCGGCACTACGAGCGTGGTGATTGCAGTAGTGAGCACACCAGCAGCGGTCAGAGGCACCATCGCGGAGTGTGGGCGCGACGGCCGCGGGTCGGACGCCCGACCGGCGCGCCCACACGTGTTCACTACCGGGACCTCTGCGCTGGCTGCTTCACGAAGTTCGGCTCAGGCGTCGATGCGGGAGCGGTCCAGGGTGGCCGCGGAGTCGACGATGAACTCCTTGCGCGGGGCGACGTCGTTGCCCATCAGCAGGTCGAA
>NZ_JBHVUV010000085.1:0-2428 GCF_042883905.1 Kitasatospora sp. NPDC058170
GCGGTGGCGTCGGTGAGCATGTAGTGGCGTCGTTCGGCGGGTAGGGCCGGGTCGACGGGGATGTAGGCGGCGCCGGCCTTCCAGGTGGCGAGCATGGCGGTGAGGACGGCGGGGCTGCGGTCCAGGCAGATGCCGATGTGGTCGCCGGGGGTGACGCCGAGGGCGCGCAGGTGGTGGGCGAGCTGGTTGGAGCGTTCGTCGAGTTCCTGGTAGGTGAGTTGGTCGTCGCCGCAGATGACGGCTGTGGCGTGGGGTGTGGTGGCGGCGTGGGTCTGGAAGAGGTGCAGCGGGCTGGTGCCGGGCCATTGGGTCTGGTGGCCGTGGAGGGGGTCCAGGGTGTCGGCGGGGAGGTGGGTGGTGGTGGCGTCGCCGTCGGGGTCGGCGGCCATCGCCTCCAGGACCTGCCGGTACATGGAGGCGAGCCGCTCCAGGGCCACCGCACTGAGAACAGCCGTCGTTGTGGCGATGCCGACGGTGCTGTTCGCGGTGATGACGCTCAGGGCGAACTCGGTGCCGCCGGCGTTGGCGTTGGCGCCGGCATCGCGGCCGGTGTCGGTGCCGGTGTCGGTGCCGTTGTTGGTGGTGGGGTCGAGCTGTTCGAAGTTTTGCTGTTCGAACATGACGGGGATGAGGCGCTGTCCGTTGCCTGCTTCGCGTTGGACGGCGGGGAGGGGGTAGCGGCGGTGGGTCCAGATCTCGGCTTCCTGGGCGTAGACGTGTTCGACGAGTTGGCGCCAGGTGCCGGTGGGGCGGTGGGCGGGGAAGGGCAGGGTGTTGAGGTGCATGCCCAGGACGCGGTCGGCGCCGGGGGCCTCCAGTCGGCCGTGGAAGACGACGCCGGTGTGGAAGGCGTCGTCCGCCGTCAGGGAGCTCATGACCTTGAGGTGGGCGGCGAGCAGCACGCTCTTGAGCGAGGTGTTGGCCTTGAGGGCGAGGGCGCGCAGCGCGTCTTCGAGGTCGGCGAACGGGACCTGCCTGCCGTGGCGGACACCTGCGGGGGCGTCGGCCTGTGACCAGTCGGCGGGCAGGCGCAGCGGAGCGTGTCCGCCCACGACGTCCTGCCAGAACGCCCGGTCCTCGGGGCTGGCCAGCGACTCCAGCTCGGCGGCGATGAAGTCGGCGTAACGCACCGACGGCGCCTGGTGGTCGGGGAGTTCACGGCCGTCGTGCAGGTGCTGGTAGCACTCGACGATCTCCATGAGGAGGGTGTTGAGGGTCCAGCCTTCGGCGATGGCGTGGTTGTAGCTGAAGGTGAGGCGCCAGGCGTTGTCGTCTTCGAGGTGGACGGCGATGCGCAGGAGGGGGGCGGTGGTGAGGTCGAAGCCGGTGGCCCATTCCTGGCCGGCGTAGTCGCGTCGGGCCCGGTCGAGCTGCTCGGCGTCGAGCTCGCGCCAGTCGTGGACAGAAACTGGCAACTCGGCGGTTTCGTGGACGAGTTGGAGGGGCTGGGTGTAGCCGTCGAGGTGCATGGAGGTGCGCAGGATGTCGTGGCGTCGGGTGACGGTGTCGACGGCCTGGCGCAGGGCGGGCAGGGAGAACGCGTGCTCCGCCGGGATCCGGAAGGAGTTGATGTTGTGGTAGAGGCCGGCTGCCGGGTCGGCGGTGGCCAGCATTTCGATGAGCATGCCGGTCTGGATCTGCGACAGGGGGTAGGCGTCCGTGATGCCGGCGGGCAGGGCGGCGCGGTCCTCGTCGCTGATGAGGGCGAAGGGGGCGACGGCCTGGATGAGTGAGGTGCCGGCGGTCTGGCCGGAGAGCAGGTTCGCGAGGTCGGCGACGGTGCGGTGCTGGAAGACGTCGCGGACGCTGGTGTCGTGGCCGGCGGCGCGCAGGGCGCCGACCAGTCGGACGGCGCGGATGGAGTCGCCGCCGAGGTCGAAGAAGTTGTCCTCGATGCTGACCTGCCGGAGTCCGAGCACCTCGGACCAGATGGCGGCGAGGCGTTCCTCGACGGGGGTGCGGGGCGCGATGTAGCGGGTGGCGCCGAACGCGCTCGTGTCGGGTGCGGGGAGGGCGCGGTGGTCGACCTTGCCGCTGTTGGTGAGGGGGATGCGGTCGATGGCGATGTAGACGGCCGGGACCATGTAGTCGGGTAGTGCGATCGTCAGGTGGTTACGCAGAGCCGTGGTGTCCGGTTCGGCGTTGCTGACGATGTAGGCGACCAGCGTCTTGTCTTCGTTCTGCCCGTGGGCGGTGACGACGGTGTTGTGGACCGCGGGGTGTTCGCGGAGGCGGGCTTCGATCTCGCCGAGTTCGATGCGGTAGCCGCGGATCTTGACCTGGGTGTCGATGCGGCCGAGGTAGTGGAGGGTGCCGTCGGGCTGGCGGCGGGTGAGGTCGCCGGTGCGGTAGAGGCGCGAGCCCGCCGGGCCGAACGGGTTGGGGATGAAGCGTTCGGCGGTGAGGGCGGGGCGGTGGTGGTAGCCGT
>NZ_JBHVUV010000086.1:0-2254 GCF_042883905.1 Kitasatospora sp. NPDC058170
TAAACTGATGCCATTTTTCGTTAAGTCCGCGGACGCCGTCCACCACCTGCCAAAGGGAAGCCCCTTTGGAATGGCTCCTACAAACACCCCCAACCCCCTCACTTTTTGAGGGGGCTCCCTCGCCGGTTGGCGTCAAACAAACGGGGTTGTTTGAGTGCCCAGAGGGTTTGGGTCTTGTAAATCTATCAACTCCTTAAATTCTCGACCTGACGGTCTTGCGATTTACCGTTGACAGATGCCTATATTTATATTTTTTACCAACAAAAAGAGACATAAATAGTTATCATACATCTAGAGAGTACTCAATATTTAAATCTTATTCCGCTAGTGAAGACAGCTACTAGATATAACCTACATAGCAATAACAAAGACCGCCCATTATGTATCAGTGTATAAGGCGATCTTAACTGTATTCATGCTATATAACTATTCGCAAATTAACGACATTATTTCCAAAACTCCCACCATTTCTTCTTTGAAGCCTTAGCCACAGCAGCTTCAATCATAGCTTGGCGTTGATCCATAGAATTTCTCATCGACTCAATCAATTGACTATCTCTTTTATCTAATCTTTGTTCAATGTATTTTTGTTGCTGTTCTAATTGCTCCATGAGCATTTTATTAAACCCTTTTTGTTGTTCAAGTTGTTCCACTATATCGTCTAGCGTAGCGAGTTTATCAAGCTTATTCATTAAAGAATTATATTGCTCATCTGTTAGAGCGATTTTATCCTTTGAAGCCTTATCTATCAAGGTCGTATCGGGTGCCGCTTCGCCCCCGATATGGTTATCATTTTCTTCAGTTTTTAAGTCATTATATTTGGCAGCCAGCGTATTGGCAATATGGCCCAAAGATAAATTCCCTGTCTTTGAGAGGCCATTAAATTCTTTAAAGAGTAAAATATGTTTATCTAAAAACACTCGATGGCCGCTTTCATTTCTAAGAAACATATAGCCCGCTTTTTCCATGTACTGTGCATACTTACGTACCGTAGCGACCGATATACCTACAATCCCTGCTATTTGGCTACTTTGATATTCCTTCATATTGCCTCCTATACTCGCTACGCTAAGCAATACGGCGCAACGAATTAGTTTTCCTGCATTTTATTTAATATAAATATATCACTTTTATTGCCCTCTTCGTTTTGGGGTGTGAGGCTGGCTTTTAAAAATAGTGTATATACATTTTGAAATAGAATTGGATTTTAGGACAGTAGCTCTGGCGGTTCGGCAGGTATAATTGCTAGCACAAGCCGATCATGATTAACTTCGTTTTGGGTATGGTCGGCTTGGCGATATGCCCTCACCTGCCGAAATTTGAAATGCAAGGAGAAAAGAGTGGAGATTTTTTAAGTGACTTTCTTAAAAAATACTACTCGAACCTTGTATGGAAAATAGCCCTTATATTTATAGATAAGAGTAAAAAAAGGAGTAAAATAGCTAAAAACATTGGTATATCAGTAGTTTAAGAGGATTTTAATCGGTGTAATTTTTTATACTGTTTGGTGTAATTTTTTATACTGTTTGGTGTAATGAAAATAAACTGTTGAATTCAGGGTACACCATTTAGTATAATATAATTAAACTAAATGAAGTGATAAGGGGTGACTATTATGAGTGAAAAACAACCTAAGAAAAAGACCATTACAACAAGAAAAAAAGTAAGATTTACAGGTACACAAAAATATATTAACCAAGATACTGGTGAAATAGTCGAAATGAATGTTACTGAAATTGAAGAAAGAGATGCAAACTTTCATAAAGTTTGGTTAGGTCATGTCATTCAATCCTTAGATTTAATTGGTAACAAAAAAATCAATATACTTACTTTTATTATGAGTAACCTTAACAAAGAAAATCAGTTTTTATATACATACTCCATGATTGAAGCTGAAACAGGTATTTCAAGAAAAACAATTGCAGATACAATGACAGCCCTACAAGAAAGTGATTTTCTCAAAAAAGTAAAAAATGGTCACTATGAAGTAAATCCAGACCAAATTTTTAAAGGTGGTAAAAATTCAAGAATGGATATCTTATTAAGATACAAAAATCTATCTTCATTAGCCTCACAAGAGCAAGAAGATGATAATTAAGGAGGTGATCCAAACAATTAACTGCAAGTCCAAACTAAATAAAATGAAAAAGGGCACTTTCCCGGCTAGGAAAGCACCCCATGTAAAAAACTTGTAAGGACTTTTATTATAACATGGGTTGCCCTCAAAAAATAGGAGGGTCTTATCATGGATCAA
>NZ_JBHVUV010000087.1:0-2174 GCF_042883905.1 Kitasatospora sp. NPDC058170
AGGGCGAGCGGGAGGTGGCCGAGGTCGGCGGCCAGCAGGCGGGCGTCCTGGAGGTCGCGCGAGGTCGGGGCTGTCCCCTCGACGACGTAGGTGCACAGGAGTTGGGCCGCCTCGCCGGGGGCGAGGGTGCCGAGGGCGCGGGTGGGGGTGGTGCGGGGCCAGCCGGTGGCGCGGCGGGTGGTGATGAGGTGGTGGCCGGAGGCGAGGGCGCCGGTGTAGGGCTGTAGGTGGGCCGGGTCCTCGGCGTTGTCGAAGACGAGCAGCCAGTTGCGGTGGCAGTGCAGCCAGTGGGTGGCCCAGGCCGCGCGGGCCTGCTCGGAGGCGCCGTCCGCCCAGGAGGGGTAGAGGAGTTGGGCGAGGGCGGCGAGGGACTGCTCGATGCGGGCCGGGGATTCGGCGTTGACCCACCAGACGAGGGCGTAGTCGCCTCGGTGGCGGTGGGCGTAGTGCAGGGCGAGGGTGGTCTTGCCGATGCCGCCGAGGCCGTGGACGGCCGGTGCCTGGGTGACGGCGGAGCTGCCGTCGGTGGTGAGGACGCGGCGCAGCCAGGTGAGGTCCTCGTCGCGGCCGACGCAGACCGGTCGCGGGGCGAGGTTGCCGGTGCCGCGCTCGGTGCCGATGGTGCGGGCCGCGTTGAGGACGTCGAGGGGCAGCACGAGGTCGCCGGTGAAGGCGTTGCCGATGGTGTGGGCGGCGGCCGACCGGTCGCCCGCCGCCGTGATCGGCTGGTGCGGGTCGGTCATGATGCGGCTGCCGTGGTGCTGGCCCGTGTGGCGCTCAACAGATCCACCCCGAGGAGAAGTTGGCCGAAGGTCGGGGGTCATTGTCGCATCGGGCGGAGGGGGGTTCGGGCGGAACGGGGGCTTGGGTGGAATGCGGATCTGGGCGCGGGTTCGGGTTCGGATGGAACGGGACGGGTCAGTCGGCTGCGCGCTTGCGTCGCTGCCACCAGCGGCGGCGGGTGGGCTGGTTTGTCGCACGTTGCCGGAGTGCGTGGTCGAGGTTGTCGCGGGTGGTGATGGTCTGGGGGTAAGTGGGGCCGAGGATCTGTTCGCGCTGGGCGAGGACGGTCCGGTAGAGGGGGATGGCGCGTTCGAGGTCGCCGGCTGACGCGTAGGCGTACGCGAGGTTGTTGCGGGCGGTGAGGGTGTCGGGGTGGGTAGGACCGAGGACCTGTTCGTACTGGGTGAGGGCGGCTTCGTGGAGGGGGATGGCGCGTTCGAGGTCGCCTGCGGATTCGTAGGCGGCGGCGAGGTTGTTGCGGCTGAGCAGGGTGTCGGGGTGGGTGTGGCCGAGAGTCTCTTCGCGCTGGGCGAGGGTGGTTTCGTAGAGGGGGATGGCGCGTTCGAGGTCGCTCTCCATGTAGTAGGCGTAGGCGAGGTTGTTGCGGCTGAGCAGGGTGTCGGGGTGGGTGTCGCCGAGGATCTCTTCGCATTGGGCGAGGGTGGTTTCGTAGAGGGGGATGGCGCGTTCGAGATCACCAGCCGATTCGTAGGTGCAGGCGAGGTTGTTGCGGCTGCTGAGTGTGAGGGGGTGGGTGTGGCCGAGGAGCTCCTCGCGTTGGGCGAGGGTGGCGATTTGTAGGGGCAGGGCAAGGTCGAGGTCGCCGGCTGTGGCGTACGCGTAGGCGAGGTTGTTTCGGCTGGTGAGGGTGTCGGGATGGGTGTCGCCCAACACCCGCTCGCAGTAGGTGAGGTGGGCCTGCCGTAGGGGGATGGTTCGGGCGTCGTGGCCTTGGTGGTAGAGGTACTGGGCGGCGGTGAGGTAATGCCGGGTGATGGGGTTGTCGTGGTGGTCGGGCGGGGTGGTGGCTGCGAGGGCGGTGAGGTGGGGGATGAGCTCCTCCCAGGCGGGGGCCGGTCCGAGTTCGGGGGGTTCGGGGAGCGCGTCGAGGGCCTGGGTGAGGGCGTGTTCGGCTTCGGTGCGTCCGGGGTGGTCGGACTGCTTGCGCAGGACGGTCTGGACGAGGCGGTGGACGCTGACGGTGTCGCGGGTGAGGGTGATCATGCTGTAGGTGCGGAGGGCGGCGAGGGCCTCGTCGAGGTCGTCCCCGGTGGCGATGCCCTGGAGGAGTGCCAGGGGGATGTCGTCGGGGGCGAGCCAGGCGAGGGTGTTGAGGATGGTGACGGCGAGGGGGCTGCGGTCGTCGAGGACGGCGAGGGTGTGGGTCCAGA
>NZ_JBHVUV010000088.1:0-2170 GCF_042883905.1 Kitasatospora sp. NPDC058170
TGCGGGTGGTGGCGAGGGCGTGGGCGGTGTCGGCGGGGGTGGCGGTGGTGGTGTCCAGGTGTGCGCGCAGCCGCCGCGCCTGCTCGCGCAGCGCCTGCGGATCCCGTGCGGACAGCGGCCACAGCCGCGGGGTCTCCGGCGAGGGGTCGGCGAGCTCGGCCGGGTCGGCGAGTTCGGCGCGGCTGGCGGAATCGGTGGGCTCGGCCTGCTCGGCGCGGAGCGCCTCGGGTGCGGGTGCGGGCGCCTCCTCGCCGTCCGCGGCCGCCTCGGGCTCCGGGGCCTCCAGGATCACGTGCGCGTTGGTGCCGCTGATGCCGAAGGAGGAGACGGCGGCCCGGCGGGTGCGCCCGGTCTGCGGCCAGGGCGTGTGCTCGGCGAGCAGCTCGACCTTGCCCACCGCCCAGTCGACGTGCGGGGAGGGCGCGTCCAGGTGCAGTGAGCGCGGCAGCTCGCCGTGCCGGAAGGCCTCGATCATCTTGATCACGCCCGCGACGCCGGCCGCGGCCTGGGTGTGACCGATGTTGGACTTGATCGACCCCAGGTAGACCGGCAGTTCGCGGTCCTGGCCGTAGGTGGCCAGGATCGCCTGGGCCTCGATCGGGTCGCCGAGGGTGGTGCCCGTGCCGTGTGCCTCGATCGCGTCCACCTGATCGGCCGTCAGCTCGGCGTTGGCCAGCGCCTCCTGGATGACCCGTCGCTGGGAGGGGCCGTTCGGCGCGGTGAGCCCGTTGCTCGCGCCGTCCTGGTTGACCGCCGAACCCCGGATCACCGCGAGGACGGGGTGGCCGTTGCGGCGCGCGTCCGAGAGCTTCTCCAGGACGAGGACGCCGACGCCCTCCGAGAACCCGGTCCCGTCCGAGCCCGCGGCGAAGGGCTTGCAGCGCGCGTCCGGGGCCAGGCCTTTCTGGCGGCTGAACTCGGTGTACACGCTCGGCCGGGCGATCACGGTGGCGCCGCCGGCCAGCGCGAGGGTGCTCTCGCCGCTGCGGAGCGACTGCAGCGCGTAGTGGATGGCGACCAGCGAGGAGGAGCACGAGGTGTCGACCGTCACCGCCGGGCCCTCCAGCCCGAGGACGTACGCCACCCGGCCCGAGGCCACGCTGGTGGTGTTGCCGGCCAGGAAGTAGCCCTCGTACTCGCCCGGGGCCTCCCCGGCCCGGGGCGCGTACTCCTGGGCGATGAGCCCGGTGAACACCGAGGTCCGTGACCCGCGCAGGCCGACCGGGTCGATGCCGGACCGCTCCAGGGCCTCCCAGGTGGTCTCCAGCAGCAGCCGCTGCTGCGGGTCCATGGCGGTCGCCTCGCGGGCGCTGATCCCGAAGAAGGCGTGGTCGAACTCGGCTGCCCCGCGGAGGAATCCGCCCTCGCGGATGTAGGTGGTGCGGGGCTGCTCCGGGTCGGGGTCGTAGAGCGCGTCGGTGTCCCAGCCCCGGTCGTCCGGGAACGGGCCGATCGCGTCGACGCCCTCGGCGACCAGGCGCCACAGATCGCTCGGCGACTCCACCCCGCCCGGGAAGCGGCAGCCGATTCCCACCACCGCGACCGGTTCGTGGTCGCGGGCCTCGGCCTCGCGCAACCGGCGCTTGGCCTGGCGGAGTTCGGTCGTCGCGCGCTTGAGGTACTCGCGCAGGGTCTCCTCGGTGCTGGCCATCTGTGGCGCCTCCCTTGGCGTTGGTGGGTGCGGTCGGCCGGGCCGGGGGCCTGGCCGGTCCGGCCGGCCGCTCCGGTCCGGGCTGGTGGTGGTGCTGAACCTCGGTCAGTCCGAGCCGAGTTCGCGTTCGAGTGCGCTGAAGAGCTCGTCGTCGTCGGCCGCTTCGAGGTCGACCTGCTCCTCGACCTCCTGGGCGCCCGGCCTGGCGTCGTCCCAGCCGCGCAGCAGGGCGCGCAGCCGGGCGGTCACCTCGTCCCGTTCGCGGTCCCCCTCGGCCGCCCGCCCGTCGGTGAACTCGCCCAGCAGGCCTTCGAGTCGGGAGATCTCACCGAGCACGGCGGCGTTCGCGGAGGCCGGTTCGGGGGCGAGTTCCGCCAGGACGGCGGTGGCCAGGGCCTCGGGCGTGGGGTGGTCGTAGACGAGGGTGGTGGGGAGGTGGAGTCCGGTGGTGGTGCGCAGGCGGTTGCGGAGTTCGACGGCGGTGAGGGAGTCGAAGCCGAGGTCCTTGAACGGCTGGTC
>NZ_JBHVUV010000089.1:0-1956 GCF_042883905.1 Kitasatospora sp. NPDC058170
CTCCTATCGATACACAAATAAATATGAATTACTCCCATGAAAAGAATACTCAAAGGAGCAAGTAAATATCCAATATCAAGCATTACACTTGATCTGAGGAAAACCCCAATCACCACGATAAAAGCTGAAACAATAATGCTGTACACCCAATACCTTATAGTGTTATCTCCTATGTTATACAGTATTTTCCGCACTGTTTTCACACTCCTTAAAGAATTTTGTTGTGAGGAGAATCCGAACAAAGCAGCTGCCCAGGAACCAGGAAAATTCATCAAAACACGAATAAAAAAAGATGGCCGGCTTTCTGATCCTCACTTATTCACGAACGAAGCAGAGAGCCGTTTTTTTGATAATCTGATAATGTCATGACAGCTCACTCATTTTTATCCATACGTTCCAGTATTTCTTGACGCAGCAGCGCCAAATAATTTTGTTCTTCTATCGTTCGAAATGGTTTTCGGTTAAAAGAGCTATATGCAAAAGAGCTATATGCCTCTAACAGCTCACCATTACCCATGTCTTTTGGGTTTTTCATATCATTCAAACTCATTGCAGTGCACTCCTTCGCTCTATGCTACCGCCCTCGCAAGCTCGGTTGCTGGAGGTCTGTGGTTGATAAAAGTCTAAAAAACAGACTTTTATCAATCCTCGACCTAATTATTCGCCGGCTCTCCGCCTACATTAGCGATAAATTCAACATTATCGACCTTCCACTCCCCATTCTCCAACGCAATAAGTTGGGTTTTGATTACGATTTTCTGTTCGCTTGCTGTGCCATTATAGCTTGTGCGTGCAGTGAACTCATTCATAAAAGAAACTTCTTGCTTGTCTGATTGATATTCATAGCTTTGCAATCCTGAAACAGAAGAAGATACATCCGATCCTTTCTTTGGAATACTGCTCCCGCTTGGATAAGTGGACTGGTAACCTTTTTCAGTCATTAATGGTTCAATGTCTTTATACCGCTGCTTCGTATTGCTGTAGGTGAAAAATTTATTAATAAACTCATTATTCAGCTCTGCAGCCTTTGTCTGATCTACTTTTTTCAATCGGTCAATTTGTGCTGAATAATTTTCCTTTTGCTTCGTGGCAGCTGCTAAATCCCTTTTTAAAGTTTGGGTGTAAAGCAGCATCAAAGCTACGACAACAATCGAAACAATTATAATAATTCGTGTCCCGCGCCTTTTCTGCTGATCTTCCACATACTCACCCTCTCTATATTCTCCTGAACCCTAAATACGGATAAAGCTTTTTCCATGTCTCTACGCTCGAATATTCAAGGCCTGCGTCATTTGAATTAATGAATTTTCCATCACCGACATACATTCCAACATGAGTCGGCCCGGGCGCATATGTGCTAAAAAAGACCAAGTCGCCCGGCTCTGCCTCATCATCGGGAACAGGCTTTGTTTTCTCATACTGTGTCGCAGCATTACCATTGAGATCAACACCAATTTGCCCGAAAGCATATTCCATGAGGCCGCTACAATCAAAACCTCCAGCCGATGGAGACCGGCCTCCCCACACATAAGGCGTGCCTAAATACTCTTTCATAATATTGTGTACTTGAGCATAATCGAATTTTTGATTTTTTCCTCCGCCTTTTCCTCCTGTGTCTAGGTATCTCAGCACATGATCGACATAAAGCGGATCTCCATAACTCGACCAACCTACCTTTGCGGCCTGTTCTTTGCTGAACGAGAGAGCAAGCTCTTTCGAATACTTGCCGCCATTTTTTTTAACGTAGTCAATGAACCCGCCGCCGTAGTTATAGGCTTGGAGTGTCAATTTAATGTCGCCACCTGCTTTATCTAAGACGCTTTTAAAATGCTTCATTCCAACATCTATACTGACCTCGGGATCAGTAATTGTGTTAGGCGGCAATCCCATTGATTCTGATGACTGCATGACGTCTAAGTGTCGGCCGCCGCTCTCTTGCATGACAAGCGCCATAAT
>NZ_JBHVUV010000090.1:0-1637 GCF_042883905.1 Kitasatospora sp. NPDC058170
GACGACCCGATCGCCATCGTCGGCATGGCCTGCCGCTTCCCCGGCGGAGTCACCTCCCCCGAAGACCTCTGGCAACTCGTCGCCGACGGCCGGGAGGGGATCACCCCGTTCCCGTCGAACCGCGGGTGGGACCTGGAGGACTTCTTCGACGACGACTCCGAGCGCCCGGGGACGTCCTACTGCCGCGAGGCCGGGTTCCTGCACGAGGCCGGGATGTTCGACGCCGGGTTCTTCGGGATCTCGCCGCGTGAGGCGCTGGCGGTCGACCCGCAGCAGCGGCTGCTGCTGGAGACCTCCTGGGAGGCGATCGAGGGCGCCGGCATCGACCCCAGGTCGCTGCGCGGCAGCAGCACCGGCGTCTACTCCGGGATGATGTACCACGACTACCAGCCGTCGATGGCCGCCGTGCCCGACGAGTTGGAAGGCATGATCGCCACCGGTAGCGCGGGCAGCGTGGCCTCCGGCCGGGTCTCCTACACCCTCGGCCTCGAGGGCCCGGCGGTCACCATCGACACCGCCTGCTCCTCCTCGCTCGTCGCCATGCACCTCGCCGCGCAGGCGTTGCGGCAGGGCGAGTGCGACCTCGCGCTCGCCGGCGGCGTGACCGTGATGGCCACCCCGGTGGCCTTCGTGGAGTTCAGCCGCCAGCGCGGTCTGGCGCCGAACGGGCGCTGCAAGCCGTTCTCCTCCTCGGCCGACGGCACCTCCTGGGCCGAGGGCGTCGGCGTCCTGGTCCTGGAGCGGCTGTCCAAGGCCAAGGCCAACGGCCACCGCGTGCTGGCCGTGGTCCGCGGCTCGGCGGTCAACCAGGACGGCGCGAGCAACGGCCTGACCGCCCCCAACGGCCCCTCGCAGGAGCGGGTGATCCGCCAGGCCCTCGCCCAGGCCGGACTGGCAGCCGCCGAGGTGGACGCCGTCGAGGCGCACGGCACCGGCACCTCGCTGGGTGACCCGATCGAGGCCAACGCGCTGCTCGCCACCTACGGCCAGGAGCGCGAAGAGCCGCTCTGGCTGGGCTCGTTGAAGTCCAACATCGGCCACGCCCAGGCGGCGGCCGGCGTGGGCGGCGTGATCAAGATGGTCATGGCGATGCAGCACGGCGTGCTGCCGCAGACCCTGAACCTGGAGGAGCCGACCCCGCACGTCGACTGGACCGCGGGCGCCGTCGAACTGCTGGCGGAACAGCGGGACTGGCCGCAGACCGGCCGCCCCCGCCGGGCGGGCGTGTCCTCGTTCGGCATCGGCGGCACCAACGCCCACGTCATCCTGGAACAGGGCGACACCGCGGACGCGGCGCAGGCCGCCGAGGCCGAAGGCCCGACCGCGTGGGTGCTGTCCGCGACCGACGGGGAGTCGCTGCGCCGACAGGCCGCGCGGGTGACCGAATTCGTCGACCGTCAGCCGGAGTTGTCCCCGGGCTCGGTGGCCAGGGCGCTGGACGGTCGGACGCTGTTCGGTCGTCGGGCGGTGGTGGTCGGCTCACACCGTGAGGAGTTGTTGGCCGGTCTGGCGGCTCTGGCCCGTGGTGAGGAGGCTCCCGGTCTGGTGACCGGTACGGCCCCGGAGGGCGGTGGACGGACGGTGTTCGTCTTCCCCGGCCAGGGTTCCCAGTGGGCCGGGATGGGCCGTGACCTCTA
>NZ_JBHVUV010000091.1:0-1621 GCF_042883905.1 Kitasatospora sp. NPDC058170
GTCGTCGGACGCGGTGAAGGTGACTGCGTCGGACACGGCGTGTGAGGTGTCGAGGACGTCGTTCCCGGCGGGGCATGTGGCGATCGAGATCGCGAACAAGGGGTCGAAGACGACCGAGGTGTATGTCTACGCGGCCGGTGACAAGATCGTCACGGAGCGGGAGAACATCGGTCCGGGGACGAAGGCGACGATCAACGCGGAGATCAGGGCGGGGTCGTACGAGGTGGCGTGCAAGCCGGGGATGGTGGGTGACGGTATCCGCCAGAAGGTCACGGTGACGGGTGACGCGTCGGCGTCCGCGGCGCCGGGTGATCCGCGGCTGGCGGGGGCGGTGGACGCGTACCGGAGGTATGCGCAGGAGCAGGCGGACGCGACGATCCCGGCGGTGGAGGCGTTCGCCGCTGCGATCAGGGCCGGTGAGCTGGAGAGGGCGAAGTCGTTGTTCGCGCCGTCGCGCACCGGGTGGGAGCGGACGGAGCCGGTGGCGGAGAGCTTCGGTGATGTGGACCCGAAGACGGACACGCGTGAGGACGGTCTGGAGCCGGGTCAGGACTGGACGGGCTGGCACCGGCTGGAGAAGTCGCTGTTCGCGGACGCGCGGATCGGTGACGAGGAGAAGAAGCTGGCGGACCGGCTGGTGGCGGATCTGAAGGACTGGCAGAAGAAGGTCCCCGAGGCGGAGATCACGGCGACGAGCATGGCCAACGGTGCGAAGGAGCTGTTGGACGAGGTGGCGACGGGGAAGATCACCGGTGAGGAGGACCGTTACAGCCACACGGACCTGGCGGACTTCGCGGCGAATGTCGAGGGTGCGCAGAAGGCGTACGAGCTGTTGAGGCCGGTGGCGTCGGAGAAGGACGCGCAGCTGGCGAAGACGCTGGACGGGGAGTTCGCGGCGATCGGGGTGCTGCTGGCGAAGTACAAGCTGGCGGACGGTTCCTACACGTCGTACGACAAGGTGGGCGAGGCGGAGCGCAAGGCGTTCTCGGACGCGGTGAACGCGCTGGCTGAGCCGCTGTCGAAGCTGGCGGCCGCGGTGGTCGTCAAGTAGTAGGGGTGCGGTAGCGCCTGTCGGTTTTCCGCCGTGGCGGCCCTGGTGGCCGCCACGGCATCCGTGAGTCAGCACAGAGAAGAGAAGGGCCCGCCAGCGATGGACGCCGAGAACGAGCAGCAGCAGCAGGGGACGCCGGCGGTTGCCGGTACGGCCGGTACCGGTGCTTCCGGTGGTGGTCCGGTCAGTCGTCGTGCGGTGATCGGTTGGGCGGGTGCGGGGGTGGCGCTGGGGGCGGCGGCGGTGGGTTCGGTGGCCGCGGCGGTGCGGCAGGACGATCCGGTGCCGGTGGCGGGTGGCGGGGTGTCGTCGGAGGTTCCCTTCTACGGTGAGCACCAGGCGGGTATCGCGACGCCGGTGCAGGACCGGTTGCATTTCGCGGCGTTCGATGTGGCGGCGGGTGCGTCGCGTGAGTCGCTGGTGCGGATGCTGAAGGAGTGGACGCGGGCGGCGGCGGCGATGACGGGCGGGCGGGAGGTGGGCTCGGGTGCTGCGAGTGGTCTGCCGGAGGCGCCGCCGGATGACACGGGTGAGGCGTTGGGCCTGCCGGCGTCGCGGTTGACGCTGACG
>NZ_JBHVUV010000092.1:0-1588 GCF_042883905.1 Kitasatospora sp. NPDC058170
CTAGTACTCCAGCAGGACTTCGACGTTTTGCCTGATCAGAGGGCTGCGCAGCGAGTGTAGTGGGCTGGTGCCCGTCAGGGGCGGTCTCCATGGGACCGCCCCTCGATCGTGTGTAGCCGGCGTTGGTAGTGACAGCGACGGGCGACGGCCTGGCGTTGTCGGCGCCAGGTGGACCAGTTCAAGGCGTGAGTGCGGGGCGAGCACCGTGGCGGACGCGGGTCGCGGGAACGGCCAGCTGCCAGGAGCCGCCGGATCTCTGCCACGGTGAGGTCGACCAGGCTGCGGGAACCGTTTCTGCAGCCCCCTTTGATGCCGCGGCTGCCGCCATCGCGGCCAGGAATGCGTGGGCAAGCATGGCCAGGGTGATGTGTCGCATCCAGCCGGTGTAGCGGCGGACCTCGTACTGGTCCAGGCCGCACTCGTTCTTCGCGGCCTGGAAGCACTCCTCGATCGCCCAGCGCGTCCCGGCGATCCGCACCAACTGTTCGACGGTTGTGTCGAGTTGTGCATAGGCGAGGTAGTAGGCGATCTCGTCGGGCTTGGTCAGGCTGCGGCGGGCCAGCGCCCACCGCCGGCGGACCTGGGCCTCGTCCTGGTAGTCGTACTCGGTCACGGCGGGCAGCTGGATGGCCGCCCAGTCGTAGATGCGTGGTCCCTTGGCGCCGTTGCCGCACGAGATCCGTTCCCAGGCCTCGGCCGGGGCCTGGGTGAACAGCCAGTCGATGCGTGGACAGCCCACGCTGAACTGGGACTTGGGCACCGCCAGGACGTAGCCGAGGCCGGACTGTTCCAGCAGGCGCCGGAAGCGTCCCTCCTGGCCGTAGGCCGAGTCCGCGGTGACCCAGGCGATGGGCAGCTCGGAGGCGAGCGCACGCAGCACCATAGCTTTGGCCAGATCGCCCTTCGTGTGGAAGTCCCGTTCGTCGGGGATCTTCGCCGCACGACAGCGGTCCCGGTCCTCGGTCCAGGACTTGGGCAGGTAGAGCTCCCGGTCGACCAGGGCACGGCCATGGGCGGAGGCGTAGGCCGCGAACACACCGATCTGGCAGTTCTCGGTACGGCCGGCGGTGCCGGAGTACTGGCGCTGCACACCGGCAGAGGTGATGCCCTTCTTGACGAAGCCGGTGTCGTCGATGATCAGGACGCCGTCGTCCTCGCCGAGGCGTTCGGCGACGTAGTGCTGGAGCTCGTCGCGGAGCTCGTCCGCGTCCCAGCGGGAACCGGCGAGCAGGTGTTGCAACCCGTCAGGAGTGGCGTGACCTGCGTATTCGGCCAGCTGCCAGCCGTTCTTGCGGCCGACAGGGCCGAGCAGGCCGCGAACGTAGTCGCGCATCCGGCGGCGCGGTTCCACACGGCTGAAACGGTGGCCGACACGGAGGAAGAGGTCTTCGAGTTCGTGGTCCCAGCTCTCGGCTGCAGGCTCGTTGATCACGGCGGGAGGCTGCCCCCATCGCTGTCACTACCAACGCCGGCTACACACGATCGAGGGGCGGTCCCATGGAGACCGCCCCTGACGGGCACCAGCCCACTACACTCACCGCGCAGCCCTCTGATCAGGCAAAACGTCGAAGTCCTGCTGGAGTACTAG
>NZ_JBHVUV010000093.1:0-1445 GCF_042883905.1 Kitasatospora sp. NPDC058170
TCCCAGAGGCAGTGCATCAGGCCCCGGCTGTCGGTCGAGCCGATGTACATGCCGGGGCGCTTGCGAACCGCCTCCAGGCCCTCCAGGACGAGCAGATGCCGCGCGGTGTAGTCGGAGTCGTCCTTGGCCGGGAGCGTCGGGGGACGGGCGGAAGGGCTAGTCACGTATTCTCCTCGGGGACCCTGGCGGTGAAAGAGCTGGCGCAACGTCAGAGCTTCTGGTTCGTCCAGCGCGTGAAGGCCCAGGCGTCCCGCTACTCGCCAGACTCGGCGCACACTACCGTCGCGGACACAAGTTGTAGGCAGCGCGCCGCTTTCGCGGAACGCCCACTCGGGCCGCGCAGAGCCTACGGCGCGGCTGCACATCCGATCACCTTCACACCGGGGCGACATCGGTTCAGCACCCCCGCCGAAGGCCCACCAGGGGCCTCCCTGCGTCGCGGCGGAGTGACTTTCTTCCGCCATCCCTGCCGACCCGCACTCAGAAGGCCCAGAAGGCCCACTGCAGGCGACGGCGACCGGCTCACATGGGGGGATGAGACGACAGGGCCCCCAGGCTGCCGATGACGCCTTCGCGTAACCTCTGGCCTTACTTTTGACGGAGCCTCAGGTATGCTGGGCTGGCGAACTGGCCTACTGAAGGATGTCCACGGAGGTAGGCGTCCACTGGGCCGATACCAGCAACTGACCAACATCACACGACGCCGTGAACGCCCCGCCGAAGTGAGACGGGAGCGGGGGTGCGTTGCGTCGGAAAGGGTGCTTCGTGACCGAAACCGGGACGTCCGACTACGCCGCTCAGGCCTCCGCCGTCGGCGCAGACGCCACGCCCGCGCCCTCGTACGACGCCAGCGCAATTCAAGTGCTGGAGGGGCTTGAAGCCGTTCGCAAGCGCCCGGGCATGTACATCGGTTCGACCGGTGAGCGTGGCCTGCACCACCTGGTGTACGAGATCGTGGACAACTCCGTCGACGAGGCCCTTGCAGGGGTCTGCGACACGATCGGCGTCACGATCCTTGCCAATGGTGGCGTGCGCGTGGTGGACAACGGCCGTGGCATCCCGGTGGACATCGTCCCCGGTCAGGACAAGCCGGCCGTCGAGGTCGTGCTCACCGTCCTGCACGCGGGCGGCAAGTTCGGCGGTGGCGGCTACGCGGTGTCCGGTGGTCTGCATGGTGTTGGTCTGTCCGTGGTGAACGCGTTGTCCACCCACCTCGCGGTGGAGATCAGGACGGCCGGCTATTGCTGGTCGCAGGAGTACAAGGCAGGTGCTCCCGTCGCGCCGCTTGTTCGGCAGGAGGAGTCAGGCGAGACGGGCACCGCGATCACGTTCTGGGCCGACCCGGAGATTTTCGAGACCACGGTCTACTCGTTCGAGACGCTCTCCCGGCGCTTCCAGGAGATGGCGTTCCTCAACAAGGGCCTCTCCATCGCGCTGACCGACGA
>NZ_JBHVUV010000094.1:0-1415 GCF_042883905.1 Kitasatospora sp. NPDC058170
GGTTCGTATGGGTATGGGTATGTCGCGGTTGCAAGTCGGACAGTGGCCAGCCCAGGTGGCGAGGATCAACTGCATCTCGCGGACGACCTGGTAGAGGCTCAGGCCGCTGCCGTTCCTTTTGGGGCTCGGGCCAGCCTCCGCAGGGTGCAGAAGGCGTGGGCGAGTGAGACGAGGGTGACATGGTGGTGCCAGCCGGTGAAAGTACGGCCCTCGAAGTGGGCAAGTCCCAGGGCCTGCTTCATCTCGCGGTAGTCGTGCTCGATGCGCCAGCGGAGCTTGGCCAGGCGGACCAGGGTGGTCAGCGGGGTGTCGGCGGGCAGGTCGGAGAGCCAGAACTGCACCGGCTCCATCTCCTTCGCGGGCCACTCGGCCAGCAGCCAGCACTCGGGCAGTTCCACACCGTCGGTGGCATCGCGGATCTCGCGGCCGGCGGGGCGGATCCGCAGCGCGACGAACCGCGAGTACATCCGCTTGAACCCGGTGCGGCCCTTGCCCGGGCGTGAGCCCTCGCGCCAGGACACCGGTTTGGCCGCTGCGCGGCCGGTGTCCGTGACCAGGGCTTTCACGCTCTTCGCCGGATCGGGGTATCGGGCCACGGGCGGGCGTCCGGTCCCGCTGTAGGGCGGGGTGACGGGCCGGGCGGAACCCGGCTGGGCGCTCAGGGTGCTGGAGATGCCCACGACGTAGTTCAGCCCGCGCTCGTTCAGGCCCAGACGGAACGCCACGGCGTCACCGTAGCCGGCGTCCGCGACGGCCAGCGGGACATGGACGCCCCAGGAGCGGGTCTCGTCCACCATGTCCAGGGCGAGCTGCCACTTCTCCACATGCCCGAGGTCGGCGGGGATCTGGCAGCGCTCGCGGCGGGCCACCTTCGCCGGTTCGGCCTTGTCGGAGGCCGGATCCCAGGACTTGGGGAGGAACAGCCGCCAGTCGACCGCCGTGGAGGCGTGGTCGGTGGCCAGGTGCAGCGAGACGCCCACCTGGCAGTTGGTGACCTTCCCCGCGGTTCCGGTGTACTGCCGCGACACGCACGCGGAGGCGTCCCCGTCCTTGAGGAACCCCGTGTCGTCGATGATCAGCGCGGTCGGACCGATGGCATCAGCCATTCTCCAGGCCAGTCGGGCCCGCACATGCGCCGGGTCCCACGGGCTGGTGGTCACGAAGTGCGCCAGTGCCTGCCGGTTGCCGTCCTCGCCCAGCCGGGCGGCCATCGGCTCCACCGACTTGCGCCCGCCATCCAGCAGCAGCCCACGCACATAGACCCGTCCCCAGCGTTGCTGATCCCGACGCGTGAACGCCTCGAACAGCTCCGCCGTGAACGCCTCCAGGCCCTCCCGGACCTCCGTCATCTCCCCAGGTGTCACTCACTGTCAACGACACAACTCGCCAACGGACACGCCACCGTTGAACTGACG
>NZ_JBHVUV010000095.1:0-1358 GCF_042883905.1 Kitasatospora sp. NPDC058170
GTCGCCCAAGCCCGCCTCCGCATCCCCCGCGAAGAACACCAGAACTTCTTCACCACCCTCCTCGGCGACATCACCGAACCCACCGCACCCTTCGGTCTCGCCGATGCCCGCGGAGACGGCAGCACGACCACCGAGGTCACCGCCTCGCTGGATCCCGAACTCGCCGACCGGGTCAGGGAACAGGCCCGCCGGCTCGGCGTCAGCCCGGCCACCCTGTTCCACCTCGTCTGGGCGCGCATCACCGCCTCGGCGGCCGCACTCGACGACGTCGTCTTCGGCACCGTCCTCTTCGGACGCATGCAGGCCGGCTCCGGCGCCGACCGCGTCCCCGGGCTGTTCATCAACACCCTCCCCGTGCGCGTCCGCACCGGCGACACGACCGCCGTCGAGGCCGTCCGCTCCATGCAGGGACAGCTCGCGGACCTCCTCGTCCACGAGCACGCACCCCTCGTCCTCGCCCAGCAGGCCAGCAACCTCCCGGCCCAGACCCCGCTGTTCACCTCGGTCCTCAACTACCGCCACAGCAGCGAGGCGGACCAGGGGCCCGACTCCGCCCTCGAAGGCGTCGAGCTCCTCCAGGCCCAGGAGCGCACCAACTACCCGCTCGCGGTCTCCGTCGACGACATGGGCAGCGGTTTCCTCCTCACCGTCCAGGCCGCCGCACCGGTCGACCCGGCCCTCGTCGCCGCGCTGGTCCAGACCGCCACCGACAACCTGACCGCGGCGCTCGAGACGGCACCCCACACCCCCCTCCACAGCATCGAGATCCTCGACGACGCCCAGCGCCGCCGGCTTCTCACCGAGTGGAACGACACCGCCCGGGACCTGCCCGCCGCGACGCTGCCCGCGCTGTTCCAGGCCCAGGCCGCCCGCACCCCCGACGCGACCGCCCTCATCCACCAGGACGAGGAGCTGAGCTATGCCGAGGTGAACGAGCGGGCCAACCGTCTCGCCCACCTGCTGACCGAGCACGGCGTCGGCCCGGAGACCCTGGTCGGCGTCCTCATGGGACGCTCCACCGACCTGGTGATCTCTCTCCTGGCGATCCTCAAGGCCGGCGGCGCCTACCTGCCGATCGACCCCAACTACCCCGCCGACCGCATCACCTACATGCTCGGCGACGCCCGCCCCACCCTGGTCATCACCCACCAGGACCTCCAGCACACCCTGCCCGCAACCGAGGCCACCGCCCTGATCGTCCTCGACGACCCCGACACCCTCGCCCGCCTCGCCGAACTCGCCGCCACCGACCCCGAGTCCGGACTGCTGCCCAGCCACCCCGCCTACGTCATCTACACCTCCGGCAGCACCGGCCGACCCAAGGGCGTCGTCGTCCCCCACCACGGCCTGGCCAGCCT
>NZ_JBHVUV010000096.1:0-1356 GCF_042883905.1 Kitasatospora sp. NPDC058170
GGGGCGAGGTTGCCGGTGCCGCGCTCGGTGCCGATGGTGCGGGCCGCGTTGAGGGCGTCGACGGGCAGCACGATGTGGGTGTCGCCGGTGAAGGCCGTGCCGATGGTGTGCGCGGCCGCCGATCGGGCCCCGGAGGCGGTGACGGCCGGTGTGTCGCTCAACAGGTCCACCCGGAGGAGAAGTCGGTCGAGGAAGTGGCGGCCATTCTCGCACTCGGGACGGTCTGCCGGTACGGCGGCCGGCGGGTCCGTCGGCGCGGGACGTGGGCAGCCGGCGCAGCTGAACCGCAGCCAGGTGGCTGGGGCGGGGCTGGACCGGGGCTAGGCCGGGATTGTGCGGGCGCCTGGTCGGCCCGCGGCCGCGTCGGACCGGCGCTGAGAGGGGCTGGTCACCGGGGCCTGCGCCACTGCCACCAGCGGCGCCGGGCGGGCTTGTTGAGGTCGCGCCGCCGGAGGGCGAGGGCGAGGTTGCTGCGGCTGGTGAGGGTATGCGGGTGGGCGGGGCCGAGGATCTCCTCGCGCTGGGCGAGGATCGTCTCGTAGATGGTGATGGCGCCGTCGAGGTCTCCTGCCAAGGCGTAGGCGTAGGCGAGGTTGTTGCGGGTGGTGAGGGTGTCGGGGTGGGTGTGGCCGAGGACCTGCTCGTACTGGGCGACGGCGGCTTCGTGGAGGGGGATGGCCCGTTCGAGGTCGCCCGCCGATGCGTAGGTACTGGCGAGGTTGGTGCGGCTGGTGAGGGTGTCGGGGTGGGTGTGCCCGAGGACCTCCTCGCGCTGGGTGAGGGTGGTCTCGTGGAGGGGGACGGCGCGGTCCAGGTCGCCCGCCACGTAGTAGGCGTGGGCGAGGTTGTTGCGGCTGGTGAGGGTGTCCGGGTGGGTGTGGCCGATGACCTGCTCGCACTGGGCGAGGGTGACCTCGTAGAGGGGGATGGCGCGTTCGAGGTCGCCCGCCGACTCGTAGACGCAGGCGAGGTTGTTGCGACTGGTGAGGGTGTCGGGGTGGGTGTGCCCGAGGACCTGCTCGCACTGGGCGAGAGTGGTTTCGTGGAGGGGGATGGCGCGTTCGAGGTCGCCCGCCGACTCGTAGGCGAAGGCGAGGTTGTTGCGACTGGCAAGGGTCCTGGGGTGGGTCTCGCCCAGGTGCGCCTCGTGGTAGGCGAGTTCGGCCGTCCGTAGCGGGATGCTGCGGGCGTCGTGGCCCTGGTGGTAGAGGTGCTGGGCGGCGGTGAAGTAGTGCTGGGCGGCGAGGTCCTCGTGACGGTTGGGCGGGGTGGTGGCGGCGAGGGCGGTGAGGTGGGGGATGAGCTGGTCCCAGGCGGGGGCCGGTCCGAGTTCGGGGGGTTCGGGGAGCGCGTCGA
>NZ_JBHVUV010000097.1:0-1305 GCF_042883905.1 Kitasatospora sp. NPDC058170
CCCACACCCACGGCCACAACCCCACCACCCACCCACCCACCACCACCCACACCAACCTCCCCACCTACCCCTTCCAACACCACCACTACTGGCTGAACGCCACGAGCTCCGAACCCGCCGCCGACCTCCTCGGCGACCCGGTCGAACTCGCCGACGGCGGCGGCCTGCTGTTCTCCGGCACGCTCGACACCGCCCGGCTGCCCTGGCTCGCCGACCACGCCGTCGGCGCCGTCCCGCTGGTGCCCGGCAGCCTCCTGCTCGACCTCGCGCTGCGCGCCGGCGAGCAGGCCGACCGCCCCACCGTCGACGAGTTGACGCTGGAGGCCCCGCTGCTGCTGCCCGCCTCCGGCTCGGTGGCGCTCCAACTCACCGTGGGCGCCCCGGCCCCCGACGGCCGCCGCGGCTTCACCGTCCACGCCCGGACGGCCGAGGCCGAACCCTGGACCAGGCACGCCTCGGGCACCCTCGCCGCCGCCACCGCCCCGCGGCCGGCGCCCGAGGCCGCCTGGCCGCCGCCCGGCGCCGTCCCCATCGACGTGGCCGGGGTCTACGACCGGCTCGCCGCACTCGGCTACGGCTACGGCCCGGCCTTCCGCAACCTCGAAGCCGCCTGGCAGGACGGCGGCGCGCTCCTCGCCGAGGTGCGGCTCCCGGAGGAACTCACCCTCCTCGACCACGGGTTCGCGCTCCACCCGGCCCTGCTGGACGCCGCCCTGCACCTGCTCCCGGTCCGCGAGGGGCTCGGCGACTCCGTCCGGCTCCCGTTCTCCTGGAGCGGCTTCACCCTGCACGCCACCGGCGCCGACCGGCTCCGGGTCCGGATCACCGAACTCCCGCACGGCGGGGTGTCGCTGACGCTCACCGACCCGACCGGCGCCCCGGTCGCCGACGCCGAGTCACTCGACCTGCGCACGCTGCCCGCCGACGCCCTGAGCGGCGCCGCCCGGACCAGGTCGGCCGCCGACCCGCTGTACGGGATCGACTGGACGGAGCTCACGCCGGCCCCCGCGGCGGCCGGCGCGCCCGAGCCCACCGTCGTACGGATCGAGGCGTCCGGCTCGGCCCGCGCGGCCGCCCACCGGGCCCTGGCCGCCGTCCAGGAGTGGCTGGCCCAGGACCACCCGGAGGGAGCCCGACTGGCCGTCCTCACCAGCGGCGCGGTCGCGGTCACGGCGGGCGAGGAGGTGCCCGGACTCGACGAGTCCACGGCCTGGGGCCTGGTGCGGACGGCGCAGTCCGAACACCCCGGCCGCTTCCTCCTCCTCGACACCGACCACACCCCCGCCTCCACCACCGCACTCACCG
>NZ_JBHVUV010000098.1:0-1222 GCF_042883905.1 Kitasatospora sp. NPDC058170
ACTAGTGCTGGATTCCTCTTTCAGTGGGTATATGTGCTGGTGGAGGGATAGTTCGGTCGGTCAGGGGCGGGTGGTTCGGGGTGGTGCTGCGGGCGCGGCAGGGCCGTGATTCGGGCGAGGAAGCGGTGGTTCACCGGTTGGCGCGGGCGCGGAAGGCGCCGGCGGATCTGGTGCTGCGGGCGCGGCTGGTCGAACTGAGCTGGGCGGGGTCGAGGGTGCCGGCGATCGCGGCCGAGCTGGGGTGCAGTCAGAAGACCGTGCGGTGCTGGCTGCACCGTTTCAACCGGGACGGCTTTGAGGGCCTGGAGGATCGGGGTGGGCAGGGCCGCAAGCGTCGGATCACCGAAGCCGAGCGCTCGCGGGTCATCGCCCTGGTCAAGCAGCCACCGCCGGGCCGCCTCACGGTCCGGGCCGGTGGCGACCTGGAAGCGGCGGACCGGACGGGGCCACCGGAGTGGACCCTGGACGCGCTGGCCGAGCGGGCACGGGCCGGCGGCATCGAGATCGGGCGCTCGCAGGTCCGCAGGATCCTGCTGGCCGAGGGCGTGCGGTGGCGTCGCACCCGGTCCTGGATCCGCTCCAAGGACCCGGACTTCGAGGGAAAAGGACGCGGGTCGTCGGCCTGTACACCTGCCCGCCCGCCGACGCGACGGTCGTCTGCGTCGACGAACTGGGGCCGGTGATCCCGCGCACCTTCCCGCCGGCGCCGGGCTGGTCGCCGGACGGGCACCGCATCAAGAACGAGCTGGACTACGGCCGCGGACCAGAGAAGACCTGGGTCTACGGCGGCCTGCGCGTCAACGATGGACAGCAGGTGACCATGACCGCCTCGTCCCGCAACAGCATCTTCTACCAGCAGTTCCTACGGCTGCTGGAGAAGGCCAACCCCACCGGTGAGATCGTCGTCGTCACCGACAACCTGTCGTCCCACAACAGCCTCTCCACCCGGACCTGGCTCGAGGACCATCCCCGGATACGACATGTCTTCATCCCCGTCGGCGCTTGCTGGCTCAACCTCCAGGAAGGCTGGTGGCGCATCTTCCGCAAGGCCGCCCTCGCCGGCCAGTCGTTCGCCGGCCCCGACGAGATCACCCATGCCACCCGCCTCGCAACCGCCCAGCTCAACGCACGTGCCAAGCCCTGGGTCTGGGGCAGACCACCACCACCGACCCGCCAACTCCGACGCCGATTTGTATACCGCCTTTAAGGAATCCAGCACTAG
>NZ_JBHVUV010000099.1:0-1199 GCF_042883905.1 Kitasatospora sp. NPDC058170
AGGAAGCGGACGTCCTTGGCGTTGCGCTGGATGAAGGAGCGGCGGGCCTCGACGTCCTCGCCCATCAGGACGGAGAAGAGGTCGTCGGCGCGGGCCGCGTCCTCCAGGGTGATCTGCTGCAGCAGGCGGTGGGCCTGGTCCATGGTGGTGACCCGCAGCTCCTCGGCGTTCATCTCGCCGAGACCCTTGAAGCGCTGGATCGCGTCGTCCTTGGGCAGTCGGCGCCCGGCCGCCACGCCCGCCGCGATCACGGCGTCGCGCTCGCGGTCGGAGTAGACGTACTCGAAGTCGTCCTTGCCCCACTTGATCTTGTACAGCGGCGGCATCGCCAGGTAGACGTACCCGCCCTCGACCAGCGGCCGCATGAAGCGGAACAGCAGGGTGAGCAGCAGGGTCCGGATGTGCTGTCCGTCGACGTCGGCGTCCGCCATCAGAACGATCTTGTGATAGCGGAGCTTGGACTCGTCGTAGTCCTCCTGGATGCCGCAGCCGAAGGCCGAGATCAGCGCCTGGACCTCGGTGTTCTGCAGCACCTTGTCGATCCGGGCCTTCTCGACGTTCAGGATCTTGCCGCGGATCGGCAGGATGGCCTGGACCCGCGGGTCACGGCCCTGCTTGGCCGAGCCGCCGGCCGAGTCGCCCTCGACGATGAAGATCTCGCACTCGGCCGGGTCCTTGGACTGGCAGTCGCTGAGCTTGCCCGGCAGCGAGGCCGACTCCAGCAGGCCCTTGCGACGGGTCAGGTCGCGGGCCTTGCGGGCGGCGACGCGCGCGGTGGCGGCCTGGATGGACTTGCGGATGATGTCCGCGGCCTCGTTCGGGTTGCGGTCCAGCCAGTCGTTCAGCTGCTCGTGCACCACGCGCTGGACGAAGGTCTTCGCCTCGGTGTTGCCGAGCTTGTCCTTGGTCTGGCCCTCGAACTGCGGCTCGCCGAGCTTGACCGAGATGATCGCGGTCAGGCCCTCGCGGATGTCCTCGCCGGAGAGGTTGTCGTCCTTCTCGCGGAGCAGCTTCTTGTCCCGCGCGTAGCGGTTGACCAGGCCGGTCAGCGCGGCGCGGAAGCCCTCCTCGTGGGTGCCGCCGCCATGCGTGTGGATGGTGTTGGCAAAGCTGTAGACCCCCTCGGTGTAGGAGGAGTTCCACTGCATCGCGACCTCGACGGAGATCGCCTTGTCCTTGTCCTCCGCCTCGAAGTCGAT
>NZ_JBHVUV010000100.1:0-1048 GCF_042883905.1 Kitasatospora sp. NPDC058170
GAGTCCACGGTCTTCATGAAAAAGGGCATCCGTTGAGGATGTCTTTTTTCATTTTGGCGGAGCCAAACACAGGGAGGAATTCCGACCGCCACCTCGTAGAGCGCGCTCCCAATTTGATCGAAGATGAAAAATTGGTGTAGTGCGTTACACCAAATCTAAAATTGTGGTTTCCTCTACCTAAGAACAGTGGTTGAAATGGGGGGGTGGGGGGTGAAGAAATACGGTATTACCAGGATGTAATAACGGAGATCTAGAAATACAACCAACGAAAAGGAAGATTTGAAAGAACAGATTAGAAGAGAGTTAGATATAGAATATGAGGCTCATATAGGCCGTATAAGCGACGATTTGACTATTAGAAAGGAAAAGTACGAGAAAACGAAAAAATGCTTTTAGAGGCAAATATAAGGAACAATTTAATTAAAAAAAGCTCCTATCTGATTTCTCGCAAATGGGAATAGAATCAGATAGGAGCAAGAAAAAAGAAAGATAGAAACTTAAAAAATAATACATGTTTGCATGTAAATTGGTATAGCTATTGGTTTTAGGAACTGAAACGTAAACTTTCTGAAGGTAAAAAGGTCTCTTTCTCCCCCTGACAAGGATAGAGAAATCTTTTTACGTAAGAGCTATAAATATATTATGGTTTGCCTATGCCATAACAACCAAATGTATCATAGCATATCTTTATTACAGTAAAGGGGCAGTCGTATTTCTTTTCATAACGATACTATTTCAGACTGATGACAGCATATGTATAAAAGGTGCGCTTTTTATACATTTTTCTGCTACTTAAGCCTTGGATAATCAGCGTTATATCAAGGATGTATAAAAAGCTGCATAATAAAGAAACTTTACCCTCATGGAAACCCCTCTACGCCAAGGGGTTTCTTTTCCCATGTGTTCCGGAAAGAGACATTATGTTAACTAAGATTGTATAGAGTATACACCCTAAAAACAGAAAAAAACTACTGGCCATGTGTTTCAGTAGTTTTTTCTGTTACTTGAATGTTATGCAATTGGGTTCTATGAGAGGATGCTTCACAGC